>JANPLH010000613.1:0-39384 GCA_031426435.1 Saprospiraceae bacterium | reverse complement strand
CTGCACCCCCACCTGGATCCAGCCCCTGCACCCCCACCTGGATCCCAATGATTTCAAAGGCCTCGGTCTCTGAACTCCCATCCCCTAAGGTCGGGGCTAGACTTGCTACCTGTCGTACTGTCGAACTTTCAACCTGCCCCTTGCCGACTGTTTCCCGCAGCAACTCCGCTTGCACCTTGCTCAGGGCGTGGAGGCTGAACTCCTTGCCCGCCGAGCCAGCGGTGTCTATGTCCACGGCGACAACGTTGAAGAATTGGTGGAGGAGGCTTTGCCGGAAGTTGACGGTCTGCACCCGGTCGAGCGGTACGTTGATTTTTACTTTACGGATGACGCCTTTTTCGAGCACCAGTTCGCCGTCCTTGATATAAAAAACGAGCTTGAAATAATTGAGCAGCGACATGAGTGCCGAGAAGCCAGCCAGCCCCAGGAAGAAGAGCGTGTAGCCATTAAACCCCGTTCCCTTCCGGTTGAAAAAGAAGACCAAAATGATGACCCAAAGCTGTCGCACCAGCATCTTTAGCACCCCACCAAGTATGAAGATGATGGCTGCCGATGATTGGCGGGTAGGCTGCGAGAAGGGTTGTGCTTCGGTCATGGGGCAAATATAGGATTCTCGCTGTTAGCTGTTGGTCATTTGCCAATAGCCAACAGCCAAAAGCCAACGGCCAAACCCCTCACTCCTTCTTCAACCGCACCGCATCCACCTCCTTTTCCCGTATCAGCTTGTTGAACCTCGGCAGCATTTCCGTTTTCACCCTCGCAAATTCCCCAAGCCATTTGTCAATCTCCGCAGCCAGTTCCCGCTGCACGGCGACAGCCTGCTCGGTAGGCGGATAGTCGCCGGAGGTGAGGGCGGTGAGGTGGCCGAGCTTGTTCGTCAGGCGGATGGGGAAGTTCAGCGGGTCTTGGCCGGACTTGTTTTTGGTTTGGTACAGCGACTCTTCGACCTTGGTCATAATGGAGTCCATCTGGTTGGCGAGGTCGAGCAGGGGCTTGTGGTTGGCGTCGTCCTTACTGAGGCGGCCCGTGAATCCTTTCACCTGCGAGCGCAGGTCACGGATGTCGAGGATGGCCTTGTGCGCCTCTGTCACCTTGTCCCTGACCCCAATCAGGAAGTCGAACTGGCGCTGCAACTCGGGGTCGGAAGCAGGAGAGCGGGGGTCTTTCAAGATTAGGAAATCGGCAGTTTGGGTTGCTTCGCTCACGGTGAGCCGCAGCTTGTAATTGCCAGGCAATGCCTTCGGGCCAGCGGTGCCAGCCCACCAGAGTATCATCCCTTCGAACGATTTGGCGTCGGGGTAGCGGGTGTTCCAAGTGAAGGTATTGCCCCCGTTTTTCACCGAGAACTTGTCCTTGGCCTCTTTGGCCTTCGTTGAAAATTGGCGGATAAGGCTGTCCCTGCTGTCGAGGAAGGCCAGTTTTACCTCCGTTTTAGCGGTGTCCAAGTTGGGCAAGTAAAAATGGACGTTCACGCCGCCGGGGTGGTTCGTGCCTTCGGTTTTGAGGTCTTTTACCTGAAAGCCGTCCATGCGGTAGGCATCCTTTGGTTTGTAGAGGTGGAATTTTTGCGCAGCAATATCGTCCGCCTGCTGGTGCAGCACGGTGAGGTCGTCAATTATCCAAATGCTGCGGCCCTGCGTGGCCGCAATGAGGTTGTCGTCCTTCACGGCAAGGTCGGTGATGGGCACGATGGGCAGGTTGAGTTGGAACGGCTGCCAGTTTGCCCCATCATCAAAACTTAGGTACATGCCCGTCTCGGTGCCAGCGTAGAGCAGCCCCCGGCGCTTGGGGTCAGCCCTGACCACCCTCGTAAAATGCTGGTTGTCAATGCCGTTGACAATTTTGACCCATGTTTTACCAAAATCATTAGTCTTGTAAAGGTAAGGCTGGTAGTCGCCGTTCTTGTAGTTGGTAGCCGTCACGTAGCAGCCGCCATCTTCAAATGGGCTTGGCTCCAGGCTGTTAATCATTATCCATTCGGGCATACCGGGGGGCGTCACTTTGTCCCAATTTTTGCCGCCGTCACGGCTCACCTGCACGAGGCCGTCGTCGCTGCCCGTCCAGAGCAGGCCCGGCACCCGTGGGCTTTCCGCTGCCGCAAAAATGGTGCAATAGTATTCCACCGAGGTGTTGTCCTTCGTAATGGGGCCGCCGGACGACTCCTGCTTCGTGGGGTCGTTTCGGGTGAGGTCGGGCGAAATGACCTCCCAGGATTGACCCTCGTTGGTGGTCATGTGCAGGTGGTTGCTGGCCGTGTAGAGTTTCTTCGGGTCGTGCGGCGAGAAGAAGATGGGAAAGTTCCACTGGAAGCGGTACTTCATGTCCTTCACCCCGTGCCCCATCGGGTTGTTCGGCCAAACGTTGATGCTGCGGTTGAAGCCAGTTTTATGGTCTTGCCGCTCGATGATGCCGTCGTAGCAGCCGCCATACACAATGTCGCTGTTGCTGGGGTCAACGGCGATGAAGCCGCATTCGCAGCCCGCCGTGCCCTCCCAGTCGTCGGTGCCGATGCTGCCGCCTTGCGTTCGGTGCGCTATGCGCAATGCGCTGTTGTCTTGCTGCGCAACATAGATGCGGTAGGGGAAATGGTTGTCCGTCGTCACCCGGTAGAACTGCGCCGTCGGCTGGTTTTCGTAAGTGCTCCAGGTATCGCCGCCGTCGTAGCTCACTTGGCCGCCACCGTCGTCGGCGATGATCATGCGGCGGGGGTCTTCCGGTGCTATCCAAAGGTCATGGTGGTCGCCGTGGTTGGCGTTCAACGATTGGAAACTTCGCCCGCCGTTGGTGCTTTTATGGTAGCTGACGTTCATCACATAGACCGTATTTTCGTCTTTGGTATCGGCGTAGATGCGGGAATAGTACCAAGCCCGCTGGCGCAGGTTGCGGTCTTCGTTCACTTTTTGCCAAGTCTTTCCGGCGTCGTCAGAGCGGAACACCCCGCCCGATTTGGCCTCCACGATGGCCCAAACCCGGTCGCTGTTCACAGGTGAGACCGTGACGCCAATGATGCCGAGGGTGTCCTTCGGAAAGCCTTCGTTTTTGGAAATCTCGGTCCAAGAATCCCCGCTGTCCGTGCTTTTCCAGAGCGCCGAGCCATCACCGCCACTGCTGAGGCTGTAAGGATTTCGGCGTACCCGCCAAGTGGAAGCATAGAGTATCCTTGGGTTGTTGGGGTCGAATGTCAGGTCAACCGCCCCGGCCCCAGCATTGGCAAAAAGGATACGCTCCCAAGTCTTGCCGCCGTCCTTGCTGCGATAGACGCCCCGTTCGCTTGCGTCATCTTTGAAAAGGTCGCCCAACACGGCGGCATAGACCAAATCAGGGTTCTTCGGATGGATGCGGATGCGTGGGATATGGCGGCTGTTTTTCAGCCCCATGTTTTTCCACGTCTTTCCAGCATCCTCGCTCTTCCAGACTCCATAGCCATAGCTGACATTTCCCCTGACCGTCACCTCGCCGCCCCCGACATAGATGACGTTGTTGTCGCTTTCGCTCACTGCCACCGCCCCGATGGAGCCGCCGAAGAAGCCGTCGGAGATGTTCTCCCAAGTGATGCCGCCGTCCTGTGTGCGCCAAACGCCGCCGCCCGTGCTGCCGAAATAGAAAAGCTTGGGCTTGCCGGGCACACCCGTCACCGCCGCCGAGCGCCCACCACGATAGGGGCCAATGCTGCGCCATTGCAGGGAGGCGTAAGCTTTTTCCTCAAATTTCACAGTCGAGGCAGGGGAGGGTTTGGCTTCTGCTTTTTTCTTTTTTTGAGCAAATAAAGGGGTAGAAATGGCCAAAAGGCAAAGGACGGCAAGGAGTAAATGGTTGCGCATGATTAGTTGTTTTGATGGGGGCAAAGGAAGGGAAAAAATGGGAGGCTGTGAATACTTCTATTGAAACAACGCCAATGCCTTAACCACCGTCATCCCTACTCCCCAAAGCAGCGGGATGCCGACGAAGGCCCAATACAGCACCAAGCGGAGGGTTAGGTTTTGCTTTTTCATGGCTGTTCCGTTTTATAGTGAAACTTCGAATCCACCGGTTTTATCAAAAGATTGCAGACAAGCCCCACCAGCAGCAGCCCCGCCATGAGGTACATCGTGACGGAATAAGCTTGCGCAGCGGGCAGTTGCAATTGCTCGATTTGCCAGGCCCGCAGCAAGTTGACCAATTGTGGTCCAAGTATCGCAGCCGCTGACCAAGCCAGCAGCAGTCTGCCGTGGATGGCCCCGACTTCCATTACCCCGAACATATCACGCAAGTAGGCCGGGATGGTAGCGAAGCCGCCGCCGTACATGCTCATGATGATGCAGAACGCCGCCACGAAACCCACCACGCTGCCCATCTGCCCAGTGAGCGGCACGAGGAAGTAGAGCAGTGCCCCCAAGAGGAAGAAAATGGAGTAGGTATATTTTCGGCCAATGCGGTCGCTCATGGACGACCAAAAGAACCGCCCGCCCATGTTGAACAGACTGAGCAGCCCCACGAAACCGCCCGCCGCTGCTGCCGTTACGGCCCGGTTGGTGCCCACCACTTTTTCGGAGAACATCTCCTGAATCATCACGGAGGCTTGGCCGAGCACGCCGATGCCTGCGGTCACGTTGAGCATCAATACTAAGAATAGTAGGTAGAATTGGGGTGTTTTGATGGCCATGTTGGCGTCAACGGATTTCGGGTTTCGGATTTCGGATTTCGGTTTGGGGCTGCTTTTCACTGCAGTCCCTTTGCTTGATTCAGACGAAAATAATGGTCGAATTTCCTGCTTACTGCCGAAATCCGAAATCTGAAATCCGAAATTGGGTATCCGCACAGTAAATACCCCAAACAGCATGAAGCAAAGGTACAGCCCGCCCATGACGAGGAAGGTTTGGGAAACGCCCATGTCCGTTGGTGTTTTGAAATGCTCCATCAGCCAGATGGCCAGCGGCGAGGCCACCATTGCACCGCCGCCAAAACCCATGATGGCCATGCCCGTGGCCATGCCGGGGCGGTCGGGAAACCATTTTATCAAAGTAGAAACGGGCGAGATATAGCCCAGCCCCAAACCGATGCCGCCCAGCACCCCATGGCCGAGGTAGAGCAACCAGATTTGGTGCAGCTCCACCCCGATGGCCGACAACACGAAGCCGCCCGCAAAGCACAAGGCTGAAGTAAACATCGCCCGGCGTGGCCCGACCCGCTCCAGCCATTTGCCAAAGACCGCCGCCGATGCGCCAAGGCAGAACAGGGCGATGCTGAAAATCAGCCCTACCTGCACCAGCGACCAGTCGCCCGGTGCCGACTCGGTGATGCCGACGAGTTGCGTCAGCGGCTGGTTGAACACGCTGTAGGCGTATATCTGACCGATGCACAAGTGGATGCTCAGGGCCGCAGGGGGCACCAACCAGCGGTTGTAGCCGGGTGGAGCGATGGTATGTGATTTGTCGAGGAACTGGAACATGATAGACGGAGGACGATGGACGGTGGACGGCCTGCTCTTTTGGGGGTTCACCCAAAGGGGCAGACGAGGTTAATCCTGAACTTCGGGAGTTGGCGACGGCGTTGTACCACCGATTTTACTGGTAATATACTCCTTCACCCTTTGTGCTTCCGCAACGGGCAGGCCACCGATGCTGAGGTCGCTGCTGCTGCCGCCCGCCGTGAACACCCGCAGCGTGGCGAGGCCGAAGGCGCTTTCGACGGGCCCTCGGCTGATTTCACAGTGCTGCATCCGATTGTAGGGGATGGCCGTCACCGTGCGCCACCAAACGCCGTGCTTGTGCAGGATGTCGTGCTGCCGGATGGCATAGCCCTCGGCGGCGAAACGACGCAGTGCCGATACCAATACCATCACGAACAACATGCCCCAAAGGGCCAGCAGCAGCCAACTCACCCACGGCATTTTGAACGGATTGGTGACGTAAAAGGCAAACCAGCCCAGAAAGAAAAAACCGAACAGGATGCAGGTTGCGATGACCTCCACCGTGCGGTAGGCAGGAGAAAGTTGCTGGAATTCAACAGCTTCTGCCTTCGGCAATTCGGCGACAGGGACTTGTGTGTTTTCGAATATCATTTGATTGGATTGTTGGATTGTTCATGGTTTCATTGCTTCATGGCTTCATGGTTGTGTCGTTGCTATTTCCCAGAAACCATGAAGCAATGAAGCAATGAAACCATGAAACGATTCCCTCATTTCTTCTTCGTTTTGTTGCCCGCCAAGATGCCCCAGCCGCCGCTGCCCAGAAGGAAGCCGAGGTCGTACCAGCCGCCACTGTTGTTCACGGCATAGATGGCCACGTTGTCGTCCAATAGGCTTGCGATAAAGCTGATGGGGGTGATGAAGCCGTGCAGCAGGCCAAAGAGGAAGCCGTACTGCTCGCCCTTGAGGCATTCTTGCAAGGGTTCGACGCCTGCGCAGGAGGCGAAGGCGAAGACCAACAGCGCCAAAGCGCTGAAAATCAACAGTTTGGAAGTTAGTATGCTTTTCATGCTTAAATTTTTTTAGTGGCGAACAATGAGAAAATGGAAATTGAATGCATCCCATTTTCCGATTTGCCAAAGGTAGAAATTCTGTGGACATTGGGTTCTGACCAATGGTAAGTTCTGTAAACCCGAAAAAAAAAACGGCCCCCAAAGCAATCATGCTTTGGAGGCCGAAGACAGGGGCTCGCTGCTCCTGAGGGTCTTATTGTTTATTCAGTTGCCCAGCGTTTCCCAGTCATAGTTTCTTTAGATTCCTTGAACTGAGATAGGCTACAAGCCAAAGCACTAAAGCTACCTGTCTGCATCAAAAAAAGTCGCACACATTTGGGATACAAGAATTTGCCGCAATAACTGACCTCAGGTAAGCCGTTGCACATTCAAATTCTTCGGGGGACACTTCTTCCGCAAAACAACCACTATGGTCATGATGGTTATGCGAATATATGTAGTAGACACCTTCATAAATTTCCGCTACAATAAAACTGTGATGAGTAGCGAGGATCACCAAATCATCTCCAAAACAATTACTTACTGCTCCATCATGATACCATTCCCAAGGGCCTCCATTGATAAGGTCTGGGTCTTCATTGATGCAAGGAGTTTCACAGCACGTCAGTTGGTCGCCATGAGCCAGGTGGGCGGGAACGGCGCTGTTATTTACCACAATGGTATTACCATTATGACAGATGGGTACCCTGTTACATGTGGACCGGTCTTCAACAGACTGATTTTGGGAATCTTTAGTCGGGTCTTGCGTAAACGCTCCGGCTTTTTCCAATTGCAAGTTTATTTGTTCGAAACGCACCTTGAACAGCTCATAGGCCTGTTCGTTAGTCAGTTTGGCAGGTTCAGTTTGCGGATTTTCCTTGGCACAACCTGCGAAGAGGAACAGGGCGGCGATGGCTAAAAACATGAGATTTTTCATGACAAAAAAGTTTTTTAAGAATAAGCCCTTCGTGACTACCGATGAAGCCCAGTTGAACTATTCTTGTTTTCGAATTAGTTGATTTTTAAATCGGAACCAAGGCTGTATCCCAAACTGGAATTGATAGCTTTCATTTGGAATTGAAGGATGGCTAAACAAACTTTTCATTCAAAAATCAGCCGGAACCAGCATTGCTTCCTTGGCCACAAACATGGGGGTAGCGTGCCCCAATGGGCTTGGATTATTCCGGCAAAAACTTGGACTATTTCGGAAATGGCAAAAAAAATGCTTGGATTATTTCGGAAGAAAAAAATTAAGCCACTGAAAATCAATCAGTTGTAAAACTTGCTGGGCGCAGCGCCAAATTCCTGTGAAAAAATGCGGGAGAAGTAGGCAGGGTCGGTGAAGCCGACAGCGTAGGCGATTTCGGAGATGTTCTTGTCCGTGGTTTGGAGCAGGATTTTGCCCTGCTGCAAGCGCACGCTGCGGATGAAAAGGGACAGGGTCTTGTCCGTGAGGGCTTTCATTTTCCGGTTCAGCGACGATTCGCTCATGTTCATCTTTTGGGCGAGTTCCTCGTTGCCGAATTCGGCTTCGTCGAGGTGGTCGAGGATGAGGGAGGTGGCCCTTTTCAGGAAAGCGTCATCGGGGCTGGGCATTGCCGGGGCGGTTGGCGACGCTTCGGTGGCGAGGGCAATGAAATCCCTTCCAGCATATTTTTGCTGCAAGCGACGGCGCAGTTCCACTAATTTTTTCAGCCGGATGAACAGTTCTTCTTTCAAAAATGGCTTTGACAAATAAGCATCGGCTCCCACGCCCAGCCCCTCCAGCCTGGACTGCACATCTGCCTTGGCCGTGAGCAGCACGATGGGGACGTGGCTGGTGCGTTCGTCGTTCTTCAAAGTCTGGCAAACTTCGTAGCCGTCCTTTTCCGGCATCATCACGTCGCTGATGATGATGTCGGGGATGGTCTCCAGCGCCCGTTCGATGCCGGTGGCCCCGTTCTCGGCCCACTCGACGGCATAACGGCCCCGCAAGCAGCTCCTTATATAAGTTGCCACATCTGCATTGTCTTCGATGAGCAGCAACAATGGCAAATCAGTGTTCTCCACGGCATGAGCCTGTAGGTCGGGCAAGGTCAAAACAGGGGCTTTCCCTTGCAATGCTGGCATCGGTTTTTCCGCCAAAGGAAAATCATGCCTGCGGGCTGCGGTCTTCGTGATAGGCAGCAGCACCATGAACTCGGCACCCTTGCCAGTTTCGCTCTTTACGGAAATGCTGCCCCCCATCAACTCCACCAGATCCTTCGTCAGGGCCAGGCCAATGCCGGAGCCTTCGTTTTTTCGGGTATTGGTGTCGTCCACCTGATAAAAACGGTCGAAGACGTTCCCCAAATCCGCTGGGGCAATGCCGATGCCCGTATCAGAAATTTTTAGTTGAAGCAATGGGTGGACAGATGCTGCATTTGCGGGGATTTCACTGACATGGAAGATGATTTTTCCACCGCTTGGGGTAAATTTGAGGGCATTGGAAAGGAGGTTGGAAACAACCTCTTGCATTTTTTGCCTATCGAAGTCCATCTCCACCGATTTCACTTCGGGGTAGAAGGTCATTCGGATGTCCTTGGTGGCGGCATAAGAATGGAAGCTTTCCGCAAGGTATTGCAGGAACAGCACCGCATTGCCCAGTTCCCATTGCAGGCTCATCTTCCCACTGTCCAATTTAGAAAGGTCGAGCATTTGGTTGATGAGGCGGAGGAGGTTGCCCGCATTGCGAAGTATAAAACCAGTGTGTTCCTGAATTTTTGTCAAAAGACTTTCCTTGTTTTGTCCATTTTCAGCCCACTTGCCGCCCTCATCCGACAATTGCTCGGCCATTCCCATGATGACCGTCAATGGCGTGCGGAACTCGTGGGTGATATTGGTGTACAATTTTGTTTTGAGCGTATCAATTTCCTGGAGGCGCAGGTTGTCGGCTTTTTCCAGGAGCCGCTTGATTTGGTAAGCCCTCACGCTGTACAAAGCTGTTCCAAGCGCCAAAACATAGAACAGGTACGCCAACCAACTGCGGTACCAAGGCGGCCGTACCGTGATTTTCAAGCTTATCCCTTTTTCGTTCCATACGCCGTTGTTGTTGGCTGCCTTCACGGTCAAGGTATAGCTGCCCTCGCCTACTTTTGTGTAAACGGCCTTGCTGAGCCCTTTTGAAAGGTAATTCCAGTCTTGGTCATACCCTTCCAGTTTGTAGGCAAATTGGACGAGTTCGGGGTCGCTGAAATTGAGTGCGGAGAAGCCGATGGAAAAGAAATTGTCCTTGTAATCCAGTGTAATCCCGTCCGAATAATTCAGGTTTTTTTCAAAAAAAACGGGCTTGTTGTTGACCTGAAAATCCGTGAAAACAATCGTTGGGGGCTTGCTTTTCTGAACGTCTTTCCCTGGGTTAAAGCTGATGAACCTTGAATCGCTGCCGACGAACAAATCCCCGTTTTCCAGTAAAACCATCCCTTCGGCGCCCAATGTCGAGAAATTGCTACTTGCCTTGCCGCCATACGCCTGAAATTCATCCCTTGATTTGTCATAACTGCATAATCCCTGACTCGTCCGCAGCCAAATTGTCCCAAGTTTGTCCTTGACGACCTTTGCCACCTTACTGCCCGTCAGGCCATCCTCCGTCCCATAATGCTTCATGTTTTGGTCGTTGGGCTTTGCGGGGTCGAGCAGCCAAAGGCCGTTCCATTCGGTGCCTACCCAAATTAGGCCGTTCGGGTCTTCTTCCACCGTGCATATCCGCTCATCGCTGACACTGTGCCCGTTCATGGAAAAGACGGTGTAATGCATCATGGTTTCCGTGCGGGGGTCGAATTTGAAAAGCCCGTTGTCCACGGCGCAGAGCCAGATAAACCCCTTGCTGTCTTCCTTGATTTCGAGGATGCGGACATGCGAGGCCGGGTAATCTGGATGAGCGGGCGACTTTGCATATTGCAGCAGTTTGCCGTTGCCAGCTTCGAGTTTTATGAGGCCGCCAAAGGAAGTGGCAAACCAGGTATTGTGCTCCCGGTCTTCCAGTACATCGTTGATAAAATATTGATGAACAGGCACTTGCGAAAGCATGGGGTGCTCGAAAGGCTTTAGTTGCCGGGTATCGGGGTCGAAAAGATAAAGGGTAAAAGCGGAATTCCATAACTGGGGTATGCCTGCCAGCCAAACCCTTTTCTTGGCATCAATGCAGAGGTTCAACCGGCTGCTCTGGTCTAATGTGATGAGCTTTGAATAAAGGAACTTCGGTTGCTCGTTCGGTTTTTTGTCAAACACCTGCAACGAACCGCTGCCGATAGTGGTCACGTACAATTGGTCTCGTGCAATATCGAGCGCCGCATCGTAAGATTCGAATGGGCTGTTGGCAGGGCTGCCAATCGCAGGCTTAATGGGAGTTATGCTGAAAAATTGGTTGGCGGGGTCCAACTTGCTAACCCCTTTTTGGTAACTGGCCACCCAAATCCGGCCATCCTTGTCCTTGTAAACTTTATCGGTATTGGTGGAAAGGTGGGTGCGGCTGTCCACGGAACTGCCGGTGTGGTGAGCAAATTTTTGGGAGGGCAGGTCAAAGGACATCAAGCCTTCATCCTTGGAAGCCAGCCAAAACTCCGTAGGGCTTTTCCGCTTGATGTCAAATACAATATTGGCCGAAACATTGCCCTTCGCCCACTCGGCAGGGTTGTGGGGAAAAAACGTCCACTGCCTGGTCATGGTGCTGTAACGGGTCAGGCCCTGTGTCCAGGTGCCGGCCCAGAGTTCGCCGGGCCTTTCCATGAACAGGCAGCGGAAGGAGGAAACCGTATCCAACTGCCCGTGTACCCACAGTGGTATCCTATCTACCAGTTTTTTTTGTTTGTTGAAACGGTACAATCCATTGTTCCCGGCAATCCAGATGATGTTCTTGTCGCCCTTGTCTTCCAATAGGTCATTAGCGGAGTTTTTTAGAAAAGCCTCGTTCAGGTTGCTTGCTCGCCATTTGTTCAGTTCAAAATGCTCAAAGCGGCCCGTTTCTTTATACAATAAATTGAACCCAATATCATAAGTGCCCACCCAAACCTGGTTGTCGCTGTCAACCAACACCTTGGAGGCAGACTTGCCGGAGGAAAAACTGTTTTTACCCTTTGGCAAGGGATATGACTTAAACTTTTCCGTAACAGGGTCAAAGCGGTTCAGCCCCCCGCCCAGCATGGCTATCCATAAAATGCCGTCTTTGTCCTCCTTGATGTCCATCGAAATCCGCCCGTTCAGGGAAGTAGTGTCACCCAGTATTTGCCTAAAGTTCTTGAAGGAAACCCCGTCGTACCGGGAAAGGCCGTCCTGCGTGCAGAACCATATATAGCCTTTACTGTCCATGAAAATATCGTGAACGAGGTTGTCTGCCAGGCCATCCTCCACGGTGAGCTGCTCAAACTGAAGGTTGCTTTCCTGCGAAAACGCAGGTAAACACAGCGTACAAACCGCTAAAAAAATTAGCAGGCTTTGCATGAAAATATGTACACTAAAGGATTTCAAATGGCTGGGCGAAGCTTGGAAGGAGAGGATGCCTGTTTTCGCTTTGCCAAAGGTAGAAAATCTGTTGATATTGATTTTTTGAATAGATGGTAGCTACCCCCGCCGCTGCCCTTCGCCTCCCGTTCAGCAATGGCCTCCTTTATCCGCTTCATAAGCGCTTTTCAGAGACCTCGCTGCAATGCGGGGTGGCGCACCACGGGCACCGCATCCTATCTTGTACAGCGCCTTGCTTCATATGGGCCATCATCCACAATAATGCCACCGATTGACTGGTATTTAGTCTCTCTATCCAACATCTGTATCATCAGGTTATAGGCGCACGTCGCCTATTCATTTCCTCTCCATTATCGCTTTTTCCGATGGTCCATCCACACGTAAAGAAAGTAAATGGCAAGGCCAAAGCCACCAACCCAATAGAGGCCGGACATCATGGTTTCGGTTTCCCGGCCAAACCATGCAATGGCGATGGTAAAAGGAATAGCCCCCGCAAGGGTGGCCAGCATGAATTTCGTGAAGTTCATTTTGGAAAGACCGGCTGCGATGCTGATGGCATCGTTGGAAATAAAAGGACAAAGGTGGAAAATCGCCACTGTCCCAAAGCCGTAGCGGTCCAGCAGGCGTTGCATTTTTTTTAGTTTTTGTTCATTGAATGATTTCCGAACCTTCGAGCCAAACGCATTGCCTATCCCATAGCCCACGGAAGAAGCGGTTATGCTGCCAATAATAGAAAGGATAGTACCCCATATCGGCCCATAAGCCAGCGAGGAAACAACGACCAGCAGCACGTTCGGGAATATGATGAGGAACATCTGGATGGAAATGAACACAATAATCAATAAAGGACCCCAGAGGCCAAAAGCTTTGAAATATTGGCTGATTTTATCTTCGTCCTTGCTCATGAGCACTGCCCATGTTTCCTGGATGAAATCTTGAAAGGCAGGCACGAAAAAATAGCACAAAAGCACCAGACTAATGAATCCGCCTGCCGTCAACCAGGGCCAGTTCGTTTGATAAAAAGAACGAATTGCTTGTCGTTTTGACATGTTCGGTTCAATGGTTTATTATTGTCAAATAGTTCGCTGGTGCCAGGCCTCAAGGCCGGACACGCTATAGGGATAAGCATAAAACGGCATGGAATGTTTAATGCAGGATAAATTCTCACTCCACCTTACCCGTCACCGTCCTTTCCCCAACCCCATTCTCATTCACCGCCTCAATCGCAAAATAATAAGGCTTCTTTAAATCCATCGCTTTAAACCAATACTCATTTAAATCATAAATCAGGATGGAATTATAGAGCTTGTCAGGGGCAGTTCCATAGTAGAGGTTATAAGCAAACGCATTGTCCACAGGGCTCCACTTAATATATGCACTTCGCTTGTCTTTCTCCGTTCGAAGCACAATAAAGTCCCTTATCGTGCTGGGCTTTTCACCGCCACCATTGCCGAAGATGCGCAGGCCGCTGATGGCGAACTTGCCCGTGGGCATGTGGATGTTTACCAATTTAATATAGCGGGTATTAATCGGTTTATTTAATTCCACATAATCATGCGGAACGTCGGTTTTGTTTTTGCTTTTATCCACCAATAATTCCCATTTCTTGCCGTCGGTAGAGTGATACAGTTCATATTGGTGGTAAATGCCCGTTTGTTTGCCCAAGAATTCGGCGTCTTGGTCAGCGTAATTGATTTGGATGGCGTGGACGGTGCTTATTTGTCCCAAATCTGTTTGCAGCCATTCGCCCTTGTCGGCAGTGCGGGCGCTCCAATAAGTTTTTATGCTCTCGTCCACGGTGTTATTGGCGGTATAGCTGCCGAGGGTGCTACTCACGGTCACGGGCTTTTTGTAGTTCAGTAGCCACCAGTCGGGGCGCAATTTCCCATCGGTTCGGGTGTTCGGAAGGTACATCGGGTAGTCGCCGAAGTCAGTGTTGCACCACATCATGTCGTCCCCATCGAAGCCAGCGGGCCAGATCCCGATGCGGCGTTCCCAGGTGTTTTTCACGCAAACGACCGTCGTGCTCACGTGCCAATAACGCCCGCTGTTGTCCTGGAATGTGGCGCCGTGGCCAGCGCCCCGGTTGAAGCCGCCCATTTTGCTGCTTAACGGGTCGCTCTGCGGCGTCACGGGGTTGAACTGGAAAAGGGGGTTGTCGCCAACCACCACGCCATCGGAGTAGCCGCTGAACTCGGTGCCTGGTGCGCCATATTGGAAATAGTATTTGCCGTTGTGCTTCGTCATCCAGGCGCCCTCGGCGAAGGGGTCGAGGAAGGTATTGTCCATGTGTTCGCCGAAGCGGTGCCAGCCGTAGCGCCACTGCTCCAGAAAGTACATGGGGGTGCGGGTGCCTTTGGGCTGGAAGGTCTTCCGGTCGAGTTCCACGCCATACATCGGCCACGAGTTGCTGCTGCCGTTGTACATGTAAAAACGCCCATCGTCGTCGGTAAAAAACGAGGGGTCCCAGCCGCCGATTTCGAAGCTGTCCACGAGCACGAACCACTCGTTTCCCTTGGGGTCGGTGCTGCCCCAGAGCGAGAAATCGGAAGTGTAGGTGCTGCCGAAGACCACCATCGTATCGCCGACGACGCCGACGCCGGGGGCACAGAGGTCGTCCTTTGTCTTGTTGTTCCAGGGCCGCAGGAAGCGCCGCTCGTGGAAAGTCCAGTTGAGCAGGTTGGGACTGTGCCAGTAGCCCCATTGGTTGGTGCTGAACAGGTAGAAATCGCCCTTGTAGTTCACGATGACGGGGTCGGCGGTGGCCCGGTGGCGGCCCCAAGCACTGAAGCTCTCATAGGGGGTGTAGCCGTAGTCGAGGTTGGTGGGGTTGCAGTAGGTGCGCTGTTGAGCAGTGGCTGAAAAAGTGGATAGCAGGCACAGGATAATTGACTTTAGATATTTCATAGTACTCAATTAATCAATAGTCCGTGCAGATTTTACAATTCACTGATAATCAGTGCATTAATTCGACACTGATTTTCACAGATTACACTGATTTTACTTCGTAAAATCCTGATTGCAAGCAATCAGTGCAATCAGTGTGAATCTGCGTCTAAAAACTGCACGAAGTGTTGTTAATAAACATTCCGCTCCAACCACCCATTCCTCATCTTCCCCGCCGGGTCAAACTCCTTCGCCAGCGCCAAAAAATCCCCGTGCCGCTCGTATCGGCTTTGCAGCACCTTAGGGTCAATGGTAAAAAGTTTCCCCCAGTGCGGACGAGGTGCGAAGGGAGCCAGTTCCGCCTCAATCATGGTTATCAGCTTCATCACCTCCGGTGTGTGCTGCATCCAAGTGCAGTGGATGGCCACGCTGTCCCGCTGGTAGTGCGGGCTCATCCATAGGTCGTCGGCGGCAATCGTGCGGATTTCGGAAATGAACAGGTGCGGGAATATCTCGGCACCCTTTTTCTCCAGCGCCAGCAGGGCATCCACGGCGTTTTCTTTGGCCACGAAGAACTCCGACTGCAGCTCCTCGCCGCTGCTCGGCATGAAGCCCATCTTGAAGTGCGGCAGCCGCTCGTGCCACGGCCCGGGCACGCCCATTTGCTCGGTGCAGTTCTCGGCGCTGAGGCGGGTGATGGGGTGCAGGTTCTTCACAGCGGCCTTTGCCCCGAAAAACTCGGCGTCCATTGGCTTGGTATTGGCGTCCACCCGGCGCTTCACCCAGATTTGACTCACTTTTTGGCCTTGCCAATCGGTGAACAGGCTGACACTGTAGCCGCTGCTCATTATCTCCTCGAAATGCTCCTTCATGGACGTTAGGGGCAGGTCTTGGAAGAGGTCTTGCCGCACTTGGAAGGTCGGTTCAATATCGAGCGCGACCTTGGTGACGATGCCAAGTGCTCCTAATCCTACCACTGCCCCCTTGAAGCGGTCGCCGTCCTTGTCACGGCTTAGGTTCACCACGTCCCCGCTGGGCGTCACCATCTCCAGCGCCCTGACGGCAGTAGCGAGGTTGCCGACGCCCATGCCAGAGCCATGTGTCCCCGTTGCGCAAGCACCCGCCACGCTGATATGTGGCAAGGAGGCGAGGTTGTTCAACGCAAAGCCTTTTTCATGCAGTTGCGGTGCAAATTGGCCGTACCTCGCCCCGCCTTCCACGGTGATGGTCTTGGCGGCTTCGTCAATGGCCACCACCTTGTTCAGGTTTTGCGTGGAAATCTGGTCGAGTGGCGTGTCGGCGATGTCGTTGAAGCAATGGGTGGAGCCGAGCGCTTTCTGTTGGCCTAACTTTTTCACCAAAGCCTGCACCTCCTCTACCGTGCTTGGCGTGTGCAGGTTCTGGGCCTTGTACTGGTAGTTGCCTGCCCAGTTCTTGCGGACGGGCTTGGTGGAAGGAGTGGGCGCTTTGGATTCTGGCTTGCAGCCAATCATGGGGGCGAGGATGCTGCCTGCGGCGAGGGAGGCAGCCGTGCGAAGGAAAGTTTTCCGCTTCATGGCCATCGTTTGGTGAGTATTGAGCCGCTCTGTGTGCCTCTATGGTCTCCGTGCCTTCATGTTTTTATTTCAACACGGAGGCACGGAGACACTGAGGGACAAAGAGCGGCTAAAAGCAGGCACAAGAAAAGGAAAACTGCTAAATTGATGCTACTTAAAATATACGGGCACCACCACCGAGCTCTTCACGAAAATACCGTCTTGGACAGCAGGATGCCACTCACCTAATTCGGCCACGAGGTTCACGGCCTTTTGGATGCAGGGCTTGCACAGCACGGACTGTTTCACCACTTGGAAATTGTTCACCTTTCCGCTTGTTGGCACGTCGAAGGTGATGTACTCCACGCCGCTGTAACCGCTTGGCAGCTTGAAGCCGGGGAGTTCAACTTCCTTGAGGTTTTCGTTGACCAAGTCATTGGTGCAGGCGTCGGGAGAAGTGGAATCAAGGCAGTTGTTGGAGCAGACTGGCCCACGGTTGGGCTTGCTCTTGCTGGTGCCCTTGGCTGTCAAGATGTCGGCATATTTGAAGGTGTAGGTTTTTGCCTTGAACCAGGTATCGGTGGTTTCCTTCCAGGAAAATGGGTAATTCTTGGTGCCGGTTTGGGCAGAGCCATTGGACAAGAAGGCGCAGAAAACGAGGGGCAATACAAGCCCTGAAAAACGCAGGAGGTTCATAGTTATTGAATTTGGTAAAAACGGTTGGGAATGCGGTGCTATTCAGTTTGTTGAAAACGAAACATGAGAAGCTTTCAGTATGTTCGGCCAAAATCAAAACAGCATCGGTTTTGTTAATTGGCTTTTTTTCCAGAAGTTTGGAAAAAAATAACCGAATGAGAAAATGGCCTATCCTTGTTTGCCTCTTGTTTATCGTCCATGGCACCAGCAATGCCTCCACCATTGACAGCCTGCTGCAAAAGCTCGCCACCGCCAAGGAAGACACGGCGAAGGTTTGGCTGCTGAACGACCTCGGCGTCGCCTATTCGCTGCGCAACATGGACAGTTCCATCCTGCTGTTGCGTCAGGCTGCCGACCTTTCCAAAAAGCTGAACTTCTACCGGGGCAGTGCGATTTCGTTGCTCCGCTTGGCCAATAAAGTTGGACTGAAGGGCAACGTCAAGGAAGAAGAAAAACTATTGCACGAGGTGCTCTTAATCTCCAAAGCACAAGGGAAGAAACAATGGCTGGGCAAGGCCTATACACAATTAGCAGACCTGCACCACAGGAACCTCAAGCCAGACAGCGCCCTTCACTACTGCAATCTCGCAGAAAAAGCCAATTTCGACGCTGGCCACGAATACCAGAACTGGTATGTGTTCAAACAGCGGGCTATCATTTTCAACGACCAGGGCGACCTGGAAAAAACAGAGCAGAATTACCGGGAGGCACTGCGGCTGACCTCCCAAAAAATGGTCAGGAAAGACCACGGCTTCTTGCTGTTCGATATGCTGTACTGGTATTTTATGAAAAAAGACTGGGCGAAGTACTCCGAAATCTCGGAAGCCTACCTCAAGTTCATGTCGGCAGGGGACAACAAGGGCATCGGCCAGGACGCCATCCACGGCATCCTCTATTTTTTCGATAAAAACGCCAGCACCCCTACCAAGGCCGCAACGCTCAAAGCCATCCTGAAACAGCACGAATCATTGGGCAACCGGGTCAGCCTCGCCAACACCTACAAAGTGCTTGGCGAAACGATGCGGGAAGGGGGCGATTTGGACGGCGCCTTGGATGCTTACAAGCAGGCTGGGGCCATCAACAAGGAAATCGGCATGTTAGACGCCGAAGCCCATTGCGCAATGATGGTCTCCGAACTTTACGAAGCAAAAAAGGACTTCCCCAATGCTTTCGCTTGGTACAAAAAATACCAAGCCATTGAAGACAGCGTGAACACACTTGCCGTGCAGAAGAACTTTTCGGAACTGGAAGTTAAGTACGAGACCGGGAAGATGGAGGCCGAAATCACGCAGCAGCAACTGAAATTGGAGGCGGCATCGCTGGCTCGCCGCAACCTCGCCATCATCGTGGGGGCGCTGGCGCTGGCCGTGCTCGGTGCGCTCGGCTTCCTTTATTTTAAATCAAAAACCAATAAAGAACTGGCCGCCAAGAACGACATCATCAGCACGGCACTGGGAGAGAAGGAACTCCTGCTGCGGGAAATCCACCACCGGGTGAAGAACAACCTGCAAGTGATTTCGAGCCTGCTGCACCTGCAATCGAAGTACATCGAGGACGAGAAGGCGATGGAAGTAATGCGGGAGGGTCGAAACCGGGTGAAGTCCATGGCGCTCATCCACCAGGACCTTTACCAAAACGACAACCTGACCTCGGTGGAGGTAGCGCCCTACTTGCGCAAACTGACCGAGGGCCTGTTCCAGAGCTACAACATAGACCCCGACCGCATCCGCCTCCGCAGCGAGGTGGACGCCCCCCGCTTGGACGTTGACACCCTCATCCCGCTTGGCCTCATCCTCAACGAACTGGTGAGCAACGCTCTCAAGCACGCCTTCCCCGGCGAGCGCCCCGGCGAGGTGGCCGTCACCCTGAAGTCCCTCGAAAACGCCCTGCATCTTGTCGTGCAGGACAACGGCGTGGGCTTTGCGGAGCAACAAAAAACCAAATTTGAGAAGTCGTTTGGCTTCGAAATGGTGAAGACCTTTGCGCTGAAACTGAAGGCGAAGCTGGAGGTGGAGAACTTGGATGGGACCTTGGTGCGGCTGATTATTCCGCAGGTGGTGTGAGGGGCGGTTGGCTTTTGGCTATTTGCGATACATTTGCCTTTGGCTAAAGCGAAATTTTAGAATGTTGCACACTCAATGCCGTACAAACTTTTGATAGGACACAGATTGAGCAGATTTAACGGATTTCCACTGATTTTATCTGCGTAAAATCAGTTAAATCTCTCCAATCTGTGTCCTATCCAGCCAATATGTCAAGTATCCGCATCCTCATCGTTGAAGACGAGCCGCTCATCGCCATGAGCACCTCGGCCATGCTCGAAGGCATTGACTACGAGGTGTCGGCCATTGCCTACGACAGCGACGAGGCGCTCGAACAATTGCGGAGCGACCCGCCCGACCTCGCCCTGCTCGACGTGAACCTAAAGAGCAAGCTCGACGGCATCCAAATCGGCGAAATCATCCGGGACCAACATGACCTGCCCTTCATCTTCCTTACCAGCTATGCCAGCGAGTCCATCGTGGAGCGTGCCAAGCTGACCCGCCCGATGGGCTATATCGTGAAGCCGTTCGATGAAAGGGACCTGTTCACGGCCATCGAGATTGCACTTTACAACTACGCCCAGTTCGTCCACCCGCTCAAGTTGGACATGGAGCGTTTGAACAAAAAACTGCCCTCGCCGCTAACGCCCCGTGAGTTCGAAATCATCAAGGATATTTACGAAGGGAAGACCAACCAACAGCTCGCCAAGCGCCATTTCATCAGCATCAACACCGTGAAGACCCATGTGAAGCACCTGTTCGAGAAGCTCGACGTGGCTTCGAGGTCGGAGGCGATGGTGATGCTGCGGAATATCAATCAGGCAAATTTATAAAAATCACCCCGCAGGGTGATTCCCCCTCCTCCATCCCGCCCCATCTTTGCAGCATCAAATCAGTTCACACTCACAAAGGAATACCCATTCATAGAAAGGCCCGCCACTCCAGGGCAACCGCACACGGAACACCAGTTACACCTTCAACTTAGCTATCATTCACCGAAAACAATCACCATAACCTGCGCCGGGCGGGACTGAATGTTAATGCCTTCTGCGCAACAACCATTGTCTTAAACATGAAAAAGCAAACCTCCATCCTGCTCGTGTTTTCCCTTTTCACCCTTGTTTTTGTTGCCTGCAAAAAGGACGACGACAAGCCTGAACCCAAGGTCATCAGCGCAGCGAGCGACATCAGCGCCGCCATCGCTGAGTACCGTGCCTTGGCCGATGCCGTTGGAGGCCGTCAGGAAATCAATTGGGACGGCGTACCCGACGACCAAGCGGCGCCCTACTTCCTGCCCGGCGATTTCTTCAACGCAGCCGAGGGTAGCCGTGCCCGTGGCTCGGTACTCACCACCGACGGCGGCGGCGTACAGGCCAGCGCCGACAGCGACAACCCGGCTGGGGCGCTGCCGCAATTCGGGCATATCAACGCCAACTACAACGGTGCACTGCCGCCGTTCAGTGGCGAGCGGGTCTTCTCGCCGATAGGAAGCAACTTGGCTGAAATCAGCTTCTTCGTCATCGGCACCAATACCCCCGGCGTGGTGCATGGCTTCGGAGCGGTTTACGTGGACGTTGACCACAACGAAAACACCGCCTTCGAGTACTTCGATATTGACGGCCAGAGCCTCGGCAGCTTCGCCGTGCCAGCACAGAACGGCGGCCACTCCTTCCTCGCCGTGCATTTCCCAGAACCCATTGTTCACAAAGTCCGCATCGAGTACGGCAGCGGCCCCCTCGGCCCCGACGAGAGCGCCAGTGTGGACGTGGCGGTGATGGATGATTTTATTTATGATGAACCGCAGGCTAAGTAAGGATTGAAGGAGAGAAGGATTGAAGGATTGAAGGCTTCCGAGGCTCTGCTCCTTCAAGGCGTCCATCCGTCTCTCCTTCAATCCTTAAAAAAATGAAGACCTCATCCCGTTTCCTCGTCTTGTTCCTGTTTGTTGCCATCCGGGCAGTGGGGCAGGAAGCCACTACACAAATTGCGAAAGCAACCGAGTTCACGATTCCCGTATCGCCCGCCTTCGACCTGCTGGCGGTCAGCCCGTCGCAGATTACCCGGCCCAGCAATATCCGGGAGTTCAAGGTGGACTGGTCGTTCCGCTCCTGGCGGCTGAAACCGAACATCGCCATACAAGCCCAGCCTATTTGGGAGATGGCTTATAACCGACCCGACCTTGGCAAGTACCGACGTGCTTCCCGCCTGATGAAAACACTCAGCACCCTCGACCTCTCGGCGGGCACCATCGAGGATGCCGACCAGAGCCGCCGTGCCTCGCTGGCCGCCAAGCTGAACCTGTTCCGACAATACGACCCGCTGGAGGAGGTGGGGCTGTACACCAAAATGGACAGCGTTTATCGCAAGCGGCAGGACGCCACACTGGTGCAGATGGCGATGGTCAGGCTGAAAAAGGACGCCGCCACTGACAAGCAGGTGCTGGCCCGATACGACAACAGCCTTGACTCGTTGCAGCGCATTTACGATACGGAGGCTTCGATGCAAAAGGAGCGCATCCAAACCGTTGCGCAGCAATACATCCTCGACCACTGGAACGCTGCCCACCTTGACATCGCCTGCGGCAAACTCTATGCTTATGAAAACGCAGCACTGGACAGCCTGAACCTGCGGGCCGCTGGCGCTGCGGTATGGGTGAACGGCAGCCTGCCCGTTGGCAAGCGGCTGATGCTCAACGGCACGGTGAGGTTCATGAAACAGGTGGCGCAGGACTCGTTTTCGACCCGCATCAACACTACTTCCGGCGGCATGGGCATGCGCTACGGTAGCCCCAAGTTCACCTTCTTTGTGGAGTTCGTCTTCTCGAAATTCAAATCGGAGAACAGTATCTCCTTCGATGAAATGCCGGAACTGAACATGGCCCAACTGAACAATTTTTCCACCTCCTACGGCGGCGACTGGCGCATCAACCGCAACGTGCTCTTGAGTTACGGCGTCCGGCTCGACCACTCGGACGGGTACAAAGTGAAGAACATCATCCCGGTGGCGGGGGTGTCGTGCATGATGCGATGAGCCAGTTGGCAGTTAGACAGTTGGCCCCAAGGGGGTAAACAGTGGGCAGTCAGGGGCTGCCTCGTTTCCAAAGATTAAAAATCATTCATCCATTTTTCAAGTACTCAAAATCTTAATCAAATGACTATCAAACTTTTCAGCCGCTTGGCGGCACTAGTTTTCATTGCCTTTTTCATGGCAATTTCCTTCTCGGCCTCCGGCCAAAAATCGGTGCCATTGGCCACTACGAGGTTCAACCAACTGCTCACCACGGGCGAAGCGGGCACACTGCGCTCCCAATTGCTCAAACTGCCCGGTGCCACGGTGAGCAGGAAGGGCGTAGCGGAAACGCAGACTGGCATTTTCAACAAAAAGGCCGTGACCGTGGAAATCGCCTCGCAGTTCATCAACACCAGCAATGGGGAGGTAGAGCAAGTGACCATCCTCGTGAATGAGGGCGGGCAGGTCAAAACCATTGCCTTGGCCCAGTATGGGAATGGGGGGCTTTACGGTAGGTTGGTAGGAGGTCTCTATGAAACAGTTGAACAAAACCTTGTTAACTACGAAACATGCCTGCTTGCGCCCGAGAACGCACCTGCGGCTTGTGGGAAATGCGGTGACCAAATCTTTGAATGTGACAATCCCAATACAGCCATAGCTTCTGCCTGCATTGTTGCGAGGCTGCTGAACCCCTTGGGTGCCTGCGTGAGGTGTGGTGTTTTTTCTCTGACCGAAGTGATTACCTGCTTATTTGGCTTTTAACCTAAAAAATCATTCAAACATGAATTTCAACCTATTGACAGCAGCATTCTTGGTTGCATCCTACTTGCTGCCAGCCGTTTGCGAAGCACAAGCGCCAACCCAAGCACAGTTGGACGCCATCGAGAAAATCATTGCCCCGCAGCGCCAAAAGGCGACGGCCATACTCGAAGCCGACAAGACGGGGCAATATGCCAAGTACAAGTCGGACGTGGAGGCCATTGCGAAGCAGACCGACCCGAAGAAGCAACAAGAGATGATGGCAAAACTTGACGCAGACCACCTGGCCTTCATGCGCAAGGCGTACGCCGATGCCAAAATCAACAATGTGCAGGTGAAGGGGGAGGTGGCCAAAGTGCTTGGCAATATCAAGTTCAAGTTTGGCGAGTTCGCCGACATCCAAATAGAGTTCACGGCACCCTTTGCGGCACCGCCGCCCCTGCGGTTCGAGGAGACGCTGAACTGCCCCTTCGATGTTTTGGACGAAAACGACAACAGCGCCCTTGCTGCCCGGTGCGAAGCCAGGGCGAGCGACTGCAGCGCCTTTGTGCAGGCCCAGGCCGAGATAGCTGGCGGGTGCCGCAGCAAGGCGGATGTGGGCGGTAAGTTTGAAGTGCCGGAAGGCAATTATACCAGCATCACGGTAACGGTACAGTCGGATATCAGCTACTCCGGTCAGGTGCTTTCCATCGCTGGCTATGGGCAAGTGAACGCCAAGTTCGGCATCCGGCTCCGCACCTCCACTGGCTTGGACAAAGTGGTGATGGCAAAGGAGGTGGTGGCCCTGGCCCCGGTCATCTGGTACAACCGGATTGTGGGCAGCACGGACAATTTTTTGGCCCAAGCGACCTACACGGGCAGCTTCCCCGGTGGCACTGAAATCACTGCACAGGCGCACACAGAGGTCTTCGCCATTTCCGCCGTCTTTTCCGTGCTGGTGGTAGTGGATGCAGGCTCCAACGAGTTTGACTTCATCCGCATCGCAGGCTCCAATTGACCAATACCAATTCATTCACCTTCAAAATTTTATACAATGAAATCAGCCATTTTTTCCATCCTGAACCTTTCCATGGTGCTTTGCTTCGCAATGGCCGTGGCCCAGCCCGCCCTCGCCCAGGACGGCGACAAGCTACCCGACGACCTCCGCCTCGTGTCCCTGAAAGCCACCAAGCTGCGCACTGGCCTCGTCAGCTATGCCTGGACGCTGAAGAACGAGGGTACGACCCTTGCCCAACTGGCCGACCAACGGGGCAACGCCCTCGTGAGCTACGCCGTGGAAGGCTCGTCCAAGCGGGAACCTTTCGACCGGGTGGACTTCCAGCTCGTGCAGGACAACGTGCCGCTGAACTGCGGCAAGCGGGAACTCAAGCCCGGCGAAAGCGTCTCCGGTACCTTCAGCCTGCCCGCCGTGAAGGACCTCGTGAGCTATCGCCTCTCGCTGATGGACCCCGCTTTGGGCTATGTGGAGCAAGACAACCTGAAAACGAGTTCCATCATTGCCGTATTGATAGGGCTTTGATGGCGTAATCATTTCACCTTCAAAATTTCTAAAAAAATGAAAGCGAACCGTTTTTTCATCGCAACCCTGTTGCTCGTTGCAATTGCAATTCAAGTGTGCAGCGCCCAGCGCTACCTCAGCGAAAACGTCAACCTTGACATCGCCCTCGTCAAATGTCAGACGGTGCAAATCAGCCGAGACTTGGTACAGGTCAATTTTACGCTGCGCAACAATGGGAAGTCCACCTGCAAACTGGCAGACAAGAACGGCGATAGCCTTGTCAACTTCAGCATAGATGGCTCCAGCAACAAGGCGCCGACCCTCGACTCATTCGATGGTTCGGCAAGGCTGGCACCTCAGGGTATCACCATCAAAATTACGGAACTTGGGCCGGGCGAAACAGCCACGGGCAGCTTCACCTTCGACTACGGTGTGTGGAACCACGAGGAGCAGCTGGTCTCCTATCTCGTGACGCTTGACACAGAACGGCTCGGCGACGACCTCAACCTTGGCGACAACGCCGTATGTGGGTTGGTTGGCAAATGAGCCAAACGCTTGATTCATCATTCATTTCACCTTTAAATTTTCATCAAATGAAACCATTCTGTTTTTTCATTAAAAGCGTGGTTGCCCTCGCATTCTTCTCTTGCTGCTTCGCAATGGATGCCAATGCCCAGACGCCAAGGGCCAACAAACCTAAGCGCACCCTTGACAGCGTTCAGGTTCAATTCGACCTCGCACTCGTATCCTGCAAGACCTCGTGGCTGGGTAACGGCCAAGTGCAGGTCGAATGGACGGTGCGCAACGACGGACGGGGCAACTGCCCGCTAATATCCAAGGAAGGCGCCAGCCTCGTGACCTATACAGTGGACGCCACTGGAGACAAAAACGCCAATGCCCAAGCTGGCAACTGGCAACAAGTGCAGAACAGCGCCCCGCTTGAATCAGACTCCAAGCAACTGGCTCCCGGCGAGACCGCCACTGGCAGCTTCACCTTCAACACGGATGGCAACAAGGACCTCGTCAGCTACCGGGTTTCACTCGACTGCGGCGGCTCCGACCTCAAGCAGCAGAACAATATTTATATCGGCCAGATTGGCAAGTAACCGGTATGACAATGGAAACATTGGGTGGCGGCTGCAAGGCTTAAGGGTCGCCACTTTTCCATTTTTTTTTTTGCTCCGAAAAACGCAGTGCCAAGCCCAAAGAACAGGCCTTTCTGCGGCTGAAAGTTGCAACTGAGTGATACAAGGAAATGCCAAAATCGGTACATTTGGTTTTTTTATCACTCACTTATACAATGGATTGGTCGGCTTCGGCTGCCATGTACATGAATCAACGATGAGCTAGCCCGCAATTTTGTCCTAAAGTGACGGCGTGCTCGAAACTAGGCCTTCAGTCTCTACTATCTAATCATGACTCTAAGCAATACCTGCCTATCGGCAGGCATGGAATAATATATCAATCCAATTTTTTTTAACCAATCTTCCATCTTATGAAAACGTTTCCTTTTGTCAAAAACCTCATGGGGCACGCCCAAATGCTGGGCTTGCTGCTCCTCTCCTGCCTGTTGCCGATGGGCCGGGCGGCTTTTTGCCAAGCAGTTAGCTGGGAGCTGAGCGCCGAACCGGGCGACCAAGCCTCCAGCACTGCCAACAACGTGGCAGCCAACTTCAACGCCACTACCCTCACCCGTGGAGGTGGCGTCACCGCTACCACGGGCGCTGGCTCCATGAACTCCTCCGCTTGGTTCACCGGCGCCACGCCCACCACCTTGGCGCAGGCCATCGCAGGCAACGACTTCTATGAGTTCACGGTCAGCACCAGCAACTGCCTGTTTTTCAACCCGACCACCATCCAAATCGTGCTACGCAGCTCGGCCACCGGGCCGAACACGGCCACGCTGCGCTGCAGCTCCAATGGCTTTGCCACGGACATCGGCACGGTGGTGGTAGGAACTACTTCAGCTGAATTTACCTTTTCCGAAACCATTTCCCCCAACTCGCAGTCCGTCACCTACCGCCTCTACGGCTACGGCGGGGCGGCGGGCGGCGGCACCCCCTCGGCGGGCGGCACCATGCGCATCGGCACCTCGGTGGTGGCCAGCGACAACGACATTGAGGTTTTTGCCAGCACCACCTTTGTAACCGTGGCGCAGGTGGCCAACATCACCGTGACCGACGGGGACGCCGTGCCAGCCACTGCTCTCACTGCCAATGTGCCGGGCGCCACCGTCAACTGGAGCCGCACCCCGGAGCCCATTGGCCTGCCGCCCACGAACGGCACTGGCAACGTACCTGCCTTCACTGCCTTCAATGCTTCTGGCTCGCCCATCACCAGCACCTTTACCGTAAATGCCACGGTAAATGGCTGCACCAGTGTCAACATGGTTTTCACCATTACGGTGAACCCGGCACCTTGCACCATCACCGTTCAATTTTTTGGGAACCCCAGCGCCTGCAATGACAACGGGACGCCCAACGATCCCAGCGACGATTTTTACACCCAAAACGTCAACGCCAGTTTTTTCAACCGTCCTACGACGGGCAGCTTGCAAATCGTGCCCGGCGGTGATGTTATCGGCACCTATTCCATTCTTGTGCAAAACATCGTCGGCAATGCGCACACCTTCACTGGCGTGAAATTCCGGGCAGACGGCAACCAAACGGACGTGGAGATGAACTTCACGGACGAGCCGACCTGTATTGACGGCGCAACGAGGGCTGGGATAGCTTCCTGCTCCACACCTCCCCCGTCCTGCACCATCACCGTTCAGTTCTTCGGCAACCCCAGCCCCTGCAACGACAACGGGACGCCCAACGACCCCAGCGACGATTTTTACACTCAAAACGTCAACGCCAATTTCTTCAACCGCCCCACAACGGGCAGCCTGCAAGTCGTGCCCGGCGGCGATGTGATTGGCAGTTTTTCCATTCCTGTGCAAAACATCGTCGGCAATTCGCACACTTTCAATGCCGTGAAGTTCCGGGCCGACGGCAACCCCACCGATGTCGAAATGAACTTCACGGACGAGCCGACCTGCATTGACGGGGCAACGAGGGCTGGAGTGGCGTCCTGCTCCAACAGCGGCCCCTCCTGCGAGGTCATCGGCTTCAGCTTCGCCAATATTGACCCCTGCAACGACAACGGCACGCCGAACAACGATGCCGACGACTTCTTCACGGTGGACGTGGACGTGCTGTACTCGAACTCCACCCCCGCCGACAGCATCAAACTCATTGGAACGGACGTGGTTTTTTCGCCAACCGTACTTGCCTTGGTCGGGACAAACCTGACGACAACCCTTTTCAATGTGAGGTTACGGGCCGACGGCAATGCAGTGGAGTTCACAGGGCGAATCGGCTCAGGTGCGACGGTGCGCTGCTCGCTGCCCGGCACCGGCCCAGCGGTGAACGAGTGCTCCAACGGTGGCGGGAGTGTTTGCGACATCACCAGCGTAAGCCTGACAAACGTCGGCCCCTGTGACGACAACGGCACCAATGACCCAACCGATGACTTTTTCCCGGCGGATGTAGTCATCAACTACGTCAACCGGCCCGCCACGGGATTGCTGCAAATCGAGCCGGGCGGCGATGCCCTCGACACCAATTCGGTGGCAGTAGCGGGTTTGCCCGCAAGCGGCAGCCATACTTTTACCAACGTGCTTTTCAAGGCCGATGGCACACAGACCGTCGTGGAGGTGGAGTTCACCATACCCGCCAACCTGTGTACGCAAACCATTACAGGCCCGACGGTGCAGCCCTGCTCCCCCATCTGCGACATCACCAGCGTAGCCCTCCAAAACGTAGGCCCCTGCAACGACAACGGCACCCAAGACCCCGGCGATGACTTCTTCACGGCGGACGTGGCCATCAGCTTCGTTAACCGGCCGGGGACGGGCCTACTGCAAATCGAGCCGGGCGGCGATGCCCTCGACACCAATTCGGTGGCAGTAGCTGGTTTGCCCGTGAACGGCAGCCATACTTTTACCAACGTGCTTTTCAAGGCCGACAACACGGTGACGGTCGTGGAAGTGGAGTTCACCGTGCCCGCCAACCTGTGTACGCAAACCATTACCGGCCCGACAGTGCCGCCCTGCCCCTGCCCGTTGGTCACCTTCGGCCCTGGTGGGGCCAACCAAACCGTGGAGTGCAACGGCAGCGGCAACACCGCCCAGTTCAACGCTTGGCTGGCGGCTGGCGGCTTCGCCAATGTGGACTCAAGCTCTGGAACCATCGTGAGCATCACGCACGGAACGCCCGTCGTGGAGGAACTATGCGGCAACACGAGGCGCTTAACCGTGCTGTTCACCTTCACCAATGACTGTGGCAATTCGGCCAATATCAGCGGGGTGTTCACCATCGAAGACAACATGCCACCGACCATCACATCGGGCGTGATTGGCACTTGTTTCCCCACGGCAGCGGCAGCGGAAGCGGCGGCACTCAGCATTACCACAGCCATTGACGGTTGCGGCGGCATGTTGACCTTCAACGCCATGGCCTCGGGAACCTGTTCGGCCATCGTCACCGTGACAGCGTCGGATCTGTGCGGCAATAGCACCACGCATACCTACGCCACCCGAATTGACAACACCCCGCCGACCATCACCTGTGCTGCGCAAACAACGCCCATCGAGTGCCCGGCCATCCCGGTCTTCACCCCGCCCTCGGCGACGGACAACTGCCCCGGCAACGTCCCCATCACCTTTACCGACGTCACCGTGCCCGGTCTATGCCCCGGCACCTTCACCCGCACCCGCACCTGGACGGCAACGGACGCCTGCAGCAACACGGCCACCTGCGCCCGCTCCATCACCGTTCGAGATATCACGCCGCCGCCTGTGCCAGTCAACACGGTCTCGACCGTTGCCTGCCCTGCATTGGCCACTGCGCCCGTGCCGCCCGTGGTCATTGATGCTTGTGCTGGCGCAATAACGCCCACCGGCCCGGTCGTCACCAACGTGCCCAACCCGCTGACCTGCGAGGGGACCCGCTCCTTCACCTTCACTTATAGGGATTGCTCCGGTAACACCTCGGTTTGGAGCCACGTCACCACTGTGGAGCGGGAGCCGTTCACCATTACCACGCCCAACGGCAACGCCATTGTTGAATGCCCTGACGACACCGACGCACAGCCTACCCCGCCCGTGGTTTTGAGCAATTGCGGTGAGGTGCTGACGCCCGTGCTGTTAAGTGTCGGCGCCAAACCCGGCTGCGAGGGCCAACGGCAGTACATCTTCCGCTACACCGACTGCGAGGGCAATTTCGCCGATTGGCTGTTCACCTACCTCATTGAATACCAAGACTTTGCGGTGCCAGCCAGCGAAACGGAAAGTGTGGAATGCCCAAGCCTCGCCACCGAGCCAACGCCGCCCGTTGTTTTAGATAATTGTAGAAAATTGTTGAACCCAACCGGGCCAGTCATCACGAGCACGGACAATGCTCAGGGTTGCGAAGCAAGCCGCCAATACGCATGGACGTACAAGGACTGCGAGGGCAATACCCATGTTTGGAGCAAGACCTTCCATTTCCTTTACAGCGCCGATTTTGAGGTTTTCAGTGATGAAACGAACGTGGTGGCCTGCCTTTCTTATGCCGTGCCGCCCTTCCCACCCACCTTCTACGATGCCTGCGGGCAGGAGATAAAAGTTGCGCTGACGGGCGTCAGCGAACACATAGCCCCTACAGGTTGCAGTGGCTGGCGTCGCTTCGACTTCTTGTACACAAGCTGTGGCGGCCACACCCGCCCGTGGAGCTTCACTTACGAAATCAACGACAACGAGGGGCCATTGGGGCTGTGCCCTTCGGGCAATGGGGCAGTGGGCAATAGCACCCCGGTCTCGGTCAGCGTGACGAACCTTTCTTGCATCGGGGAAGTGCCCTGCCCTGCGGACTATGATTTTAGCGACAAGGTGGAAGAATTGCTCGAGGTGGGCAACTATTTCGACGTGTGCAGCGGCTCGGAACTGGTAGTCACGCTTAATGGTTCATCCGACCTCTGGCAGTGCGCCGACCCCGATGGTGATGGTGAGTACACTTTTGGCCGTACCTTCTACTTCCGCATTGCTGACCTGTGCGGCAACGAGTACCCCGGTGGCTGCGAAATTACCTATAGCGGGGAGTGCCTACCCATTGAGACCTTCCGACCGGAGGCGTGGGGCATACCCGGCGGTGCGCCCGGTTCGTTCATGAACAACACCGACTTGGTCATCATCGAGGACATGCTTGCCTATGGGCCAGTAGTCGTGGGCGGTGGCAACCGCTCGCTGACCCTCACCGATGCGCAGTGCATCGTCAACCTGCTGCCAGCCACGAGCGGGCCAGGTGTACTCGCCAACTGCCACCAGACCAACTGCACGGGCCCCAATGGGGCAAGCTGCAACCCAATGGGCGTTGGCGGGATGAAGAACAGCTTGGCCGCCAATGCCATCACCTTGATTTTGAACCTGCGGTTCAATGTCGAATACAAAGGTTTGGACATGAATGATTTGCGCAACGAGGACCTCGGCTGCATTGAAGTACACAGCTGCATCATGAACTGCTCGGCCACGATTTGCAAGCTCCGCATGTTCGACGCCAACGGTGCAGCACACGAGTTCCCGTACACTATTGGCGGCCTGCTCGACCTGGCCAACCTGTACCTTAACGGCAGCCTGCCAATGTCAGTTGGACAAAAGACCATCTATGGCACGGCCATCAACCAAGCGCTGATGAACGTGAACGCCAACTGGACGGTGGAGCATCCTGCCAACGCTTGTGGCATCTACAACGTCAATGGCGGAACGGCGGAAGACAACAAATTCCCGGCAATCGTGGCACCGAACGAATACGGCAATGGCATCAGCTTAAAGCCGAACCCGGCCAGCAACGAAGTGACCATTTCCGTTCAGGAACTTGAAGAGGCTACCCCAATTTCCGTGACCATTTTCAACCAACTGGGCCAAGCTGTGCTAAGCCGTGATTTTGGTACCACTACCAGCCTTTCCGAGCGCATCAGCTTGGACGGCATGGGCGACGGACTGCATTTTGTCATGGTACAGATTGGCAAGGAACAATACAGCCAGAAATTAGTGATTAGCAAGTTATAAAACAGGGAATTGACAGCCTTTAGGGTTGTTGTTCCATTGAATGAAACGCCGACTGCCTATATGGGTGGTCGGCGTTTTTTTTATTGAATGGGAAGGGGCGATATGACAAATTTTGTCAAATCTTGCATCCCAAATCCTTCCGTCTAATGAATGAACCCTCTAACATTGGCCTCTGGCATTGGCGCCTCGTCCAGTTCACTGTCGGGCTGAGTGTAACGGCCTTTGCCTTGATTTTCATTATCGGGGGCTTTGACGAGGAGAGCGCCCGGCAGTGTATCCGCCTATCGGCGAAAGTGGCGGTCGTGTTGTTCAGCATGGCCTTTTCGGCATCGGCAGTGCAGGGGCTGCTGCGCAATGCATTCACGTTCTGGTGGCGCATGAACCGCAAGTTCATTGGCATTTCGTTCGCCATCCTGCACTTGCTGCACTTGGGCTTTTTGCTGCTGTTGCAGCAATGCTTCCACCCAGTTTTCACCCTAGCCAAAACCAGTTCGCTCCTGGCGGGCGGCATAGCCTACGGGTTCGTGGTGGTGATGCTGCTCACATCGTTCGAGCGTTTTTCAAAACCATTGTCCCAAAAAAGCTGGAAGCTGCTGCACACGCTGGGCGGCTGGTGGATTTGGGGCATCTTTGCCAGCAGCTATTTCAAGCGTGCGGTTGCGGAGCCAAGTTACCTGCCGTGGGCGGCGCTGGTACTGGCGGTGGCAGTGCTGCGGGTGGTGGCTTGGTGGCGGAAGCGTAAATAAGAAGGCGCTTTTTCTACCTTTGCCCCAAGCTACTACTTCAATGAACTTCACCGACACCATCATCCAACTCCTCCTCGAAAACAAGCCGCTGCTGCTGTTTCTCGTCATTGCCATCGGCTATTTCATTGGCCGGATAAAAGTGGCGGGCTTCAGCTTTGGCGTTGCCGCCGTGCTGTTCGTGGGGCTGGCCTTTGGGGCGCTGCACCCCGACATGGCGCTGCCAGACATGATTTATATTCTCGGCCTCGTGCTCTTCGTCTACACCATTGGGCTGCGGTCTGGGGCGAGTTTTTTTGCCTCGTTCAAGCGGTCGGGGCTGCGGGACAACCTCGTGGTCATCGGCGTGCTGGTCGTATCCGCTGCGCTGACCATTGTTTTGGGGAAATGGATGGGCCTGAAAAGTACCCTCACGGCTGGGCTTTTTTGCGGTTCGCTGACAAATACCCCCGCCCTCGCCTCGGTGGTGGACATCCTGAAGCACAGCATCAGCGACCCCACCAGTTCGGCAGCACGGGACCTGCTCGCCGAACCCGTTGTGGGCTATTCGCTGGCCTACCCGGTGGGCGTCATGGGCGTCATTTTCTTGTTCCAAATGGGCATACGGTTCTGGCGCATTGACTTCAAACAGGAAGCCATCACCACCGCTGAAATCACGGGCGTGAGCAACGAGGAACTGGAGCATATCAGTGTGTTTGTCACACAATCGAAGTTCATCGGGCGGTCGCTGCGGGAGATTGGCGAGTCGGGCGAGTTGGGGGAGATACTCGTGTCACGCCGTTTGCCGTATGGCAGCAGTGACATCGAAGTGCCGGGGCCAAGCACCATCCTCAAATCGGGTGATATACTGACGTTGGTGGGCCTGGCCAGCGAATTGGAAAGGTATCAATCGCAATTGGGCATTCCCACGGGCCGTGACCTCTCGCAGGACGGCACCACGGTGTCTGTGCGCCGCATTTTCGTATCCAACAAGGCCGTGGTCGGCAAGAGCATCCGGGAGCTGAAACTGTTCCAGCAGTTTCACGCCATCATCACCCGCATCCGCCGGGGCGATGTGGACCTGCCCCGCCGCCCCGACCTTGTGCTGGAGGCTGGCGACCGGGTGCGCATCATTGCCCCCAAGGAAAAGATGAAGGAGGTCAGCAGCTTCCTCGGCGACAGTTACCAACGGCTATCAGAGGTGGACTATATCAGCATCAGCATCGGCTTGGTGCTGGGGCTGTTGCTGGGCATGTTGCCCATCCCGCTGCCGGGCGGCTCCAGCTTCAAGTTGGGCTTTGCGGCTGGGCCGCTCATTGTTGCTTTAATTTTGGGCAAGCTGGGCCGCAGTGGACGCATTGTCTGGGTCATGTCGCTTAATGCAAACCTTACTCTTCGGCAAATGGGTGCAGTGTTCTTCTTGGCGGGCATCGGCCTCAAGGCAGGCTATTCGTTTTATTCCACTTTCCAAACCGCTGGTTTTCAATTGATTGCACTGGGCGCCATCGTCACATTGGCCACCGCACTGTTGGGGATGCTGGTCTTCCGTTTGGTGTTCAAAATGCCCTACAACCTGCTCATGGGCGTTATGTCCGCCCTGCACACGCAGCCTGCTTGTCTTGCTTTCGCCAATGAAAGGGATGACACGGGCGCTGCGAACATTGGCTACGCCACCGTTTTCCCTACGGCAATGGTGATGAAGATTTTGCTGGCGCAGGTGATATTGGGGTGGTAGGCATAATTTCAGACCAATATTGTTTGAAAAACATAGGACAACCACCGCTTTAATAGCTACCATGTTTCACCAATAGCGCACCGTCCTGAAAGTTTTCAGCCATTGGAGCGATATTTTCCGCCCCTTTCTTTTAGGTTTGCCCTGAAAAACCCCCCCACAAAAACTTTTGTCATATTCCCGAAGGGAACCTAAGCCTTTATGAAAGGACTAACTCGAAGGGCAATCACGGCGGCCCTCTTCGTCGTGGTGATGTTGACCGGCCTGTTTATCGGCAAAATGTCGTTCATCCTCTTGTTTGCCATCATCACCGTTCTCTGCTTGTGGGAGTTCCTCAATATGGTGCTCCACCATGACACCCGGCGTGACTGGATTCGCATCTTCATCGGCGTAGTCTTCGGCCTTTCGCCCTTTGCGCTGGCATCCCAAATGCACATGACCATGGACAGCAATGACCGCTTCGTCATCCTTACCTCGGTGCTATTTTTCCCACTTATTTTCTCGGCGCTTATCTATGAATTGTTCACTGCCTCGGAGAAGCCGTTCCAGAACGTAGCGTACATGGTGCTGGGCATGGTCTATATTGGAGCGCCGTTTTCCCTGCTCAATTTCATCGCTTTCAACGGCGACAAATTCAATGTATGGCCCATCTTCGGGCTGCTGCTGCTCACTTGGATGAACGATACCGGAGCCTACCTCATCGGTTCCAAGTTCGGCAAGACCCCGCTGCTGCCCCGCATTTCACCCAAGAAAACCTGGGAGGGCACCATAGGTGGCGTGGCAGTTACCTTTGGCGTGGGGTACCTTTTCTGTGCCGTCACTGGCGAGCTTCGCTTGATGGACTGGATGGCACTTTCCGCCATTGTTGCCATTTTCGGTTCCATTGGCGACCTCATCGAGTCCATGCTCAAACGCAGCCTTGGCATAAAGGACTCCGGCACCCTGCTCCCCGGCCACGGCGGCATGTTGGACCGCTTCGATGCCTTTATCTTCGTGCTGCCTTTTGCGGCGGCGTACCTTTTATATATCAGGTGAGAGGAGGGTTTCATGGACTCATGGTTTCATGGACTCATGGACTCATGGTTTCATGGACTCATGGACTCATGGATTCATGGATTCATGGATTCATGGATTCATGGATTTGGGGGAAGGATTTTGAAAATTCATTTCTCAGAAAGAAAAGATTATGGAGAAAACTTACCTAACATTGTCAAAGATTGATGCGTATTTAATAGTCTTCAATTTGAGCAATTATGTTTGGAATATAGTATTGCGGTGGGAAAAATATCCGATGTGGACAGTTGGCAAACAATACACCGATGCAGTTGATTCCATCTCTGCCAACATTGCTGAAGGATTTGGCCGTTATACCAAAAAGGACAAAATACACTTTTACCGCTACAGCTTCGGTTCGATGGAAGAAAGCAAGGATTGGACCCGCAAAGCGGCCATAAGAGGTTTGCTAACAAAAGAACAAATTGACCATATTGTAGGTGAATTGGAAAAATTGCCGAAAGCCATCAACCAACTTGTCCAGTACACCAACGAAAAGCTAAAAATTTAACCACTTCCTATCCATGTCAACCATGAAACCATGAAACCATGTCAACCATGAATCCATGAATCCATGAATCCATGAAACCATGAGAGAAACCACCTTCATAGCGCAAAACCAGCAGAAGTGGCGGGAGTTCGAGCAACTGCTGGAGGGTCAGGTCAGCGACCCGGAAAAGCTCAGCGAGCTGTTCGTACAGGTGACTGACGACCTTTCCTTTGCCCGTACTTTTTACCCCAACCGCTCCGTGCGGGTCTATCTCAACGGGCTGGCCCAAAAGATTTTCTTCAATATTTACAAAAACAAAAAGTCGAGGCGCAGCGCACTCGCCGCCTTCTGGACGGACGACCTGCCCCGGCTCATTCACGATGCCCGGCACGAGCTGCGGCTGTCGTTGTTCATATTCTCGCTCTGCATGGCCATCGGGATGCTCTCCTGTTGGGCCGAGCCAGATTTCGTGCGCAGCATCCTCGGCGACACCTACGTGGACATGACCGAAGAGAACATTAAATCCGGCGACCCATTGGCGGTTTACAAAGAGGCTGGGGAGTTCAACATGTTCCTCGGCATCACCATGAACAATATTCTCGTGGCGTTTATGACCTTCGTGCTGGGCCTGTTCTTCGGCATCGGTACCATCGGGGCGCTCATTTTCAATGGGGTGATGGTAGGGGCTTTCCAGTATTTTTTTATCGAAAAAGGATTGCTCCAGGAGTCGTTCCTCACCATCTGGCTGCATGGGGCATTCGAGATTTCGAGCATCGTGGTGGCAGGCGGTGCGGGCCTCACCTTGGGTCGGGGCATTGCGTTTCCTGGCACGCTGTCCCGTGAGCGGTCGTTCCAATTGGCGGCCCGGCGGGGCATGAGCCTGATGCTGGGCGTGGTGCCGCTGTTCATTTTTGCGGGCTTCGTGGAGAGCTACCTCACCCGCCATACCGATGCACCGGATTGGCTGCGGGCTTTGTTCATCTTTGGTTGCTTCGCAATTATGGGGTTCTACTTTGTCCTGTACCCGTGGTGGAAGGCCCGGCAGGGGCATTTCAACAAAGAAGAAGACATCCGCCTGACGCCTGACGTGGAGCGCAGGGTGGACTTCACGCAGGTGAAAACAGCGGGCAGCCTTTTCACCGATTCCTTTATTTTCCTTCGGAAATGCCTGGGGCCAATCGCATTGGCAGCCATTGCTGGAAGCACCATCTTCTGCATGGGAGCCTACCTGCTGGCCGAGGTGCCGCCCGCCGAGTTGTTTAGTTACGGTGGCGAACTTTGGATGGTTGTGCAAACGGTGCCCGATTATTTCAAAAATCCCGGCAACCCCTGGTTGTACCCTTTGGCCGTCGTGGCCATCAGCATCATGGTCTTTACCACCCAGCACCTGCTCGCCCGCTGGCGCACCAAGTCGCCCGACGGCTATGAGGAGTCAGAGGTCGAACTGCCACCTACGCCATTTCTCAGCCTGCTTTCCGGTTTGTTGAAGACGATGGTCGTGGTTGCCGTGTTCAGCCTTATCTTCCTGTTCCCCGGCGAGTTGGCGTTGTTCATCATTATCCCGTTGTTCCCGGTCTTTTTCCTTTGGACGCAGGTGATGATTTACGAGGGCACGAGCGTGTTTGTTGGCCTTGTCCGCACCAGTGCACTCTTGGGCACGCAATATGGCCAGATGCTGGGGCTTTATTCCCTGCTATTCTTATGCGGCAAAATGGCCCTGCTCTTGTTCGATACGGGGCTGGTGCAGCACCTGCTCAACATCATTGGCATCAATTTCAATTTCCCACCAGAAGCCGCCCTTGGCTTTGTCGCCATCGGATTTACCTTCGTAGCAATTTTTTCGCTGCTGGTCATTTTCGCCCTCTGGTCGGCAGGCAGCGGGATGCAGTATTTTTCGGCGATGGAGGCCAATGAGGCCGTTTTCTTGAAGGAAAGGCTCAATATGATTGGGAAAAGGGCGAGGATACGGGGGCTGGAAAGGGAAGGGTAATGAACAGTCAAACCTGGGTCTCGTAATAATGCTCCGCAAGCCCAAACCGCCGCTCTGGTGCACGGCTTTCCAATTGGTGAAATTCGGTGGGTTTCAATCCAGTAAAATCTTTGTAATCACGCACCAGGTGTTGGTAGTCATAATAACCGCAGTCGAAAGCGATGTTCTGCCATGCCCTGCCTGGGGTCAGGTTTTTTTCCCTAAAAGCCCGGTCAAAGCGTACCAACCGGGCAAATAGCTTGGGGTTTACGCCCGTTCGTTCTATGAATTTCCTTTCAAATTGTTTGGTGCTTAAAAAGGATTTCCTTGCAAGGGCATCCAATGAATGGCTGGGGCTGGTGAGCATCCATTGGCACACCTCATCAATTGGTTGGCTATCCTTTGTGCATTTCCGCAGCATTTTTTCAATAAAACCGTTGGCAATCTGCACGATTTCCTCATAATTCTTAGCATGAAAAAAAGCTTCATTAATTTCATGCACTTCTTTCGAAAACACATGGTCGGCTTCGATATACAGCTCGCTGATTTCACTGCTTGGCATGCCCGTCAGCCGGAAAAGGCCGCCCGGCTGAAACAGGATTTGTACCACCATAAAATGGCCATGAACATGGCGGTTCGTCACCGAAAGTGCCTGCCCCACCAAGGCAACCGGGATGTTCGAGACACTGGTTTTGGTGCCAGAAAAATCCACCCGTTCCCTATCGTGCGGGTAAAAAGCGAGACACTGTTCAGGCCGGGGCGTGTAGGGCTTGAATGGCGGTGGGTCGTGGCTTTCGAAATGCAAATGCACGATCCGGTAGCAGCGGACAATGGCCCGCAGCGACGGATTGGGCAGGAAATCTTTTAGCATCATCAGTTGAAAGTGATTTGATGGCCAAGGTTGGCAAATTTTGAGCATTCGTCGAAACAAAAACAAAAACTACTTCAAACCATACTTTGCCGCAATGGCCTGCCGCTCCTCGAAAGCAGTTGGAGCATAAACCAACCCGAACTTTTCATTTAAAAGCTCCTGCTGCTTCCTGAGTTGCGCAGAACCTTGCGGGAAACCCTTTTCAGGTGTCAGTTCATGAAAAATCTGCTCCAAAAACTCCTCAAAGGGCTGGTTAAAGTACATATCCACGAACCTGAGCGGTTGGTCGGAGGCATTCCAGAAGGTATGCCTTAGGTTGCGGGGCCGAAAATGCCAACCACCAGCAGGTATTTCTACTAATTCATCCTCCACCATGACGCTGGCCGTACCTTCCACCACATACATCAGTTCATCCAGTTCCTTGTGAAAATGTGGGGGAGGCCCCATGACCATAGGTGCAACGGCACATTCTACGCACGAATAAACGCCACCAGTCATTTTTGAGCGAACCCAAACCCGGATGTCCATGCTCCCCTTGTGCAACAACGGTGCTGAGGGAGGCAAGTAAAACGGTTGCAGTGGGTCGGACGTTAGGTTGGTAGGCGGCTGCGAGGCGCTGAACCCCGAATTTGGCAGGATGCCGATGGCGGCCAAAAGGCCAGCTGATTGCAAAAAGTTTCTTCTTTCCATGTGGCAATGTTTTATTGTTTGCCACAAACCTATGGGCGTTTTGGCGGCTCCCAGTGGTAAAAAATGGACATTCTGATAGCACCTAAAGAAATTAGCCCATTTATATTCAAAACGCTTACTTTTAAATGTGATAGATAGCTCTTTGCAATATTGCCACCAAGACGAAATACTCCATCACGGGAAAAGGGAGACCAAGTGGTCAAATCCAAGATATGCTCTTAATTGACCTAAGCTTCACGGAAAGTTTAAAAATGAAAAACCTTCAAAAAGCGTATCTAATTTTAGGAAAATTACAATTATAATGACATCTAAAATGCCTCCTATGAGTAGGCCTAACCATTTTCTGTTTCGCTTTTCCTTGGCTTCAATGCGTTCTATATCTGCTATTTGAGTTGCTATTTGTCGGTTATTAACCTTGTCAAACAA
>JANPLH010000612.1:0-69892 GCA_031426435.1 Saprospiraceae bacterium | reverse complement strand
GGCCAACCCAATGGAAGCAACCGTTGGTGCTGGCGTGGCGGATGCACTCCACCTCCACATCGGGGATACCTTCAAAAGCTCGCATGGGCTGGTCGAAGGTATCGAGGAGCATGAACACGACTTCAAAATAGTGGGTATCCTGAAACCTGCTGGCTCGGTGATTGACCAGTTGATTTTGACGCCGAGCGAAAGTATTTGGGAGTCGCATGCGCATGCTGAATCGGCGGACGGTGGACAGGACACGGTGGACGGGGATACGAGTACGGTGGATAGTGGGCAGCAGGCGATGGACGGCGAGCACGAGGGGCATGACCATGACGACGGGGAACATGTGCACACAAAAATTGCCCCAACGAAATACGACTCTTCGACAATCAGTCAATTAGCGCAGCAGCAACGGCTGGAACTGATGGCGCAGCCAGACAAGGACATCACGGCTATTTTGGTCAGGTTCCGCAGCCGCACCAATATCCAAGCGCTGAACATGGGCCGCAACATCAACGAAAACACCGACCTGATGGCGGCCAGCCCGCCCATAGAAATCGCCCGCTTGCAGACCAACCTCGGCCTCGGTGCCGAAGCCCTGAAAATGTTGGCTTGGGTCATCGTGGTGGTGTCCGGCCTGAGCATTTTCATCTCGCTATTTTCCTCGCTGCGTGAGCGCCGCTACGAGTTGGCACTGATGCGGGTGATGGGCGGCTCGCCGGGTACGCTTTTCAAAATGATAATCACAGAAGGCCTGCTGCTGGCAGTGATGGGCTATGCGATTGGCATTTTGCTGAGCCATTTGGCCATGGGCATCTTGGCAGGTTTTATGAAAAACACTTACCGATACTCGTTCAGTGGGCTTCAGTTTTTGCCCGAAGAAATCTGGCTGCTGGGCGGTGCGCTCCTCGTCGGCTTTGTAGCGGCACTCATTCCGGCACTGCAAGCACGGCGGACGGATATTTCGGAGACGCTGGCAAATGGGTAAAAACATGTTTTTTCGCTCTCCGCAATTTTTGACAACCAGCCGTTAGTCCTGTGCTTTTCATGCCGACAAGCTGGGAATTGCCTCAAATTGCCATTTGATTCGCCTACTTTTGATGGCAGCGAAGGAAAATGGGTGTGATTTGTTCGTTTTCCAATACCAAAAAAATGCCTCGGATATTGATTCAAATGCCAATTTCCCGTTCATCGTTCCTGTCTTTCCTGCTGTTGTTCTGCACAGGTTACACGGCATTGATGGCTCAATTGGACACCATTCACTGGCTACCGCCCATGTATCCGGGAACGACCATGGGCACCCAGTACATCTATATTTATACGCCTGAATCAACGCCCTTCTCAGTCGTTATCGAAGACGGTTCGGGTCAGCAGGTGACGACGGCAATGGTCAGCAGCACCCAGCCATTTATTTACAAAATAAGCGATTCGTATAGCCAACTGCTCAAGTCGGACAACCTATTGCACAAGGTTTTGCCCAACTCCGGCCTCGTCATCCACGGCCCAAAAAAATTCAATGCCTCATTCAGAATACTCACTGAGGACGAAGGCGATGCCTGTTTTTTGACCTACAAAGGGCGGGCGGCGCTCGGCAAAGTATTCCGCATCGGCAATATCATACAAGCACGTGACAAAGGCGGGGGGCGCTTCAACATGGTCGGCATCATGGCCACCGAAAACGGAACCACCATCAGCCTCAGTGGTTTCAACACCGCAACGCTGCTCAGTGGAGCCAGCTATGTGTCATCGCCCATTACGATGCAGCTGCAACGGGGCGAGTCGGTAGTTTTTGCTCATTATGTCGGAACCATCTTCGACGACCAGCCCATCAACAGCTTCATGGGCGCATTGCTCGAAACCACCAAACCCGTGGCGGTGACCTGCGGCGCTTGGTACGGTGCCCCCGTGGTGTATGCCGCCAATGATATTGGCATTGACCAGATACTGCCGCTCGAAAGGGTCGGAAAGGAGTATATTTTTTGCCGGGGCGACGGCCCAACCTCGCTGGAGCACCCCATCATCATGGCGCATTATGATGGCACCGAAGTTTGGGTAAACGGAGCGGACACGGCTCTTGCGACCCTCAATGCAGGCAAGTACATCTCCATTCCTGCTGCTTTTTACATCCCTACGGGAAACATGTTCGTGCGAACATCCAAACCCGCTTTTGCTTACCAAATGACGGGCGGCCACGACACCGGAAAGACCAGCCTCAACACTGTTTCACTGTTGTTCATGCCGCCGCTCAGTTGCGGAATACCGCACCAAATTGACAATATTTGCTTGCCTAACCGCATCGGGCCTACACGTTTTGACGGCTCCCTTCAAGTGGTTGCGCTTCGCAATACAGCGGTGGAAGTCTTCTTTGATGGGCAGCCCATTGACCTTGGCCCTCCGATGACCGTGCCCGGCAACGACGATTTCGTCACCTACAAAGCAAAGCGCATCTTTAAGCATTTGGAAGCCGTCAGTTCCATGCGAGTAGTGTCCGACGGGGCAGTTTACGCTTCCGTGGTCTGCAGAAAGGAGTTCGCCAGCTATGCCAGTTTGCTGACGGGGTACGAGTACGTCAGTCCTAATGTCGAGCTGACCCTGCACGGCGACGGCATCTGCCCAGACACGCTCACAGCGCATGGTTTTTTCGATAAAATAAAATGGGTGTATGATGACACCATCATGCAGGAAGGCACCGACACGACCTTCATCGTATTGGCTCCAGGCGAGCATAAGGCCATTGCCTACCTCGGCGGCTGCCGCAACACGGCCACTTTCACCGACTCGATTGATGTGCCGCTCACTGCTCCGCAATTCGATTTCAGCTTCGTGGAGCCATCCTGCTATGGCTTTGCCGATGGCCAGATTTCATTCAGCCTACCCAACGGCGGCACCCCGCCCTACCTGTACTCCATTGACCACGGCCAACATACCGCTACCGACCCGGTAATTGAAAACGTGGCGGGTGGCGACCACAAGCTCATCGTTCAGGACGCTTCTGGCTGTTACAACGAACCCATCCATTTCGAGCTGCCCCAACCCGATAGCGTGGCGGTAGACCTTGTTGCCATTGGGTTGCCCCATCCCCTGCGCCCCGGCGACAACGTGCTTTTGGAGGGGTTCACCAACGCCAATGTTTCCAGCACGGCTTGGGTGCCAACCGATACTGCTGGCTGCGCCAATTGCCTTGTTTACAATATTCGACCTGAAATTGCGACTTGGGTGACGCTGACCGTGTACGACGAAAACGGCTGCCCTGGCTCGGATAGCCTTTTGCTCATCGTGGAGCCGCAGGTGTATGCGCCCAACGCAATCTATCCAGCCTCCATAGTGGGCAATGATCGCTTCGTGCTTTACTCAGAGCTGCCCTCGCCCGTCCATGCACTGCTGATTTTTGACCGCTGGGGGAACCAGGTTTTTGAACAAAGGAATTTCTTGACCAACTCCCCAACGGACGGCTGGGATGGAACCCACCTTGGCAAAAATGTTGTAGCCGGGCAATTCACCTATTGGGCAGAAGTGGAAGTTGCCCCCGGCATTATCGTACAATTAAAAGGTACTGTCACTGTGATTCGATAATAATAGGATAGATACACTTGATTGAAAAGAATGGCGTTATTTCGCCGAAAAACCGACAGCCTCTATCGGCTATCGGCAACCACAGGCCTACCTTTTTAAATGCAACCATTTTTCCGCCTACTTTCCCCCCTGCGCAACTACAAGCCCCTGCTTGTGGGTAACATCCTGTGCAACCTGCTCATGGTTGCGTTCTCGGTGGTGAGCATCCCGGCCATCATCCCCTTCCTCAACATCCTGCTCGACCAGCAGCCGCTGGTGACGGAGGTGCCGGACAGTTTTACACTGGACAATGCGAAGGAGCACGTCAATTTTTACCTTAGCCAAATCATCGCTGAAAAAGGCAAGCGGACAGCCCTTGCCTATGCCCTTGGGCTGATTCTGGTGCTATATTTTTTCAAAAATATTTTCCGCTACTTCTCACAGTTCTTCCTTTCGCCCGTGCGCAATGGCGTGGTGCGGGACATCCGGCAGGAGCTTTACGATAAAATGCTGGCCTTGCCACTGGCCTATTTTTCGGAGGAAAGAAAGGGCGACTTGCTGGCCCGCATGTCCGTGGACGTGCAGGAGGTCGAATCCAGCATCCTCAATGTGCTGGAGAGCATCATCCGGGAGCCGATGCTGATCATCGGGGCATTCGGTTTCATGGTCTATGTGAGTCCGAGCATGACGCTGTTCGTATTGGTGTTGCTGGCCTTTACGGGACTGGTCATCGGGCGGGTGGGCAAGCTGCTAAAGCGGCAGTCGAGGCTGGTGCAGGAGCGGCTGGGCGGGCTGCTCTCGATGATGGAAGAGGGCATCGGCGGGCTGCGTATCATCAAGGGTTTCAACGCCGAGCCGTTCCAGTCCGCCCATTTCCGAAGGGAAAACAACGAGTACCGACGGCTGCTGGTGCGGCTGCTTTGGCGGCGTGATCTCTCGTCGCCGCTCACCGAGTTCCTTGGTGTGGCCACGGTGGCCGTGCTCATCTGGTACGGGTACAACGAGGTGGACAAGGGGCTGCTCACCGTACCCACCTTCTTCGCCTTGTTGTTGGCTTTTTTCAGCATGATTGAACCCTCCAAGAAGTTCGCAGCCGCATTTTACAACGTGCAAAAAGGCATGGCCGCCGTGGAGCGCATAGACAGCATCCGGCAGGCCGATTTGCGGATTGTAGAAAAACCGGACGCCAGGCCCATCACTGCTTTTGAGGATAAAATCGAGCTGCGCAATGTCGGTTTCGCTTACGCAAACAGCAACCGACACGCTGTGGAAGGCATCAACCTGACCATTCAGAAAGGAAAAATCGTGGCGCTCGTGGGGCCATCCGGCGCTGGGAAGAGCACCCTCGCCGACCTGCTTCCCCGCTTCTTCGACGTGACCAGCGGCGAGATTTTATTGGACGGCACGAACATCAAGGACTACCGCCTGCGAGACCTTCGCTCGCTGATGGGCATCGTGACACAGGAGCCGGTGCTGTTCAACGACAGTATTTTCAACAATATCGCCTTCGGGATTGAGGGCGTCACCGACGAGGCTGTTGAGCAGGCCGCCCGCATCGCCCATGCCCATGACTTCATCCTTGCCACTCCCGATGGCTACCAGACCAATATCGGCGACCGGGGCGTGAAGCTCAGTGGCGGCCAGCGCCAGCGCCTCACCCTCGCCCGTGCCGTACTCGCCAACCCGCCCATCCTCATCCTCGACGAAGCCACTTCCGCCCTCGACTCCGAGTCGGAGCGGCTGGTGCAGGATGCCCTCGACGTGCTGATGAAAAACCGGACGAGCATCGTCATCGCTCACCGCCTGAGCACGGTGCAGCACGCAGACGAAATCGTTGTGATGAAAGACGGCCGCATCATTGAGCAAGGCTCACACAACATATTGATGCAGCGGGGCGGAGAGTATGAGAAGTTGGTGGAGTTGCAATCGTTTTGAAGTCAATCAAAAAAAGAACGGGATACCTGAACACAGGCAGCCCGCTCTCTTTTTATCCAAAACCAACCCAAATTACTTCTTCGTGCCAAGGGCATAGGAGAAGCCTAAGATGTAATAAGTCTGGAGCGGGTTATCCGATTTGCCAGCAGCCAGTGCTTCCTGTTTGTTGCTGCGCAAACCAAAATCCAAGCCGATACCGATGCCCCGGACGGCGGTGGTTAGGCCGTTGACCCAAGTCCAGTTATGAAGGTTACTCCCTTCATAGCTAAAGAAGGCGGAAAGGTTCGATTTCCATGCAATGCCCTTGGTGAGCTGGCGCTTGTAGTCAGCCAGGATTTTGCAGCCGAGCGAACTTTGATAGTCATAACCATCGCTGTTGGAGAATACAAAATTGTAGTTCAGCGGGTGGACCACCACGACGAGGTCGGTAACGGGCGTCCAAGTTGCTCCTGCCCCAATGTCAAGGTAGCCGGGGTTGTTGAACTTGCCGTCCAATATCGAAGTACGGTACTCGCCCAAGGTGGATATGGCAAATTTTTCTGAGAGTTTGTAGCCAAACAGAGAGGTGACGTTGAAGGCGTCGGCGGCTACCTGAAAGTCGCCATTGTCGTCCTTGTTGTCAACATCATCGAATTTGAGCCAAGCCAATGTGAGATTGGTGCCGTTGCGCCAGAAGTATTTTTTCTGGTCAAGGTTTGCGAAGGCATTTCCAGAGAAGCCGATGTTGACGGCACGGGTGTTTGGAGAGCCTTTGGAAAACCAACTGTTGAAACCGGCGAAGTTCAGGCCCAGATTGCCGAGCGCCCCAACATCCCAGCGTGGGTAGGGGGTCAGCTTGTCTGTCAGGTCTGTAACCTCTCCTTTGAGGGCGCCTACTTTGCCTGTCAAGTCGGCCAATTGGGCTTCCAAAGCACTAAGTTCTTTTTCTTTGGCGGCCTTTGTTGCCGTCATTTCCTCAACGGATTGTGCTTGCACGGCAAAACAAATAGCGACGAGCGCAAGGGTGGAGAGTAAAAGCTTTTTTGTCATGATTCGGTATCATTTTTTATTGACGAAAGTTGATTTTAACAAGGCATAAACATAAAAAAATGCTTTATTAGCTAATCTGCCTTTCGTTGGAAAAAATTTCCACCTTGTCAGACGTAAGTTTCATTAAAGGTATCACAATTATTTTTCCCTCTCCTTGTAGCGTAATGGAGGTACTGTCAATGGCAATGACCCGTCCCTTGGAGCCGTCCACTTGGATATAGTCGCCGACCTTGACCTTGTTCTTGCTGTAAAATGATGCGAGGAAATTGGCCATTGTATCTTTGGAAGCAAAGCCGTAGCCGATGGAAAAAGCCAGTATGACACCGCCGAGGATGACGGTCAGGTTGGAGGTTATCAGCGAGGTTTCAATGCTGGCCTGCGCCAAGGCGCTGATGGTAAGCGTGAGGAAAATCAAATAGAAGACGAAGTTTGCGATGATTTTGCCGGAGGAAATGCCGAGGGCGCTTGTGGTGGTAAGCACGATGTTTTTCACGAACTCCGCCAAATAAATGCCCAGTACAAATAGCACCAGCGCACTCAACAGACGGGGCAAATAGGTGATCAGGTCGCTGACCATCTGCGAAACGATGGGCATGCCCAACACGTCGGTAGCTGCCATGATGAATACGAGCATCAGCAGGTAATAGACCAATTTGGAAAGAAAGGCGCTAAGTTTTACCTTGAAGTTGGCCTTGGTGGCGAACTCCGTCTCGTTGATTTTCTCGCCGAACCTATCTACTTTGATGCTTTCAAACACTTTTTGAAGTGCCTTGGAAACTACCTTGGCCAGCATCCAACCTACGAGGATGACTACGATTGCTCCAATGACGTTAGGGATTGCTCCGAGAAACCTGGTGAGTACGGGTTTGACTATTTCAACTATATCCATGATGTATGCCTTGTTTTCCGTTGTTTGTGGAGTGTCAAAGTTAAAGAAATCGTGAAAAGGGGCTGCCTTATTTAGTCCTTCAGGTCTTCGTCGGGCGAGTGGGTACCGGCCATGCCAGGCGTGGTGTTATCCGAATCGGGGTCTGGAGTGGCTTCTGGCAGTTCGTTTTTAACCACCGTGTCCAGTTCCTTGACCGTGCCTCCCAAGGTGAGGATGAACATCTCGAACACCTTGGGGATGTACAGTTCCATGGCCTGCCCCATCATGGACAAAATCTGCAAGCTACCGAGGACGTGCTCCTCGATTTCGGGTGGGGTCGGATACATCAGCGCATCCTCCTCCATGATCTGCTTGAAACTGTTTGCGGTGCTCATGACTATTTTATTCGATTGGTCCTTAATTAATCATCGGGAAATAGTTCATCGTAAATCATTTGGGCCTTGTGCTTGGCCCGTTTTATTTTCATTTTTATGGCACTTTCGGTCTTATGGAGCATGTCGGCTATCTCTTTTATTTGAAGGTCATCCTGATATTTCATCAACAAGATGGCCTTGTCGCCAACGGGAATATTCTCCAAAACCACTCGCAATCGGTCAGATCGCATGGTCAAAAGCGCTTCGTCGTGTACTTCTTCCACCATGTCGGGGAGACGTTCCATGTCATCGGAGAAGATGTCGCCGGTCTTTTTCTTTTTCCTCAATACATCTATACAGTAATTGTAGGTGATGGAATAGACCCAAGTTGAGAACTTGGCTTGTTCGCCAAATTGACCGAGGTTGAGGAAAATCTTCATGAAAATGTCCTGTGCGGCGTCCCTTGCCAAATGCTCTTCCCGCAGCAGTGATATACACTTACCGTATACCTTACCTGAATACCTCCGGTATAGCTGTGTGAAGTGCCTTGCGTCCTTCGTAGCAAGGTAACTTCTAATCAAGTCTATGTCCTGTTCCGTGGAAATGTACTCTGTTTCCATCAAACTGGCAAGTGCGATTTTCCTATTGACAACACACTTTAATCGTCAAGTTTGTTGCCTAAAATATTGGTTATCAATGAGTTGTATTGAAAACAACTTTGAAAGTCCTGCACGAAAATAGGAAAATTAACTTCTTACGGCGGGGATTTTATGTTTTTGACGTGAAACTTGTCGGGTAGGTACAGAATTTTTATAAAAAAATTTATGGAAAATTGAAAAAGCTGCATGGATAGCGTTAAAAGCAGCCTATTGGAATGAGCCTCAAATAATACAACATGGCTTTGTGTTCTTTGCTTTTGGCAAAAAAAAAGAGGCAGCGCTCTTGCAGCACTACCTCAGCCCTAACCAAATAAAACCAAATTATTTATCTTGATTCGACGAGGCTTTTGACAGCCTCTGTGAAAATTTTAGCTTGGTGTAAAAACTACTCTTACTTTCTGGACGCTAAGGTAAAATCATTTTTAGTGGAAAAGCAATAGTTTTTGGATTTTTTTTCAAAAAATCTGAATTTTTTGCGGTTCAGCACAAAAAAGGTCAAAAAATTGAAACAAAACTCCAAAGTCAATCCATTCTTCATTTTTAATTCTTGGCTTGTCTTCAAACAAAAAGGGCCTCCCCATCGCTGGAGAAGCCCTTTTTGTTAATATCGTAAGCTGTTGATTTACAGCTCCTTCCGTAACCTCGCTACCGAGATGTTCAATTGCTCACGGTACTTGGCCACAGTTCGGCGGGCGATGTTGTAGCCCTTTTTCATCAACATGCTCTTCAATTTCTCGTCGGAGAGCGGTTTGCGTTTGTTCTCCGCACTGATGATGTCGGTGAGTATTTTCTTCACTTCCAAAGTGGAAACTTCCTCTCCGTCCTGCGTCTGGAGGCTCTCCGAGAAGAAATCCTTGAGGCGCTTGGTACCGAATTCCGTCTGCACAAACTTGCTGTTGGCGACCCGTGAAACGGTCGAGATGTCCAATCCGGTAATGTCAGCGATGTCCTTCAAAATCATTGGGCGGAGGCGCTTTTGGTCGCCGCTGGCAAAGTACTCGTATTGATAGTTCATGATGGCGTACATCGTATTGAACATCGTCTGCTGCCGCTGCCGAATGGCATCAATGAACCATTTGGCGCTGTCAATCTTCTGCTTGATGAACAGGATGGCCTCTTTTTCCTTGTTGGTTGCCCGCCGGCCGTTCACGGTGTGCTTATAGGAGCGCAGCATGTCACGGTAGTGGTTGTTGATATGGAGGTCAGGCGCATTGCGGGAGTTGAGTGAAAGCTCCAATTCGCCATCATTGTTGATGATGATGAAGTCCGGCACAATGTACTGCGTGCTGCGGCTGTTGGATACGTGGCCGCTGGCAGGCTTCGGGTTCAGCTTGAGTATTTCGTCAATGGCCTCCTTCAGTTCCTCTTCGGTGAGGTTGAGCTGACGCTGGAGCCTTGGATAATGTTTCTTGGTGAACTCGTCGAAGTAGGTCGCAATGATTTTGCGGGAAATGGCCAAGATGAGCTTCTCGTCGTAGGAGGTCTCCGACCTGGTCATCTTGTGCTCGATTTGGAGCAAAAGGCTTTCCTGCAAGTTGCGGGCACCCACGCCCGGCGGGTCGAAGCGCTGGATTTTGGCAAGCCAATATTCGATTTCTTCGGCCCTTGCGCTCACGTTTTGCGAAAACACGAGGTCATCGAGGATGGCATCGGTCTCACGGCGCAGGTAGCCGTCGTCATCAATACTACCGACGATTTGCCTTGCAATGATGCGCTCCCGCTCTTCCTTGAAGTCGAGCATCCCAATTTGCGTTTCGAGGTATTCGTGAAAGGTGTCTTCTACAGCTACAGGGAGGGTTTTGTTCTCCTCTTCCTGGCCGCTACCTTCGGCTTGGTATTTATAACTGGCCTCGTCATCGTCCATATAATCATTAAGGTAGTCGTCAATCAAGACTTCTTCCTCTGGCATGACTTCTTCTCGTTCCAGTTCGTCCACTTCACCATCGCTTTCGCTCTCTCCGCTTTCGCTTTCCCGTTCGCTCTGATCATCTTCGGTCTTACCATCTTCGGTACGACCCATTTCCAGGAAATCTTCCTCTAAGAGGTCGCCTTCTTCGAGAGCTGGGTTGGCTTCCAGTTCTTCTTTGATTCGCTGGTCAAGTATCGCAGTTGGTATCTGCAATAGCTTCATCAGCTGTATCTGCTGGGGCGAAAGTTTCTGTTGTAACTTTTGAGTAAGTTGTTGTTTCAGCATTGATCTACATGATTAGTGTTCTCGTTTTAGCTTGTTCACAATGAATGCTGAGAGGAAAATTTCTCCAAAATAATACTAAATTTTTCAAAGAAACCAGTAATGGGGTAAAAAAAGTCGAAATTTTTTTTCGAGAATAAATAATGTGAAATTTTAATAATACCAGTAAAACAAGGCGTTTTGTAGCGTTATCAGGTTGGAGCGGATTGATTAGCGAAAAATATGCCAATTAAAATTAATTTAATTGGCATATTTCCCTTAAAATTGGCACGATGCCTTCCCTTGCAACGGTTTAGCTTCAACAAAGCCTGTTAAAAAAAAACGGCCAAAGCGCCAATCTTTCTAATTTTGCCAAGCCTCAACGCCATTTTCATTCATGGTCAAACAAATCGAGTTCTCGCTTCCTGCTTACCACCGTGGCTTCCACCTGATTACGGAGGAGGTACTTCGCCAAGCCGGGCCTTTTCCGTCGGAAGGCCTGTTGCACCTGTTCATCAAGCACACGAGCGCTGGGCTGACCATCAACGAAAACGCCGACCCTTCGGTCAGGGTTGATTTTGAGGGGTTCTTCAACCGACTCGTTCCAGAGAACCTGCCCTTCCTCACCCATACCATCGAAGGGCCAGACGACATGCCCGCCCATGTGAAATCGGTGCTGGCAGGTTGTTCGGTCAGTATCCCGATTACGAAGGGGCGGCTGAACCTCGGTACCTGGCAGGGCATCTATCTTTGCGAGTTCCGAAATTACGGGGGCAGGCGTCAATTAGTTGCGACCGTTTATTTTTGACTGCCAGTTGATTTGGCCGAAATGTCAGTAACCAATTGGCATTCATGCTGATTAAAAATTTTAAAAAAAATAATTTGAAGTTCGGCTCGTCCGGCTTCCACATCATGGAGCTTTTTTGGAACGGTATAAAACTCGGCCTCGTGCTCAGTGTGCTCACTGGGCCAATCATCTTTACGCTGTTGCAAACGAGCATCGAGCAGGGCTTCCGGGCGGGCATCATGGTATCGGCGGGCATCTGGTTTAGCGACCTGCTATTTGTGGCCGTCACGTTTTTCGGTGTGTCCTACGTGGTCAAGCTAGCGCAATGGGAGGGGTTGGAGTTCTGGCTGAGCATTGCTGGGGGCATCATTTTATTGATAGTGGGAGGGAGCATGTTGCTCCTAAAACCACCACCGATAGAGAAACTGCAACAGCCAAAGGCCGTGCGCCATTCCTCCGTGCTGTCGCTATTGACGACGGGCTTCCTCATCAACACCATCAACCCCTTCACCTTTTTCTTCTGGCTGGGCGTTTCTGCCACGCTTTTCACGAAGCAGGCACTGAAGCCGGACCAGGCGCAGCTTTTCTACCTCGGCCTGTTCGGCACCATTATATTCACGGACACTATCAAGGTGGGCCTCGCCAAATACATCCGGCGTTGGCTCAAACCCAAGAATATTCTTTTAATGCGAAAAATTGCGGGAGCGGCCCTACTGGCTATCGGCGTTGGGCTTTTCGTGCGGGCGTTTTACCCTTCAAAAGAAAATGCAGATGCAAAACAAGGCTATTATCATGTCCACGACGGACTTCCTCCCGGGCAGGGAAGTCATTGAAGTGATTGACATCGCCCGTGGCAGCACCGTGCGGGCACGCCACATCGGGCGTGACATCATGGCTGGCTTGCGCAATATAGTGGGCGGCGAAATCACGGAGTACACCAAGCTCCTGGCCGACTCCCGAGAGGAGGCCCTTGACCGAATGTTGGCCGATGCTGAACGAATCGGTGCCGATGCCGTTATTAACGTGCGCTTCATGACTTCGATGGTGATGCAGAATGCAGCGGAGATTTTAGCGTATGGGACTGCTGTAAAACTGAAGTAGTCCCTTCCCCCTGAAACTTGAAACACAAAACTTGAAACCACTTATGGGTACCACAAAAGAAATCGTCAACCGCCGTGCCTCGCACGAGTTCCATTTTGTCAGCAATTTGGAGGCGGGCATTGTACTGGGTGGCTCAGAGCTGAAGTCCATACGAGCTGGCCATGCGGGCCTTACAGATGCCTACTGCATTTTCATCAACGGTGAACTTTGGATAAAGAGCCTTTACATCAAAGAGTACGAAAACGCCAATGCCTATAGCGTGCGCCCCAGCCGCCGTGACCGAAAGCTGCTGCTGCACAAGTCCGAATTGCGCAAGCTGGAAAAAAGGGTGAAGGAAAAGGGCATGAGCATTGTGCCGTACAAGATTTACTTCTCCGACCGCAATTTCGTGAAAGTAGAAATCGCTTTGGCACAGGGCAAAAAATCGTTCGACAAACGGGAATCTATCAAGGAAAAGGACTCCAAGCGGGATATTGACAGGATGATGAAGTCGAAGGGGAAGTTGAGTTAGTTTGGTGATTGGTGACTGGTGATAGGTGATTCGTCGGCTTCGCTGGGCATGTCTGCTTCAATTACTATCATCTCATTTTCCTCCGGCAAGCTCACCCAAAAATTGTTCATCCCCTCTCCCTGCGTAATGGCCACCAACTGCATGTTGAGCAGTTCGAGCAGACCGAGGAAGGTCACAATGGCGGCTATCCGGTTTTCCAGCTTCGAAAACAGCGACCTGAAATCCGTTTTTTTCCCTTTTTTAAGCTTGGAAAAAATATAGTCTTGCTGCGCTGCAATGGTGTAGTCGAACTTGACAATGGTGTGTACGATGTGTTTCTTGTCGTCCATTTCCATGCGGTTCACCAATTTCTCGAAAGTTTTCAGCAACTTGAACAGGGTGAGGCTTTCCAATTCTACGTCCACCAACGCCTTCGTGGCTATCTGTTGCAGTTCCTTTGTCACATTGCCCCGGTGCTCCCGCAGGGCACGGGTTTCCTCCATTTGGCGCATCTCGTCGAGCACGCTCTTGTAGCGCTTGTACTCAAGCAGGCGGGTCACGAGCTCCTCCCGTGGGTCAATCTCGTTGCCCTCCTCGTCCACTGGCTTGCGGGGGATGAGCATCTTCGCCTTGATGCGGCAAAGCGTCGCTGCCACAAGGATGAACTCACTGGCCAGGTCCACGTTCAGCGCCTCCATCTGGCGGATGTACGTCAGAAAATCCTCCGTCACCTTGTGGATGGGAATGTCGTTGATGTCCAGTTCGTCCCGCTCAATGAAGAACAGCAGGAGGTCGAACGGCCCCTCGAACTGGGGTAGGTGGATATTGTAGGTGGCGGTGTTGGTCATTTTTAAACGCTCATCGTGGCGGATTCATACAACGGAAAACCCGCCATAAACCTATTCACCTCCTTCCTCGTCTCTCGAATGAGTTCCTCGTTCTCCACGTCCATCACCAGTGCGTCAATCCACTCCACCGTGCGGCGGAAGTCAGCCTCCACGAAGCCACGGGTGGTCATGGCCGCTGTACCAATGCGGATGCCGGAAGTCACCATTGGCGAAGCGGTATCAAAAGGCACCATGTTTTTGTTCACGGTGATGTCGGCCCGCACTAGCGCCTCCTCAGTCTGTTTGCCCGTCACGCCTTTTGACCGCAGGTCAATGAGCATCAGGTGGTTATCGGTGCCGCCGGAGATGATTTTGTAGCCTTTCTCCACAAAAGCGGCGGCCATAGCTTGAGCGTTTTTCATCACCTGAGCGCCGTAGATTTTGAACTCCGGCAGCAGCGCCTCGCCAAAAGCCACGGCCTTGGCGGCGATGACATGCTCCAGCGGCCCACCCTGCATACCGGGGAATACACCACTGTTGAGGATGGTGCCCATTTTTATCATGGTGCCGTTCTTCTGGGTGCGGCCCCATGGGTTATCGAAGTTTTTGCCGAGCATGATGATGCCGCCACGGGGGCCACGCAGCGTCTTGTGCGTGGTAGAGGTGACGATATGGCAATGCTCCATCGGGTCGTTGAGCAGCCCGGCGGCGATGAGGCCAGCAGGGTGTGCAATGTCGGCGAGGAGTAGGGCGCCTACCTTGTCGGCGATTTCCCGGAAGCGCTGGTAGTCCCAGTCACGAGAGTAGGCCGAGGCACCGCAGACGATGAGTTTTGGCTGCTCCGCAATGGCGAGTGCCTCCACTTTGTCCATATCAATCGTGCCAGTGGCTTCTTCCACACCATAGAAAACGGGTTTATAAACCTTACCACTAAAGTTGACAGGCGAGCCATGCGACAGGTGACCGCCGTGGGCGAGGTTGAGGCCCAAAATCTTGTCACCGGGATTGAGGCAGGCGAGAAAAACCGCCGCATTGGCCTGTGCGCCTGCATGTGGTTGTACGTTGGCGTATTCTGCACCGAAAAGCTGTTTTAATCGCTCGATGGCTAGTTCTTCCACTTGGTCCACTACTTCACAGCCGCCATAGTAGCGTTTGCCAGGATAGCCTTCGGCATATTTATTGGTCAAACAGGAGCCCATTGCACGGATGACCTCGGCGCTGGTGAAATTCTCGGAGGCGATGAGTTCGATGCCGTGGCGCTGGCGCTCCAGCTCTTGGTCTATCAGGTTGAAAATGGCGGTATCTGTTGTCATAAAATGGTAGACGGTTAACGGCTTACGGTCGACGGTAGGCATTTAGGACAAGGTTTTGAACCCTGCACAACCATTTGAACGTAAACTGGTTTTGAAAAAGGCTTACCTTCGTGGAAAGCGGGGCGAAGTTAAAACAAAAGACATTGAGAAAAGCCGTTTGGAACACAGAATCGAATATGCACGGCGGCAATTTGAACAAGATTTTAACAATAACGGCTGTGCCAAACCGTTCCATTAACCGTCTTCAAACAGTAGCAGGTAGCACCCCACCATTTGCCAGCACCTAAAAAGAAATTGAATGTTGCTTAAACATCCGAAAATTATTCAAACACTGTTGCTGACCCTTTTGGCCGGTAGTGCCTTTGGTCGGGCCGACAAGTTCCGGGTCATTTGGCAAGGCAATGCCTCCACCTCGGCCACCATTGCCTGGAACCAGGCATCTGGCACCGACCCCGTGCTACTGCTCGACGTGAACGACTATGGCAAAAAAGCCGCCGAGTATGGCCTCAGTAAGCGCCCAGACCGCAGCCAATTGGCGGAGGAAATGAACAACCAGTTCGTGCGCTTGGAAAACCTCATGCCCAATACCACCTATTATTTTTTGGTAAAAGACAGTGAGGGCATTAGCCAACGCTACTTCTTCACCACCGCCCCCAGCAGCCCCGACCGCAGGCTGTCCATCATTGCGGGCGGCGACTCCCGCAACCACCGTGACGCTCGGCAAGACGCCAACATCCTCGTTGCGAAGCTGCGCCCGCATTGCGTCATGTTCGGTGGCGACTTCACTGAAAACGATTTCCCGATGGAATGGCAGGAGTGGTTCGACGACTGGCAGCTTACCATCGCTGAAGACGGGCGGGTGACGCCTATCATCGTGGCCCGTGGAAACCATGAATACAGCAACAAAAGCCTGATTGACCTTTTTGATATGCAGGCCGAGGGCGGCTTTTATACCACCTCGCTCGGCGGCAACCTCGTGCGCATTTACACCTTGAACACATTGATACCTGTTGGCGGCGACCAGCGTGATTGGCTCGAAGGCGACCTCAAGGCCTACGGCTCGAAAGCCCTCTGGCGCATTGGGCAGTATCATCATCCCATGCGGCCGCACACCGCCCGCAAGCCTGAGAAGAACGACCAAGTGACCAATTGGGCACCGCTATTTTTGAAATACAACGTGGACCTCATGGTGGAGTGCGACGCACACGTGGTAAAGAGCACCTATCCCATTCGGCCGGATAATGGGCCTGGGAGTGATGAAGGTTTCGTGCGGGACAACGAGAACGGCACGGTCTATATCGGCGAGGGCTGCTGGGGCGCACCATTGCGCAGCAACGACGATGACAAGACCTGGACCCGTGCCAGCGGCAGCTTCAACCAGTTCAACTGGATTTTCATCGACAAGGATAAAATAGAAGTGCGCACCATACAAACGGACGGTGCTGGCCGGGTGGCCAATATTGATCCAAAGAATATCTTCAAGACCCCAGTCGGCCTGCGCATTTGGAGCCCACCCACGGGCGATGTGATTACCATTGCCTCCAAGGGCCCAGCCATTCCCACCTTCGACGAAGGGATGATGGCCTCCCGTGGCGGCACACAGGCCCAGTCGCCCGCCAAATCCCTGCTTTCGGAAGTGCCTGTTATTGAAGACGAAACAGGCAACTGGGAAGCCTGTCCCCTCGTCGTTGCAGATGCAGCATCGGGCGAGGCGCAAATCAAGTACAACTTGGAGGAGACCAGCAATGTAGTCATACGGGTCATCAACCATAAATTACAAGAGGTAACTCGCGTGGAACTCACTAACCAGACGCCCAAAGAATACCTTAAATCGTTGAAAATCAACCATTTGCCGCCTGGCAAGTACCTCGCCATCGTGAAGGGCGACCGAAAAGTGCTCCGACGATACCGATTGGTCAAAAAATAACGAAAGGGCTTCCAGCAATCAATACGCTGAAAGCCCTTTTTGTTTTATAAAATTTTGATTGTCAGTTGATTAAAAAAAGTCGTTCATACCATTTTGAACACCGCAAGGATTTTCTCTATCTTGCCCCAGTTTCACATAAAAATAAAACTGGACAACATGAAGAATCAATTTTTTACCTTACTCATCACGGCATTCGCACTGGCTTCCTGCCAGAACAACGCCCCTTCCAAACCCGCTGCTACCGATACGCCAGCCGTTGCCCCAAGCAATTCGCTCACGGCTGAGGAGAGCGCTGCCGGCTGGCGGCTCCTTTTCGATGGCACTACCCTCAATGGCTGGCGGGGCTACAACCTACCAGACTTGCCCAAGCTCGGTTGGTCCGCACAGAACGGCGAATTGGTCATTGCATCCACACCAAACCCGAAGCCCGATGGCTTTGGCGGCGACCTTATCACTTCGGAGAAATTCGGCAATTTTGAACTGTCCATTGACTTCATGCTCACTGACTCCGCCAACAGCGGCATTTTGTACTTCGTCATGGAGGAAAAAGACAGCGCTATCTGGCACAATGCACCAGAGTTTCAGTTGATTGACAACGATACCTGGGCGAAAATGGACCCCAATTTCAACATGGACATGCACCGCACAGGCGACAACTATGATATGGAGGCTGGCGTTGGCTGTACCATGAAGTCCATCGGCGAATGGAACACTGCCAAGATTGTCCACAACAACGGCAAAGTGGAGCATTGGCTCAACGGTCAAAAATGCTTGGAGTACGAGTTGGGTTCCGCAAAATGGAAGGAGCAGCTCGCTAAATCCAAGTTCAAGGGCTACCCACAGTACGGCCTCACCAAACAAGGTCATATCGGCCTGCAGGACCATGAGCACGAGGTGCGGTTCCGGAATGTGAAGATTCGCTCGATTTAAAGATTTTGGGGAATTGCAAAGGGATAGCTTTGATTTAAATACGTGGCATTTGATTTAAGATTTACAATATAAGATTATAGATTGATTGAAGCGATTTTTATGGCGAAGTGCCAGCATTTACAATCATTCTTCGACTTTATAATCTTATATCTTAAATCATACATCTTATATCTTAAATTAAATACCACATATTTAAATCAAGGCTATAGTCGTCATAAAAAGCAGCATATCGCAATGAAAAGAAAAATCCGCATGGGTATGATCGGCGGTGGCCGAGGTGCCTTCATAGGAGGAGTACACCGCATGGCGGCGGCTTTGGATGGAGAGATTGAATTGGTTTGCGGGGCATTCAGCTCCGATCCTGAGAAGTCACGGCTCTCCGGCGAAGACCTCTGCGTAGACCCAAAGCGGGTCTATGGCAGCTTCAAGGACATGATTTTGAAGGAAAAAAAGCTGCCTGAAAGCAAGCGCATGGACTTCGTGAGCATCGTGACACCCAATCACATGCACTACGCCCCCGCAAGGATGGCTTTAGAAAACGGCTTCCACGTCGTTTGCGACAAGCCGCTTTGTTTCAACATGAAAGAGGCACTCCACTTGCAAAAACTTGTGGAAGAGACGGGCCTCATCTTCGCCCTGACGCATAACTACACCGGCTATCCGATGGTAAAACAGGCCCGTGCGATGGTGAGAAACGGTGAAATCGGCCAAATCCGTAAAATCGTGGTGGAGTACCCACAGGGCTGGCTCACCAATAAAGTGGAAGACACCGGTTACAAACAAGCCGAATGGCGCACCGACCCAAAACGAAGCGGCATCGCTGGCGCAATGGGCGACATCGGCACCCACGCCGAGAACCTCGCCGAGTACATCACCGGGCTGAAAATCACGGAACTCTGTGCCGACATCAGCACCTTCGTGGAAGGCCGTCTGCTCGACGACGACGGCAACGTGCTGCTCCATTTCGACAATGGGGCGAAGGGCATCCTCCACGCCAGCCAGATTTCGGCGGGCGAGGAGAATGACCTGAACATCCGCATCTATGGCACCAAGGCAGGCTTGCAGTGGTTTCAGATGGAACCCAATTCCTTGATTGTCAAGTGGTTAGATAAGCCGACGGAAATCTTTCGCACGGGCATCGGCAAACTATACCCGGAGGCCACGGCACATACCCGTATCCCCGGCGGCCACCCAGAGGGCTACCTCGAAGCGTTCGCCAGCATTTACCGCAACGTCGCCATCTGCATCCGTGCCCGGCTGGATGGTGTGGAAGCACCCGCCGTTTACCAAGACTTCCCCACCGTGAGCGATGGGGTGCGGGGCATGAAGTTTATCGAAAAAGTGATTGCGAGCGGGAGGAGCAAGGTGAAGTGGGTCAGTGTTTAAGCCGACCACCGCATCCAGTTTTATAGTGTTTTGATTCAGATATAAGATAGACGATATAAGATTTTAGATTTTGAGCACGAGCCCCGAATTTTACATCTTATATCGTCTATCTTATATTTGAAATCAAAAAACAATGGTTTCAGTATGAGTGAAAACGTGAAAATAACCACCCCCACCGCCCCCCGCCCCGTCGGCCTCTACCCCCATGCCCGCCGGGTGGGCAACCTGCTTTTCCTCTCCGGCATCGGGCCACGGGACGCTGAGACGGACGGCATACCCGGCCTCACCCGCAGCCCGGCAGGCAATTTCACCGAGTTCGATTTCGAGGCGCAGTGCCATTCCGTGTTCCGCAACGTACGGGCGGTGCTGGAGGCCAGCGGCGCCACTTGGGATTCGCTGGTGGACGTAACCGTCTTCCTCACCAATATGCAGCGGGACTTTCACACCTACAATCGCATCTATGCCGAGTATTTCAAGGACAACCAGCCCTGCCGCACCACAGTGGGCGTTGACTCGCTACCCACGCCGATTGCGATTGAGCTGAAGTGTATTGCGGTGATTGGCGACTAAACCGTTTTTCATTTTTACCAAAAAAGAAAATTCTCCTACCTTTCCCCCCGATAATTTAAAAAGAAAAACATCCTTCACATGAGTAATTTCCAAATAAAGAAAAAGCCCACCGTCTATGACGCTATCATCGTGGGCTCCGGTGCGGGGGGCGGCATGGCGGGCTATGTGCTTTCGCAGGCGGGCCTCAAGGTGCTGATGCTCGAAGCTGGGCCATTTTACGACCCAAAACTGCACTCCCACCAGATGTTGCCGCCGTGGGCATCGCTGCGTCGGGGCGCTGGCACCACCCGTGCTTTCGGCGAGTTCGATGCTGCGATGGGCGGCTGGCAGATTGACGGAGAGCCTTACACCGCCGCCGAGGGCACCGAGTTCCACTGGTTCCGTTCGCACATGCTCGGCGGGCGCACCAACCACTGGGGGCGCATCTCGCTGCGCTTCGGCCCCAATGATTTCAAGGGCAAAAGCCACGACGGCGTCGGCGACGACTGGCCCATCAGCTACGACGATGTGAAGCCGTTTTATGATAAAATTGACGTGATGCTTGGCATCTACGGCACGAAAGAAGGGCTGCCCAACGACCCGGACGGCATCTTCATGAAGCCACCGAAGCCCCGCCTCCACGAAATTTTGATAAAAAAAGCAGGGCAAAAAATCGGCGTCCCAGTGATTCCCGGTAGGGGTTCGGTGCTGACAGAAGACTTGAAAGACGCCAATTCAGGTCGCCAAAAATGCTGGTACTGTGGCCAATGCGGGCGGGCCTGTCGCATTTACGGGGACTTTTCATCCTCGTCCTGCCTCGTCATCCCAGCGCAGACCAAGTACAGCCTCGAACTGGAATGCAACGCAATGGTGCGGGAGGTTTTGACCGATAAAGAAGGCCAAGCCACGGGTGTAGCTTACGTAAGCAAAGACGATGGGCAGGAGTACCAAGTGATGGCCAAAACCGTCATCCTCGCAGCCAGCGCATGCAGCTCGGCCCGCATCATGCTCAACTCCAAGAGCAGCCGCCACCCCAACGGCATCGGCAATGGCAGCGGTGCCGTCGGCAGGTACCTCCACGACTCCACGGGCGTGGCCATGGGCGGCATCATGCCCTCACTCCTTGACCGCAAGCGCTACAACGAGGACGGCGTTGGCAGCGTACACATCCTTTCACCTTGGTGGATTGATAATAAAAAAGCGAAGCTCGACTTCCCCCGTGGCTACCACATCGAGTATTGGGGCGGCATGGGCGATCCCTCCTACGGCTTCGGCTTCGGGATTCAGGGCATCAACAGCAAGTATCCCACCAAGGACGGCCAGACCAAGGAGGCGGGCGGTTATGGCGCTTCGCTCAAACAGGACCACCGCCGCTTCTTCGGCTCCAATGTGGGCATGGCGGGCCGGGGCACTGGCCTTGCGCTCGAAAGCAACTACTGCGAAATTGACCCGAATAAAGTGGACAAATGGGGCATACCCGTGCTGCGTTTCCACTACAAATGGACCGATGCCGAAATCAACCAGGCCAAGCACATGCAGGAGACCTTCCAGGAAATGATGAAGGCGATGGGCGCTGATATCACTTGGGGCATTCAAGGCAAGGAGAACAACTACGGCCTCGAAGCCCCCGGCCGCATCATCCACGAAGTGGGCACGGTGCGTATGGGCGACGACCCGAAAAAAGCCCCGCTCAACAAATGGTGCCAGTCGCATGAGGTGAAGAACCTCTTCGTCACCGATGGCGGCCCCATCGTGCAGCAGGGCGACAAGAACTGTACTTGGACGATACTCGCCTTGGCCATGCGCACAGGAGAGTATATTGTGGAGCAGAAGAAACAGCAAAACATCTGAAATTGGGAAATTGGAGAAATTAGGAAATTAAGCACGATTCCCAATTTCTCAATTTCATAATTTCCAAATTTCCAATCATGAAAAGACGAGACTATCTCAAATTCATAGGCGTAGGCTCCATATCGGCAGGGTTGCTGCTCGAGAGCTGCAAGACCGATGGCACTGACGCCAAGCCATCCACTACTGCTAACGCTGCCGAGGATGACATCCTCACAGCCGGGCGAGAGCAGTTCGAGATTGACAGGGACAAACGTCTGCTTGCCGAGACCTTTTTCAACGAGCATGAAATGGCTACCATTGCTATCCTTGCCGATATCATCATTCCGAAGGATGATGTGTCGGGCAGTGCTACTGAAGCTGGGGTGCCGGAGTTCATCGAGTTTATCGTAAAGGACTTGCCGGAACACCAAGTCCCAATGCGGGGCGGCCTCCGTTGGCTCGACATGGAGTGCTACGGGCGCTTCGAGAAGGCCTTCGTGGACTGCAGCCCGGAACAGCGCATCCAAGTAGTGGACGACATCGCCTACCCTGCTAAGGCCAAGCCCGAGATGCAAGCCGGTGTTACGTTCTTCAACCGGATGCGTGATCTGACATCTACTGGTTTTTACACAACTCAAATGGGTTGGGACGACATCGGCTACAAGGGCAACACCCCGAACACCTATACTGGCGTACCGGACGATGTGCTGGATGCTTTTGGAGTAAAGGATATGAATTGGGGATAATCCATTGTAGCCGCCAAACTTGTTTGGCTGGCTGGATAACACAAATGAGCCAGCCAAACAAGTTTAGCGGCTACAAGAAAGCCCGTTGCAAGCAATCTGCTCGCAACGGGCTGTTTTGTGATAGTTGACAGGGTGTTAATCGGTTTAAATGGAGGCGATTTCCCTATATTATTTTAGGTTAATAGCGTATTATACCTCCTATTTAGTAGCCTTTAAAGCTATGCCGAGGTGTATTTCATTTCTAATCAAATCATCCGGTTTTCCAGGATAAGTAATGCCCCATTGAGTCCGGTCAATATTGAATTTCGCAGTAGCATCCACAGCATTTTCTGATACAGTGATCAGGGCGGGAAATTGAATGTTTTTGGTAATGTTTTTAATGGTCAAATTGCCGCTAATAGTATGAGTTGGATTAGCTACCCTATATTCGCTGATTTCTTCCAATTTATTATCGTCTTGCACAACTGCGGGTTCTTGTGTACCCGTAAAAGGCGCTACTGATGTAATCTCGAAAGTTGCTTCAGGAAAATTGTCCACGTCAAAAAATTCATTGGACCTTAAATGCGCCGTCAATTTAGCATTCATCGCTTCTTGTGAACCCTTCGGCCCCGTCGTTGCAATAGTAGTAAGGTCAAGCACAAATTTACCGCCTGTCACTTTCCCGTCTTGTACCATCAATTCACCACTCTTAATCTGCACAGGACCCGAATGATACCCACTTACTTTGGTTCCAACCCACTCTACTTTACTAGCGCTGGGGTCAACAGCCATTGTTCCACCGGGCGTACTACTGGGAGTAATTTCTTTAGGCTCAGAAGTGGTAGCATTATCGCTGTCAGGAGCTTGGGTACAACCAAACATAAGCAGCATTGTAAGCGCACTGAATATTAAAAAACTTGATTTTATCATCTTGCATTATTTTTAAAAGATTGGCCAACAGCCAACTCTACGTCATCAACAGTTATGAAATACAAGATGTTCATTGTAGCCATTAAACTTGTTTGGCAGGCTGGGCAAATAAACCAACCAAACAAGTTTGGCGAATACTTTGAGATATTAATCCAAGCCTCAATCTTCGTAAATTTGGAACAGCTTTTTTATCGAAGATACAATGGAGGTAGCGAGAATGGCACCAATAAACGCCAAGAAAATATCCTTCTGAGCATCCCATATATCGCCTTGCGTGCCAAGGTAAGCATCTCCCTGTTCCTTGAAGAAAATGTCGGCAACAGCCCATTCTATCAATTCATAAAAGGAGCCTATTGATAGCGTTATTTCAATGGGAAGCAACCAAGCCACCCAAGCAGGTGCTTTAAGCCACCGCAAGAACAGCTCCCGCATAGGGTAGGCCAACAAGAACCCAAACCCAAAATGTACTATGCGGTCGTACTGGTTGCGGGAGAGGTCGAGGGCGTCTTTTAGCCAATAACCAAAGGGGTTTTCGGCGTAAGTATGTTTCGAGCCATAAACATGGAGGCAAAGGTAAAGGCAAATGAGCAGGTAGCTGAGGTCGCTCAACTGGTGCTTTCGGTAGCTGGCCACAAGAAAAATAAGGAAAAGGAAAGTCAGCGCATTTTCCAGCAGCCAGTTGTTGATGTCCGATGTGCCGATGAGCGAATTGGCCCAGACGGCTAAAAAGACAACGATGCAGCCTATCAACCAAGGATTCTTGGTCAATGGGATCCTTTTTCGGGTGATTGCGAGGGTAAATGGCATTGTTTAATGGCTAAGTAAAAGATAAACAGAGGGGTGTTTTATGATATAGTATAGACGATATAAGATTTTGGGCTGGTGCTCCCGCAATCTTATATCTTAAATCGTCTATTTTATATCTTATCAAAACACCGCTTCAAAGACCGAGTATCCTCCGATTCAACTCCTCGTCCGGCTTGCCGCCAGCGAAGTCGTCGAAGGCCCGCTCCGTCACCTTGATGATATGGTTTTCGATGAACGGCGCACCTTCGGCGGCACCCTGTTCGCTGTCCTTGATGCAGCACTCCCATTCCAGCACCGCCCAGCCGCTATAGTCGTACTGTGCCAATTTCGAGAAAATGGAGATGAAATCCACCTGACCATCGCCCAAGGAGCGGAAGCGGCCAGGGCGGTCAATCCAACCCTGATAGCCGCCATAGACGCCACTCCTTCCCGTGGCATTGAACTCGGCATCCTTCACATGGAACATCTTGATGAACTCGTGGTAGATGTCAATATACGCCAGGTAATCCAACTGTTGCAGCACAAAGTGGCTGGGGTCGTAAAGGATGTTGACCCGCTTGTGGTTGCCCGTGGCCTCCCGGAACCGCTCGAAGGTGACACCATCGTGCAGGTCTTCACCGGGGTGGATTTCATAGCAGAGGTCAACGCCCACCTCATCGAAGGCATTCAGGATGGGCAGCCAGCGCTTGGCCAGTTCCCCGAAGCCCGTTTCCACCAAACCCTGTGGGCGCTGCGGCCAAGGATAGACGGTGTGCCAAAGCAATGCGCCGCTGAAGGTCACATGCACATCAATGCCGAGGTTGCGGCTGGCTTTGGCGGCCCATTTCAACTGCTGCACGGCCCAAGCAGTGCGGGCGGCGGGGTTGTTGCGGCATTCGACTGGCGCAAACCCATCGAAGCTGAGGTCGTAGGCAGGGTGGACGGCCACGAGCTGACCCTGCAGGTGCGTGGACAATTCGGTGATTTGAACGCCACAGGCTTCGACACGGCCCTTGAGGTCGTCGCAGTAGGCTTGGCTGTTGGCGGCCTTTTCGAGGTCAATCAAGCGGCTGTCCCAAGTAGGGATTTGTACGCCGATGTAGCCGAGGCTGGCAGCCCAGGTGCAGACGCTTTCGAGGGAGTTGAAGGGTGCTGAGTCGCCCATGAACTGTGCCAAGAAGATGGCTGGGCCTTTGATGTTTTTCATTGTCGTTGATTTTTGGGTTGATAAGGGTTGATTTATTGGGTTGATAAGGGTTGATAGCTCGCATAACGCAGTCCTCTATCAACCTTTATCAACCCTTTATCAACCCTTTATCAACCTAATATTGAGTGCGCCAAATTAGGGAAATTCTTTTTCGGCGGAAATGAAAATTTGGAGGCTGCCGTCAAGGCGAGGGCAAACCCTGCTCAAATGCCAACATACAACTCGTCCATGGTTACCGAAGCATCTACCAGTCCAAGCGAATGTTGGTTCTGTTTGACACCAAAGGTGGTAATCATGGTCAGGAAAACTTGTTTGCGGGTCTTGGTGGCCGACTTGAACGCAGCTATTTTGTTCCTGAAATCCAATGCGTCAGTTTTGTCGAAGCTATATTCGAAAGCGTGAAACTTAATCTCGCAGATATTGATGGTATGGTCGTTTCGGTCAATCAAGAGGTCGAACTGGACGCCCTGTTCCTCGTCCGTACCCTTTTTGAAAAAAGAAGAAGCCGTGGCATATATGCCCGCAATTCCAAGTGCTTTTTTGATTTGCGGCACGTGTTTCAGGCAGATGCCCTCGAAGGCATAGCCCGTCCAACGGACGCACTGTTGCGTTTTGCTGAGTTGCTGCCATACTGGTTCCCCTATGCTTGGGTTGTTTTCGATAAAACGCAGGTAGAACAGGGTATATTCATCGGTTAGGCGGTATAGTGTTTCCTTCTTTTTGTTGCCGAAAGGCTGGTAGGCCGCAATGAACCCCGAATGCAGGAGTTCCTCGATGACCGTGGAGGTGCCTCCCCCTTCTGGTAGGCGGCTGCTCCGCACGATTTCGCCACGGGTCAGGCCCATTTGCTTGCCAGCCAAGGCTCTGACCACCCTGACGTGCGACTCCGAATGCTCGAACAATGAGGAAAACAGTTTGGGGAACTCGTCCCGTAGCAGCCCGTTTTCGGAGAAGCAGATTTGGTCAATATTCTGGGCAGCACTTTTTCCCGGCTCCACTTCCTCCAAGTAGTGCGGTACGCCGCCTATTGCCATATAAAGTTGAAGGATTTGGTACCGCTCAAAATTGCAATGCTTGTGCTGCAGGAACAGCTCCGTTTCTTGCAGGTTGAAGGGCTTCAAGTAGATGCGACGGGTAATCCGGTTGTGCAGCCCGCCCTTGTGGTGCACGACCTTTTTTATCATCCATGACGCCGCAGAACCACAGACCACCACCACGATGGGCTGCTCGGCGGCCCAACTGTTCCAAAACCAGCTCAGGCCCCGCAGGAAGCCCGAATTGTGCGTCGCCAGCCAAGGCAGTTCATCCAAGAAGACGACTAATTTCCCTTGCTTTCCCTTCGTCTCAAGGAATTTTGAGAGCAGGTAAAACGCCTCCAACCAATCTTTAGGCTCGGTCATGGGGAAGCTGCCCTGCGATGATTTCACGATTTGCAGCATGAAGTTCCGCAATTGTTCCCGGCGTGGGGCATGTTGTACGCCCGTGATTTCAAAATCTATCTGGCTGCCGTAAACGGTTTTTATCAAATAGGTCTTGCCCACCCGCCTCCTTCCTATCAAGGACACCATTTCCGGTTTTTGGGAAGTCAATGCGCTTTCAAGCATCTTTTTCTCTTCTTGCCTGCCAATGAGTGTTTTATTCATCTCAAAAAAATAGAATGGTTGCGAAATGTGGCAAATATAGGCAGATTTCGCAGCAGTTCGAAATAGAATGGCTGCGAAATGTGGAAAAAATAAAAGATTTCGCAGCGGTTCGAAAGGGAATGGCTGCGAAATCGGTATCACTGCTCAATTAGGATTGAAAGTAGTCAACGGTGACTTAATTTTCAAGATTTGGCTATCCAGCAACAATTCCTTAGGCAGTTGCCCATTGTCCAGTACAGCGATTTGATGACCTTTTAGTTGCGCATTTTCCATCCCCTTCTCAGTCGGCAAACTGGTGTATGAAATATAGTCAGTGTAAAACATGGTTTCGATGGAGAATGGGTTGCCGTAAAGCACGGTCGGGCTATGTCCAATGCTGTCTATTAATCGCTTTATTTCAACGGTTATCTTTTCCTTTTCATCATCTCTGTTAAATGGTTTTACCCTTTCAATACAATATCGTTGTGCCAATAAAACAATAGCAAGAACAATAGCTATCCCCAATTTTCCATACTTGAATTCCACCAATAAATACTCGCAAAATAGCGCCATTGAAATAAAAGCCGCTGGTGCTGAAATAAGCACATACCCGGGCATTTTAGTGGATGAAAATGAAAAAACGATGAGTGGAATTAATATCCAAATAAGTAGCAATAATTCATTTTTTTGCTTCAGTTTTAAAACCCGCCATAAGATAAAAGCTAAAACCAGATAAATAGCTTCATTCCAGATAATCCTAATCCAATCCAGATAATACCACCACGGGTGTTGATGCCCCTCCAGTGCCTCGGTCAGGTGGCGCAGGTTGTATGCTTGCTCCCATGCGAACTCCAATGGGAATTGCTGTTGAGTATATAGCCGCCAAGGCAGGTAAGCCAGGAATGAAATTAGTATGAATAAACTTGCAGCTATGGCGTTCTTGACAAACCCTACTTTGTTCGTCAATCCAATTAGGCCAATAGACCAACAATAATCAATGCGGGCAACCATTTTGTGAGCAAAGCCAAGCCGCAGACAATGGTAGCGGCGACAAACAGCCATACTTTATTATTTGAATAATATTTGATGGTCAAATAAATGCCCAATAGTACAAAAAACAAGAAAGTACAGTCAATATGGTCGGTGGTGGTGCGGCCAGATGTTATATCAATAAAGAACCCATTAATGGCGAGGAAAAAAGCAGCAATAACGCCTGTGCGTTTTGAAAAAAGCTCACTTCCGATTAAAAATGTCAACAAAACAGACAACAAAGAAAGCAGCACGGACGGCAATCTTATGGCAAGCTCGTTAGCACCAAATACTTTAATAGCACCAGCCATAATCCACAAAGCCATTGGCGGCTTATGCAGCCAGATATGGTTGTTTGTCCATTGCTGGTAATTGTAATCTTCAATGGGGTCTTTGTAAAGGCAAGGTTTGGGCGGGTTTTCGGCGAGGTGCTTCGCAACGAGGGCGTGGTATTTTTCGTCCCAATGGTGGAGGTAGGAATCATTTGCAGTAAAAAACAACAATTGTGCGCAAACGGCGATGATGAGGAACAGCGAAGCATTGAATGCCTTCCTCTTGAGCAGCAGCAAAACGGCAATCGGCAGAAAACTGATTTCAATGAGTAGTACAACTCCATTTAGCATTTCAGAACAAGATAGATTAGGTGGTCAAGCCCCAAAGGTAGTGTTTGCATGGTAAGTTATGAATTCTTGTAGGTAATGAAAAAACCGCTATTCCAACACCTGATTTCCTTTGGAAACCGCTACCTTTGCCCGCCCGAAAAACCTCGAACCGCATTTTAAAACATAAAAAAACACCACCATGGTTTTCGACCTCGATTTGATACAAAAGCTCTACGCCGAGCTGCCAGAAAAACTGAAGAAAGCCCGCAAAAAACTGGGCCGCCCGATGACCTTGGCCGACAAAATCCTCTACTCACACCTGCACGCCGAATCACCGCTGAAAGAGTACCAGCGGGGCGTGGACTACGTGTCCTTCGCCCCCGATAGGGTGGCCATGCAGGACGCCACGGCGCAGATGGCGCTGCTCCAGTTCGACATGTGCGGCAAGACCCGGACCGCCGTTCCCAGCACTGTCCACTGCGACCACCTCATTTTGGCGAAAGACGGCGCTGCTGTTGACCTCGCTGACTCACTCGACAAAAACAAGGAGGTGTTCGATTTCCTCGCCTCCATTTCCAACAAATACGGCATCGGATTCTGGAAACCGGGCGCTGGCATCATCCACCAGATCGTACTGGAAAACTACGCCTTCCCCGGTGCGATGATGATTGGCACGGACTCCCACACCCCCAATGCGGGCGGCCTCGGTATGGTGGCCATCGGCGTCGGTGGTGCGGATGCGGTGGACGTGATGGTGGGCATGCCTTGGGAACTCAAGATGCCTAAGCTCATCGGCGTGAAGCTGACGGGCAAACTGAGCGGCTGGACCAGTTCAAAAGACGTAATACTGAAAGTAGCGGGCATCCTGACCGTGAAAGGCGGCACTGGAGCCATCGTCGAGTACTTCGGCGAGGGCGCAACTTCGCTCTCCTGCACGGGCAAGGGCACCATCTGCAACATGGGCGCTGAAATCGGGGCGACGACCTCTACCTTCGGCTACGACGAGGCGATGGGCCGCTACCTGCGCATCACGGGCCGGGCTGACGTGGCAGCACTTTGCGACGGCATTGCGAAGCACCTCACGGGCGACCCAGAGTGCTACGCCGACCCGGCGAAGTACTTCGACCAAGTCATCGAGATTGACCTTTCGACACTGGAACCGCATGTGAACGGCCCTTACACGCCGGACCTCGCTTGGCCAATCTCCAAATTTGCGCAAGCGGTAAAAGACAACGGCTACCCAGCGAAGCTGGAGGTCGGCCTCATTGGCTCCTGCACCAACTCCAGCTACGAAGACCTCGACCGTGCGGCCTCGCTGGCACGTCAGGCGGTAGCGAAAAAGTTGAAGGTGAAATCTGAGTTCACCGTGACGCCCGGCTCGGAGCAGATCCGCTACACGGTGGCCCGTGACGGCCAGTTGGAGGCTTTCGAGCAAATGGGCGGCGTGGTGCTGGCCAATGCCTGCGGCCCCTGCATCGGCCAGTGGCAGCGCCATACCACCGACCCGAACAAGAAGAACAGCATCATCACCTCGTTCAACCGCAATTTCTCGAAGCGCAACGACGGCAACGCCGCCACCCATGCCTTCGTGGCCAGTCCCGAAATTGTGACCGCCTTGGCCATCGCTGGCGACCTGACCTTCAATCCGCTGACCGACTCCCTCATCAACGAGGATGGCGTTGCTGTGCGCCTCGACCCACCAACGGGCGTTGAGCTGCCGCCACTCGGCTTCGATGTAAAGGACGCTGGCTTCCAAGCCCCTGCCAAGGATGGCAGCAAGGTGCAGGTGACCGTCAGCCCGACCTCAAAGCGCCTGCAATTGCTGACGCCGTTCGAGCCGATAACCACGAAGCAGCTCCGCAATATGCGCATCCTCATCAAGGCGAAGGGCAAGTGCACCACTGACCATATCTCGATGGCCGGGCCTTGGCTGGAGTTCCGTGGTCACTTGGAAAACATCTCCAACAACTGCCTCATCGGTGCGCTGAACTATTTCAACGAGCAGACGAACAGCGTGGCCAACTACGGCAAGCGTGGCACCAAGGCCAAATTCATGTCTGTGCCGGACAGTGGCCGGGCGTACAGGGACGCTGGTGTGAGCACCATTGTCTTTGGGGAAGAAAACTACGGTGAGGGCAGCAGCCGGGAACATGCGGCGATGGAGCCTCGGTTCATCGGCGTGAAGGCCGTCATCGTGAAGTCCTTCGCCCGCATCCACGAAACGAACCTGAAAAAGCAGGGGATGTACGCACTGACCTTCGTGGACAATGCCGACTACGACAAAATCCGGCAGGATGACAAGATTGACATCAAGGGCAACCTCACGCCGGGCAAGAACTTGACCATCGTGCTGAACCACGCCGACAAAACGCAGGAGAGCTTTGAGGTTAAGCATACCTACAACAAGCAGCAAATTGCTTGGGTGAAGGCGGGGTCGGCGCTGAATAAGATAAGGAAGGATAGGAGCCAAGGGTAATTGAAATTGGGAAATTAAGAAATTGGGAAATTGCGCTGTTATCAAACACTTGCGCCAAACATTTTCCTACTTAATCGGACTTATACTGGCTCAAAACAACGGCCCGTCGCAGGAGAAACACTGCGGCGGGCCGTTTCGTTTTTTGGGGAAATGGGTTGGTGGGCTTCAAATGGGAATCCATAAGTATATCTTTCAGGGAAATGGATTTGGAAGACTTGTCAATGAAAAAAAGCAGGTGACGAAATTGATTTGGAACCCTTGTCGAAAGGGGTGGAGGGGGAAGAAATGGATTTGGAAGGCTTGTCAATGAAAAAAGCAGGGAAAGGGCCCGAAGCATGGCAGATGCCCCCCATCCAAATACCACTGCAATCCTTGATTATTTTCAAAAAGTGAATTTTTAGTATGACATTAGGGCCATTATTCTAACCCAATGGTTCGTGAAGGGTTACTGGCGTGAATCTTCGATTTCAGGTTTCACGGGAGTTTCGTGCTCAATTGGACATGAATAGCATTTTTAGAATGGGTTCTATTGCAAATCAACGTAAGCAAAATTGTTACAAGCAGGTACTTCCCTGAAACCTGAAACGAGAAACCTTCATGAACCATTGTAACCCTAAGGCGCAATGGAACTGAATTCACTCATCACCACCCTCCACAACCTAACCGTTGACAATCAGTTAGAGGAGGCGTTGCGCCAGCTCTTGTCCTATTTTCAAGCAAATCAGATTGAAGCAGAACGGCCCTTGGTGAAGGACGTGTATCAATTGCTTGGCCAGTTGAAATCCTTGGAGTCAAAAAACCGAACCAATACCATTGGCCAAGAGGATTATACCCTCGAACTCAACCGGATTCGCAGTGGTTTATTGAACCTTATAGAAGGCATCCGCAAATTCAAGGATGAAAAAGACTTCCTGTCCAATGTTTCGGGCAAGGGGAAGCTCATGCACAACATCCCCAGCCGCATGACCGTGAACCTACCTACCACATGCACGGTTCGCATAGGGGCAATCTGGGAGCATATCACCAAAAATTTTGTGCCGACCGAGCACACCAAATTGGTAGATGATATTGATGTGACCGACATCATGAGTGTGGAATTGCTGGCAAGGGATAGCACAGCCTTTGACATCTGGACACCGAACAACCTCGACCAGAAAGCAAAGCTGAGCGCTTTCACGGAATGGGTATTTGAAGTGACGCCCAAGAAAGTGGGCAAGTTCCCCCTGTACTTGAAGGTGTCCACCGTAGAAAAGGTGGACAACGAGCGGGTTTACTACAATTTGGTGTACAACTTCGCCGTGGACATCACCACAGAATACAGCCCGGTGCAAGAACAGCCCGTTGAATGGCAAGCATTGCTGGCGCAACTTGAGGCCGAAAAGAAGAAAAAACCACTGCTGGCGTGGGGTGGCATGGGCAAGCTGATGGCACTGGCAGCAGGACTGGCGTTGGTGGTGGTAGCAGGCTTGGGCATCCGGCATTTGCTAGACCCATCGCCTGGTGAAACCGTGGAAGAAGCGACTTTTCGCATGGGAAGGCGACTGCAAGCACCAGCGGTACTGGTGAATGGAACGCCACCTGCCGAATGGTCGTTCACGAAAGATTCATCCGGTATCGTCATCCCTCATCTCATCATAGATAGCACGTATAGTTTGTCCGTCAACGACAGCACCTGGCGCTGTGGCGGTACTTTCAAAATCAAGCGCCCCCCTTCGACGACTTATACGCTTAGTTGTTCCAAAACCAGGTTTGAGTTGGGCATACTGACACGGTCGGCCATTGGCACAGTGAGCGTGGACAATCAGCCGCAGACCATTACCTCCCAGTTCCCAAAAGGAGATTTTTCCATTGCTAAAATGACCCTGCCGGAGGGGCAACACCGCATAGAGGCCCGCTTGGCGGATGGCTCATACCTCTGCATCCCTGCCGAACTTTACCTAAGCAAGGACACCACCATCAGCATGGAGTGCGTGCGAAAAGAAGCTCCACCATCAGTGGGTAGCTCAACACCATCGGACGGCGAGTACAGCGTTACACTGCTGGTTTCGACTGATTTTTACCAAGCCAATAAAAGGGAACCCGTACTCTTAATGGATGGTCAAGCCCAAGCGGTCAGGCCCATCGTCAAGCCCGACGGGGTAGAATACGTATTGGAGGGGATAGGCAGCGGTACCTACAGGTTCGAGATGAGCGACCGGACCGGTTATTTCAATTGTAGCCCTACCATTGGAAAGGTAGAAGACTACAACACTACATTCTATATGAACTGTCCCCGGCGTATAGCGGATATACATATCATGACAACCGGTATTTTAAAGTATTATGTGAATAACAACGAGTTGGAAGTTCTTGTAAACAACAAAAAACGAAAGGCCAGGTGGGACGATGCCACCGATGGTTTTATACTGAAAGCCGTATATTATGGCCCCAGGAAACTGGAATTCATAGTTCCCAATAAATGCACTTGCGAAAACCCCATTCAGGATGTGATCATCAACTCGCCCATCGTGAAGCTCAAGCTAGATTGCGGTTGCAGTGATGGCATAGATTAACGCATTGAAACTAATTTCAATCGTTCATGAAGTTTTATGGTTCTGGGGCGAAGATTGGTAAATGGTGAGTTTTTGCATACGCACGTTGGAGACGTGTGGTACTGGTGTTCGGTCGGAGACCGTAACCAGCGGGGAAGGGAAGACCAGTTGCCAGCGGGGTTGCAACTAAACAAAAAAGAACCAGCGTTGCAATGCAAAAAATCAGTAAAGACTACGCCGGAAAGACCCTGAGACAGCAGGGTTAAGACAATCGCTTCTTCAAACCGTGTCAGGACTACAAACCTGTGATTATTGCACAAATTTTTCCGTAGTTTTCAGTATATTTGCTTCGATGGTGGGTTGATACATAATTGTTGTTTTTGCTTTAGCAAACGTGAAATCTTCTTACCATTATTTTCAACTCATTTTAGGGGGGACAAATCGCTGCTGTGCCCCTCATTTCCTATCACTTCAATTCCATTGCTTATGAAAAAGCTGTTTCCCTTATTGTTGCTATCAGTGCTGCTTTGCATGCGCTGTGACCTCAAAAAAACACCACAGGGCGGCGGCGGGGAAATCTCGGTGACGCCAGCAAAAAGCGCTCCCGGCGAAACCATTTTGCTCGCCCGCTCACAAGGCAAATTCGACCGCACTACTGGACTACAAGTGACTTTTGGAAAAACCGTCGCTACCGTAATCGGCGTAAATGACCTGGGGCACCTAGAAGTCCTGGTCCCGATGGCTATCGGAATGGCGGAACAAGGAAGCACGACGATTTCCCTCACCGAAAATGGGAAAAGCGTAGGCAGGGTTGCTTTTGAAATCCAACCCGCAACCGCTAAACAGTTGATTTTGGAAATGAACACGGACGGAAGGTTAAGGCTGGTAAGCGACAAGCCTTATGGCGGCGGGTACGACCAGCAATTTTCAACCCGCACTTTCCAGCTTTCCTACGACATCATGGCGGCAAATGGGAACCTCCTTTTTTCAGCCTCCATTGCGCACCCCGTCAAAGAGCGGGCTGAGGTTTTTGAAAACCCCGAAGGATCAGGCATCCACCGGGAAGGGAAAGAATCTCCAAGCGTTTTCCCCGTCAAAATTCCCAACCTGAAAGAGGCGGTCGTTATCCGTTTTTACGAGGCATCAGCCCGAATGGATTTGACGACGCCGGAGGGCAGGAGGGGAAGAAAATTTTTGAGTGAAATCAAGTTGCGTTGAAAAATTCAAACGCAAATCCAAATTCAAATTCAAACCCAGCCCCACGTCACGCCTTGCGTTTGAATTTGAATTTGGATTTGAGTTTTCCCAATTCTACTGACATGAAAAAATCCATTACTTTCTATTTCATTTTGCTTTTTACAGTTCGCCTGCTTGCACAGGTGGACATCCAGACCAATGGCGGGCAATATTACACGTCCGTTCTTAGCAACGGACCTACCGCCCAGAAGTACGATATTGTTTTTATCGGAGACGGTTTTACGGCTGCCCAGCAGGCCACTTTTAATCAAAAAGTGAACGAAGCGGTGGACGCTTTGAGGGCATTGGTTCCCTACTCGGAAACGATGTGCGCACTGAACATCTGGCGGGTCAACGTTCTGTCGGAAGAATCCGGATGCGACCACCCGAAGGACGGCATTTTCAAAAATACGGAATTGGATTGCCGCTACGGCAACCCCGCCGCCGGCGAAGCGGAGCGTTGCATACGCAGCGATTCGCCAGCCAAATGCTTTGAAGCAGCGGCTTATGCGCCAGCATCCGACGCCACTTTTGTGCTGGTCAACGACACGCAATGGGGCGGGTGCGCCGGCACGCTGGTCTTTTCTTCCATTTCTTCCAATTTTGCGCAAATCATCACCCACGAGCTTGGGCACAAGATCGGTTTTTTGGCAGATGAATACACCTGCTACGTTTGCGACGGCAGCGACGACAACGTCACCTGGTCGGGCGGCGAACCGGATGATGCCAACCTGACCATCAACACCAACCGGGCTACCACCAAATGGGGAGATTTGATTAACGCAGCGACGCCCATTCCCACCACGTCGAACACCCCGCCGGGCGTAGTTGGCTTATGGCAGGGCGGCGGCTATGCAGCCCTTGGGGTTTATCGCCCTCAGTCAACTTGCCAGATGAAAAGCTCCAGCCAGCCGTTTTGCGCCGTCTGCGGTAGGGAGATGCGGGCATTGCTGGAAGACCATTGCACCTTTTGCGAGCTGAATCCGGGCAGTTTTATGTGCTTCCGCATTCCGATTGAAGTTGCCTGGTGGGCGAGGTTGCGCCTGCGATGGCCCATTCCGCCCTGCCTGTCCTGTCCTCCCGATGATTTTTTAAAAAAATACGAAATCATCTTCGAGCAGGTAACTTTCCAGGGCACGGAAGCTCGTGTTTATGATGAATCGGGAACGGTCATTGTTGAAAGCGCCGTCAGGCAAAACGGCGAGCCGCTGCGAATTTCGTTTGAAGGCAACCGCTTCAAAAAATTTGAGGTGGAAATTATCACCGGCGAACCTGTGAGTAAAACTTTCAATGCGACGCCAAAATATGTGATAAAATAGCTGTTGGCTGTTGGGGGTTGTGTAATAAGCAATGCAGGTTAACCTAGTCTCCTAAGCTCCAGCGGAGCGAAACCTGTCAAGGAAAGCTATCATATTGCGCCCCGCCGCTGGGGCTAGAAAAGATATGGGACAGGATTAGGTATCCTGACTTGTTCCTACTATCGTTTCGTCTCATATCTTTACCAAAAAGATATGAGACGAAACGATACTGGTGTCCGGTCGGAGGGCGAAACCAGCGTTGGGTTTTTTAATTGTGAAGGGAAGACCAGTTGCCAGCGGGGGAACTGGATTGTAAGAATGAAGTAACCAGTTGTGACAAGCCTACCAGTTTTCAACTCCAGCAGCAGCCAAATCAATCCAAAAAAGCGAAAGTTCAAGCAAGGTACTGTGCGATTATTGTAGTTACAAGGGCGCTGCTTGATTGGGAGGGTGGAACACTTGCAACAACTGAATGGTGTGCTTGTTTGATGTTTTTTTGGTTTATATGGTTTGGTAAAAATGAAGCTGCCCGTTGCAGTTTTGACATGCAACGGGCCGCTTTTTTAAGGTACTATTTCAATAGGGCGGTCACCTCAATTTGAATTTGACCGAATGTTTATGCCATCTATGGCCTTGTCGCTGGTGTCACCTCCAATGGTGGCCACAAAACGGAACTTAGCGGTTTGTGTGGCATAGCTACTCAAGGAAATTGTCGCTGTGCGCCAGACATTGGTTTGGTTGCCGCTTAAAGACCATATTGAGGTCCATGTGCTTCCGGCATTGGTGCTGATTTCCAGTTTCAAGCTGCCCATTTGCGCACCATACATATGGTAATTGAACCGGATAACGGGATTGACAACCGAAGCAAGGTTGAAGCAGGGGCTGGTAATGCGGGAAAGTTTTCCAGTATTGCCCGTAGCTTCGGTATATAGATAATAGCTGCCTAAACTGGCGGCGGATGGCCCAGAATTGATGGTTGGCGTAGTACCGGATTTCACCGTCCAGTCCATGCCATCGTTGGTGTCTTGCGTCCACGTTCCAATATTACCCTCAAAGCTCTGGGAATGTGGCAATGCGACCAAAGGCAAACAACTGCCTCCCCCGCCGGAAGATGATGTAGTAACTGTCGCACTTTTTATGCCCGTGCAACCATTGGCGGAAGTAACGGTGACCGTATAGGTGCCGGCAGCCAGGCCTGCTAAATCTTCTGTAGTAGGGCCATTTGACCATATATAGGTTTGAGGCGCCGTACCCCCAGCAACCGTCAAATTGATAGCGCCATTTTTGGCGCCAGCGCTGGTTTCGTTGGTGACAGTAGTCGTCAATGTCAATCCAGAAAGGGTGATGGTCCGGCTGCCCGTGCCAATGCAACCTGCTGCATCAGTGATGGTCACATTATAGGTGCCAGCTGATAGCCCGCTGATGGTTTGTGTGGTGCCTCCGTTCGACCAGCTATAGGTAAAAGGAGCGGTGCCAGTGGAGGTGGCAGTGACAATGCCAGTGCCAGCACTGCAAATGCTGGTGCCACCCGATAAAGTAACCGTCAGGGAGCAGCCGCCGCTTGAACCACAGGTTGTTAGGCAAGTCGCTGCATTTACTTCTCCCCGAATGCGATCGCCAGGCTGCGGGCCAAATCCAAGGTTAAAATCAATGCCGACACCATTCACCATGTGACAATAGCTCATGATGGTGCCTTTGACAGGAATGGGGCCCGTGCAACCTTCGTTCGACCCAATTTGGGGGCCACAGCCGTCTATGGCGGTATTGTTGCCATTCCAGACACATGCATGGGTGTGCGGGGACCCAAGGTTATGGCCCATTTCATGTGCCAGCACTCCTACTGACCAGGAATAAGTTGGCACGGTAGCATACGTGCTTGCGATGGAGCTATATCCATAAGCATAAGCGGTACAAAGGGCATCAACGTATGCAATGCCTGCGTTGGTTGGAGCTCCCCGGCTTATCAAGTGGGCGATGTTGCCATTGTACGTCGGGCGGGCTGCCTTGAAGGCTGTGAGCACACTGGAACTACTGTTGGTGGGGTAGGTATCTGGTGTTGTCCAGGTAAAAATCTCTGACACATTCAGCGTAATCGCATCATTTAGGTACAAAGTAGAGACCATGTTCATGAGGCCTGTTATGTAATTGACAGCGCCTGTTGCCCCACCCTTTTCATTGACCAAATCATAGTCACATTCAAGGTAAGCTCTTACGCATTTTGCCAGCACTTTGGAGTTGCCATCCTTAGTGGGTTCGCTTGGCTTGCTGCCGGGCGTATTTATTGCCTCACATGAAAAGCCTGGTGCTTGTATCAATTCCTGTTGACGGTAAAAAACATAGTTGGTGCTTTTGGCGGACTCCCCTGCTTTTCCCAAGGTCATTTGACCTTCCGCTGCATCGCTGACTACCCCTATTACTTCATTCTCAAAAATAGAAATAGCTGCCACGGAATTGTTGGAACCCTGCACGATGCCATGATAGAACACCCCCGGCTGGTACTTCAGTTTGCCTTTGCTTTTATTGTCCCTTACCGAAAAATCACTGGTCAGCAGGTCGTGCCGAACCAATTCCAATCGCATGGCACTTTTTTGTGCACTGGGCAATTCCAAGGTCAAGCTGTTGGGCTTTGAGGCATACAACAACTTGAGTTCTTTGGTTTTCAAATTGAGCATTTGACCACCTTTCAGGGCATTTTTGAGGTTTTTGTTGTATTTTGCCTCACCAACATTATCAAATAATTGAACGGTTTGAAATTTAGCTTTGGCTGCTTTTGCTTCCAGCACCCGACGTGAGACTGTGGACGGCGTTTGGCAAAAAAGGGTGACTGCCATAAGCAGTAGCCCTATGGTAATGGCATAAGTTTTCATACGGATAATACTGTTTGAATGGAAAATCTACCGGCAGGTTTGTCGCAGGTTAGATTTCATGGTTAAAAGATAATTTAATGGCAGGGAAATAGGTGATTTTCGGTAAAACTGGATAATTCAACAAATGTTTAAACCCCTTTTAAAATTTAAATGCGCTTCCGAAAATCTTGAGAAACCATCTAAGATTTGCTGATTGTCAATTTTCAAAACCCCTACTGTTCCATCTTTCCTTACATTCGCCCCGCCCCCAAGGCCATGTTGAACCGATTACCAAAACACTTTAGCCCGAAAATGAAATATTTTATAATTGCTGCTGCCCTTTATCTGACCCTGCCCTTGTTTGCACAGTCCCCTTTCAAACCACAACTGGCCGTGCCCGTTTTTCTCAACAACCCGGGCAAACCGACCGTAAGGGCCGAGCGGCAAGGAACCAATACCTACCTCTCCGGCATAGCCCTGCTTTTCCTCGATACCGCCAATACCGCCGATGAGCTATTTGTCACGGGCGGCTCCGACCTCGTTGTTTGGCATGAATACATTGGCCGCAGCACCAGGGCTACCTTTATCATCCCCGATAGCCAGTTCGTCGGGCGGCTGGAGCTGATGTACTTCGATTCCAGGTGCCGGGCCGACCTCTGGTGGCAAGACCGCAACAGTACCGACGAGGCACATGCCTCCGGCGAATTGGTGGCCAACGAAAAGGGCGAGTACACTTTGCAGCTTACCGTTGAAGGGCCAAACGCCCAAAAAATCGGCAACGTTTTTCAGCCTTTGAACGACTACCTGATGCAGTTGCACGCCCGCAACCAGCGCAGGGTGGCCATGAAGTCATGGTTCAACCGGGACTCCGTCAACGTCATCGTCGGGGCCGATTCGCAGTTCGATACCGACTACGACCTTTTCTGGCTCGACCTTTCGCTGCGCCACCGCTTGCAGTCCGTGGCGTCCAATGCCTTTTCAAAATTGTTCTTGTTCAGCAACAAAAACGCCGAACAGCACGACTCGGTCATCAGTACCAACAAACAAATACACCACCGGGCGGTGCGCCAGGGCAATGGGGTAGATGGTGCACTTACCATTGATTTCAAACCTGACAGGAGCGCCCGCTATGTATTTTTGAAGCCCTTCCAACGGTACCAAATATTGATTGAATACGATTTTGTGTATTCCAAAAACCGCCCCAGCGAGCTGACCATCCGCAAGTTCGGCTTGCGCAATACGGTCAATGGCGACTTCGTGGAAATGGAAATCTATGATTTTGTGAACAACGGCCTGCCCGTCATGTACGTGGACCTCATCCGGGGCGTCGTCACTTCTGCCGATGCCTGGGAAATCACCAATGTCGTCCACGCCATCGAGGATGTGGTGGCGGCCTCGAGGCTGCCTTTGGAGTAAAAAAGGCCAGCATATTATTGGCGAGGGGTAGCACCTATGCTGTCCAGAAGGTGAAAAAGTAGTTTGCTGTAAAATTCCAGAGCATCACGAAACCGATGGCCACCAGTTTCGAGCCATAGAAATTATAGCCTTTTTGCTCGTGTAGGATATAAATCAGCAAGTTGTTCAAGCCCAAGCCGATTAGGGACACCATCAGGAACTTGGCGTACTGTTCCACGACCTGCGGGTTATGGCTCTCGAACGTCCAGATACGGTTGAGATAGTAGTTGCTACTGGCTGCCGCCACGAAGCCAATGCTATTAGACAGGTATTTCTGGAGCTTTAGCTGCTCCTTGCAAATCCAGGTCAACCCAAAGTCCACCAGTAGGCCGGAGAAGCCAACAATGCCAAATTTGATAAATTTAAGCGCCAGTACGGTGGCTTTGATTTGATTGAATTCCATTGTTTATTTTATAATAGATTCTTAAAGGTCGAGATATGGTGTTCCTTGGCTATTGGCTGTTGGCTATTGGCCAACGGTCTAATAGCGTCAACTTAAGATTGAGCAAGATTTGATGGGACGCAGATTTGAAAAATTTAACTGATTTTCACTGATTTAATCTGTGTTAATCCGTTAAATCTTTCAAATCTGTGTCCCATCAAACAAACATATCTCGCTAAGTTGATGACATTGGGCCAATAGCAATTTTACACAAAATCTATTAGTGCGCAGTATAATAAAAGTCATCGCACTGGATGATTTAATTGCGGGCAATCACCGCTTTTTCTTTTATAGATTACGCCGTCTTTTGTCTTTATTTCTTGCTCATAGCAATTAGTGACAATAGCATCAAAATATGGGAACTGCGCAATGGGGTAGCGTGGTACCGCCCTCGCTGCATCGTTGTCAATGATGTATTCCGGCATTTTTTTAATAAAATCGAGTTTAAGGTTTTCCCAAGCACCCGGTAAAATTCTGTGCGAGGTATCGTAGCTGGTATCCCAGCTCAGGGGGCTTCCAAATATATACCCTGTCAATGGAAATGTAGCCACATAGCGGGTTGCTGCCCGGCGTTGAGCATCTATGTAAAGGTTGGAGCTTTGTCCCCAAATAAATACCTCATAATCGGGCCGTGAATTCGCCAACAGATAATCCCCAGTTTCTGAATTCGCCCAATGGTTTATTAATCCAATTGAATGTACAATTAAAAAGGCGACAATGGTTGCGGTCAGCCATATTTTACTGATGCTTTCTTTAAAAAGCCAAAAATTAAAATCCTTTCTTTTTGTCCATATTGCACTATAAACTGGTGCAGCTAAAATGCATAATATTGGCACCAATTGGATATAATAATGGGGGTAAAACCTGCCCGCCTGCGATAGGCCAATAATCGCCGCAATAAGCAGGTTCGTCATGGCCCAAAATTCAGGGCGTTTGCCTTCCCAGAGGCCCCATTCTTTTTTATTGCCCATTTTAAGGGCTGCGACGGTACCCACTACCAGCACCCCACAGGAACCGATAAAGGCGAAGGTCATGCCGATGCCACGTGTCCAAAAAACAGGGTCAAACAAGCCATGCGGTATGTCGTGGTCACTTATCGTCCAATAGAATGCTGCATCGAGGATGCCCTGCGCATGCAATATGGCTGCCACCACCGCCAAGCAACTAAAGAACCCAATGGTCAGAACACCCGCATGGAGGAAAGAAACCAGCCATATTGCCTGCATTTTGTGCCGATAACCGGGCGATAAAAGGTAAAGCCCCAAGGGTATTGCCATGATGGCGGCAGGCTGCTTTAGCAGGAAGGCGCAACAAAGCAGCACCCCTGCAAAAAACAATTCCAATACCCGGAAAGAACGGCTGTTTTTTAGCACAAAATAGATGCCCCAGGCAATGGGCAGGTTCATAAGCACCTCACCGTTCATGGCCAGATTGCCCCAAAAGGCCCAGCCCACAAAAACGCCATAGAACATCGCCGCTACAAGGCCCGAGTCTTTATCGAATAGCAGCTTGGCCAGTTTGTAAATGCCCCACATGGTTAGCAAAATCCACAACAGCCCAGCGAAGTGCAGGAAATGCCAATTGTAGTCGCCACCGATACCAAGAATGGCCTCATAAGTCCAGAAAAGCAAGGGGGGCTTCCGCTCAATGGCATCTTGGTACATCAATTCGCCATGGAGCATCTCAATCCCAACCACCGAGTAGATTCGTTCGTCATCAATTGCTTTTGGAGAAATGAGGGCGGGCATGCGCACCAATACCGCCAATAGCACCAAGAGGAGGGTTTTCGCTGAAAGGGAGCCAAGATTTGGGGTTGTCATAGTGTTGGGCATTGTTTAATTGTCTCAGTAATGCGTTTACGCAAGGGTACGCTGCATTGGAACATGAAAATTTATTTGCGCCAAGTCGGATGAGGTTGCGCTTCAATGCTGCCGTTGAAATAAAAAAAACACCATCTTTGGCGGTGAAACTACCTGTTTTTAAAAAAGTGGAAAAGAAGCCCGCCAAAAAATACACCTCCAAGGCCGAGGCACTAATCAAGCTGCAACGCTACTGCGCCTACCAAGACCGCTGCCACCAAGAAGTGCGCGGCAAACTCATTGAATTGTGCTGTTACGGCCAGGACTTGGAGGACGTAATGGCCAGCCTTATTGAAGAAAAGTTCTTGGACGAGGAGCGCTTCTCCCGTTCCTTCGCACGGGGCAAGTTTCGCATGAAGCAATGGGGCCGCACCCGCATCCGACAAGAACTGAAGCTGCGGGACATCTCCGACTACTGCATACGCAAGGCGATGGAAGAAATCAGCGAGCAGGACTACCTTAAAACATTGAGGGAAGTATTGGAAAAACGGGCCGCACATATTGGTGAAGAAAACGATTTTGCCCGAAAAGGAAAGCTGGCACAGTATGCCATGTCGAGGGGATTCGAGGGGGAAATTGTATGGGAATTATTGAAAAATTTTGGGTAGGTTAATGCTCGCTTCGCCTGCAAATACTGGTGTTTTGATTTAAGATATAAGATAGACGATATAAGATTTTAGATTGGGGGCGACTGCTCGAAACCTCAAATATGACATTTTCCAAATCGCCAATAAATCTTAAATCCTACGTCTTAAATCTTATATCTTAAATCAAATAAATTGCCTTAAATCGGCTTCATTCACTTCCCATTCAGTCTCTTATTCTGCTCATAACCGCATTTAATCCAGTCCTCATAATCACCCACTTTTTGCATACCCGAAACCGGCTTATTGAGCAGCTTGCCGTCATTGGAAAGTAGCACATATTGCGGCTGCGAGTTGTCGTTGAAGTTCTCCGTTTGGAAATAAGCCCATTTGTGGCCGAAGTTGCGCAGGCGCTTGGTACCGCCGCTCTTCATGGGCATTGATTTTTGTTCTGCCTCCGGCAAATCAATCTTTTCATCCACATACAATGAAATGACCACAAACGAATCCCGTAGGTATTCATGTACGCCTTTTTGTGGCCAAACCTCCGCTTCCATGCGGCGGCAGTTGGCACAAGCATGGCCAGTGAAGTCAATCATGATGGGCTTGTTCTCCTTGCGAGCCACTTCGAGGCCCTCGCAGAAATCCTTGAAGCAATACACATTTTGTGGGCAATCGCAGGGGTACCAGATGCTGTAGCAAGTGGGCGGCACCACGCCACTGAGCAGTGACAGGGTATGCAGTGAGCCTTCCTTTTCATCATAACGCAGGCCGGTGGCCAGGTAGCCAACAAACAGGAACGACAGGATGGCGAGTACCCAGCGCACGGGCGAGAGTTGCTTCAACGAAACAGGCGTATCATGCGGGAACCTGATTTTGCCCAAAAGATAAATGCCCAAGCCAAGGAAAATCACAATCCAAAGGACAAGGAATACCTCCATTTTCAGGATGCCCCAGTGCTTCACAAGGTCAGCGTTGGAGAGGAACTTGAGCGCCAAGGCAAGTTCGAGGAAGCCCAGCACGACCTTCACAGTGGTCATCCAGCCACCGGATTTTGGCAGCGCCTTGAGCCAGTTGGGGAAGGCAGCGAACAGGCCAAAGGGAAGGCCCAAAGCAACTCCGAAGCCCGCCATGCCAGCCGTGAGTTGCATCGCACCAGCATCGGAGTCGAGCACGGTGCCGAGCAGCGAACCGAGGATGGGGCCTGTGCAGGAGAACGACACCAGCACCAGCGTAAGGGCCATGAAAAAGATGCCCAGGATGCCGCCCACGCCCTCTGCATTGGCCGATCTGTTCGACCAGGATTCGGGCAGCGTTATTTCAAAATAGCCAAAAAACGAGATGGCGAACACAAGGAAAATCAGGAAGAAAACGATGTTGATGGTCGGGTTCGTCGAGAAATCGCTCAGGATGTCGGGGCTGACGGAATCCAGCACATGAAAGGGTAGGCTGAACAGCACATACACCGCCAAGATGAAAAAGCCGTATAGTGCAGCGTTCTGGAAGCCCTTTTTCTTCGATTGGTTGCTTTTGGTAAAAAAGCTGACCGTGAGCGGCACCATCGGGAACACGCAGGGGGTGAACAGCGCCGCCAAGCCGCCAAGGAAACCGAGGATGAAGATTTTCCAAAGACCGCTCCTGTCCTCTTTTTCCTCGCCGCAGTCGGCCACTTGCGAGCGGTCAAGGCTGAACTTGCAGTCGCCGAGATAGACAATGGAGTCGGTTGTCAGCACTGCGGCTGGGGCTGTGCCTCCAATGTCATTGCCAATTTTCACATTTAGCCCAGCCAAATCAAGTTGGAAAGACACATCAAGCGGTACGCAGCGCTCATCGTTGCAAGACATGTAAGAAATCATGCCCTCCACCGGCTTGGACGGGTCTTTGGCCGAAATCCTTTGACTGAACGTCACTTCTTCCTTAAACTTGGTGACCCTCATCTTAAATATGGGGTCCTTCTCCTCGATTTTATGGCTGCTGGTTTCTGTTGGCTTGCCAACGGTTTTTAGGTTTTCATCCGTGGCAAATGTCAGTTCCGTAGGCAGTGGCCCGCCCTCTTTTACAAATAGGGAGTAGATGGCCCAGCCTTTCTCCACTGTTGCCTTGAAGTTGATGATAAACTCGTTTTCGCCAGTTTTCTGCACGTTGGCAGTCCATGAAACGGGGTTTTCCATGCCATTTCCACCAGAAATGGCTGATTCTGGCAATGGCTGGATGGTTGGCGGAGCAATGGCCGGCGTGGGATTCTTGTCCTTTTCTGTTGCTGGCGCAACCGTCGGGTTCTCGGCAGGTTTCGTATTTGATTTTAACTGAAAGGAAAAATCAACTTCAGTGGGCGGCAGGCAGCGCTCGTTGTTGCAGGTCATGAACTCCAGGTAGCCGCTGATGGGCTTAGTAAGGTCTGTGGCCTTTACTTTTTGGGTAAAACTGACCTTCTCCGAGAACTTGATGACCTTCATGTTGTCGAACAAGGGATCGTTCATCTCCTTGCGATGGCTGGAGCTTTCGGCGTTCTTTCCCACGAGCGAGAAATGGCTGCCCTTTTCATAGGTGAAGCTCGTTTTCACTGGCCCGTCGTCACCTTCGAGGTACTGCGAATAGACGTACCAGCCGTCTTCAATATCGGCGGTGAACACGAGGTTGAACTCCGTGTCGTTGAGTTGTTTTGACGAAAAACTCCATTTGACGGGATTATGTATTTGGCCGAAGGCCAAGGCAGAAAATGCCAATAGCAACGAAAGTGTCCAGAACCTTCTCATGTCTAATTTTTTGAAATAAAAGCGGGGACAGCCCGCTATGTAGGTGTTTTTTAAAAGCTTGCAAAGGTAATGCATGGTTTCATTGTTTCATGGCTTCATTGTCAGGGGCACAGCCAATAAAACAATGGAGCCATAAAGCCATGAAACAGTGAAACCGTGAAGCTATCACTTCAAGTCAAACCAGAAAGGAACTTCAACGGGGGGGAGGCAGCGCTCGCTGTCGCAGGTCATGAACTCCAAGCTGCCCTTTAGCTTGGTAGGTGCCGAGATTTTTACCCGCTGCGTGAAGGTCGTATTGCCTTTGAACTTGATGATGTTCATGCCGAAGAGGTCATCGTAGCCCTCGTACTTGTGGCCTTCTTCCAGGTTTTTGCCCTCCATTTTTAGGGAAGCATTGGCCTCGTAAGTAAATGACGTGCGGATAGGCCCGTCGTCGCTTTCGAGGTATTGGGAATAAACGTACCAGCCATCGGAGATATGGGCGGTGAAAACGAGGTCGTACTGAGTTTCTCCTTTGGGGGCATCGGCCACTTTTTTGGCTTCATACGACCATTTGACAGGGCTTTGCTGCGCAAAAACGGTGCTTGCGGCAAAAAGCATCAGGGCGAAAAAGGCGATTTTTTTCATTGTAAAATGATTTGATTTTCAATTGTACAGGCAAAAATAATGCGCCAAAACCACTGAAGTTTTGGCGCATCCGAACCATAATGAATTTTTAACGGAAAGGGTTAATTTAAGTTAGCTGTTAGCTATTGGCCACTGGCCATTGGCAGCCAACGGCCAATAGCCAACAGCCAACAGCCCTTTAAAACCAACCATTGCCCCAACCACGGAAAGGCCATGGAATGGCCACCAGCACGAGCAGCAGGGCGATCAGGTAAAAGGTGAAAATCGTCTTGAACTTCTTGGCATCATCCGTTGCCTTCTTCGCCTTTGAATGGCCGATGGTCACGAGGGCGATGGCGAGTAGCATCATCACGCTGTGTTCGACGCTGAAGAAGCGGTACATGGCGTCTTTCATTTGCGAAAAATTCACCTTGTCGCTCATGAATATCAATGCCAAACCAAGCAGCAGCTGCACGTGCATGGAAATCATGGTAAAGAGGTTGAGCTTGCGGTCGCCCTCTGAATAGGAGACGTTGGATCGCCATTTCATCAGTGCTTTGAAGGTGGCGGCGACGAGTAAAACCAGCACTACCCAGCGTAGGCCGGAATGGGCATGTATGAGTCCGTTCAGCATAAATTGTTAAGTTTTTTCCCTTTCAGGAATGACGAAATAATTGAGTTCAGAGTGAAGGCAGAATGCCTTTCAAGACAAAGGTAAAATTAGGAATCACACTGTTCAAACCTTTTCAAAAAGCATCCAAAACGGCCTACGCTTTTTCATGATTTTGAAATTTGCTGAAATGTAACGCTGTACGTGTTCCATGGCTTCGCCGACGTCATCGGTGAGCAGCACGAGTTTGAGGTCTTCGGGCGAAATGGTCTTTTGCGTTTCCATGAAATTCAGGTAATCCATCAGTAATTGGTGGTAGTTTTTTCCAATCAATACCACTGGGAAGTTGTGCATGACCTTGGTTTGCACCAGCGTTAGCGTTTCAAAAAGTTCATCCATCGTACCCCAGCCGCCGGGCAGTATGATGAAGGCGTAGGAGTATTTAAGCAGCAGCACCTTGCGCACGAAGAAGTAGCGGATATTCACCCATTTGTGCATATAGGGATTCGGGTGCTGTTCAAAGGGCAGCACGATGTTACAGCCCACCGACCTGCCGCCCGCTTCGAAGGCACCTTTGTTCGCCGCCTCCATGATGCCGGGGCCACCGCCGGTCATCGTCGTGAAGCCCATGGCAGCGATGGCCCTGCCGACTTCCTCTGCTTTTTCGTAGTATTCATGCCCGTCCTTGAAGCGTGCGGACCCAAAGACCGTGATGCACGGCCCCACGAAATGCAGCGCCCGAAAGCCTTTGAGGAATTCCCAAAAGACTTTAAACGCAAAGCCCAACTCCCGCTGGCGGCTCTTCGGGCCATCGAGGTAATGCATTTCGCCGGGTTTGAGTATGGGCAGGGTAGGTTCAGCTTTAATTGACATGTTGGAACGGGCAGTTTGATTGAAAGGCTCGAAGGTAGAAAACTTGGGGATTTACGCAAATTGTCAGTAACTCATGAATTTGAGCATTGGCAAGCATATGCTCAAGATAAACTTTGTAGTACCAACGCTTCCTGAAAACAAACAGGGCCGCCCCAACTGCTGGAACGGCCCTGTTTGCCTTTATTTATTCAACGAAAAACTTCACATCACATCTGAAACGCCGTTGTCGCTTGACGGTACATCTGCAACTGTAGCGATGCCAATGGCCGGCACCGATAACATGCCATTGAGATGAGCCTTGTGCTCGTCCGGCCAGGCGTATGGCCTCGGGCCAATGAGCTTCTCCACGTCATTTTTGTGCAGCACTTCTTTTTCGAGGAGTTGCTTCGCAAGTATTTCGAGGGCGTCACGGTGGTCCATCAAGATGCTCTTGGCACGGGCGAACTGGGCAGTCACTATCCTGCGCACTTCGGCATCAATCATGGCCGCTGTCTCTTCGGAGTAAGGTCGTGCGAAGCTTTCGTTTTGCATCCCGTAAAAGGACACTTGCCCCACTTTTTCATTCATGCCAAACACGGCGACCATGCTGTACGACATCTTGGTCACTTGGTCGAGGTCGTTCTGCGCCCCAGTGGATACCTTCCCAAAGGTAAGTTCCTCGGCAGCACGGCCCCCGAAGGTCATGCACATGCGGTCAAGCAGCGCCTCGGTGCGGGTGATGTACTCGTCCTTAGGCAGGTATTGGGCGTAGCCCAAAGTTCCGATGCCCCTTGGTACAATGGTCACTTTCACCAGCGGCGAAGCGTGTTCGAGGTACCAGCCGCAAACGGCGTGGCCAGCCTCATGGTAGGCGATGATTTCTTTTTCTTCTGGCGAGATGAGCTTGTTCTTCTTCTCCAAGCCGCCGATGACCCGGTCAAGGGCGTAGTTGAAGTCGTCCATGTCCACCTCTTCTTTGTTGCGGCGAGCCGCAATAAGTGCTGCCTCGTTGCAAACGTTGGCGATTTCGGCACCCGCAAAGCCCGGGGTCATTTCTGACAGCGCAATCGGCGTGACCGTGTCAGAGGTCTTGATGTTTTTCAAATGCACGGCAAAAATGGCTTCACGCCCCTTCAAGTCTGGGCGGTCAATGGCAATCTGGCGGTCGAAGCGGCCTGGGCGCATCAGCGCCGAATCGAGCACGTCGGGTCGGTTAGTGGCAGCCATCAGGATAACGCCCTTGTCGGTCGGGAAGCCGTCCATTTCCACCAAAAGCTGGTTGAGGGTATTCTCACGCTCGTCGTTGCCGCCTTGCATGGTGTTGCGGCCCCGTGCACGACCGATGGCGTCAATCTCGTCAATGAAGACGATGCAAGGTGCTTTTTCCCGTGCTTGGCGGAAGAGGTCACGTACCCGTGAGGCACCCACGCCCACGAACATTTCGACGAAGTCGGAACCAGAAATGGAGAAGAACGGCACTGCTGCCTCGCCGGCCACTGCTTTCGCAAGGAGCGTCTTGCCCGTTCCCGGAGGGCCAATGAGGAGTACGCCCTTGGGTATCTTGCCGCCGAGGGCGGTGTATTTTTTCGGATTTTTGAGAAAATCAACGACTTCCATGACTTCCTCTTTGGCTTCGTCGAGGCCGGCCACGTCGCCGAAGTTGATATTGACCTTGGAGTTTTGGTCAAACAGCGTGGCTTTTGACTTGCCGATGTTGAAAATCTGTGCACCAGGGCCACCGGCACCGCCACCTACCCTTCGCATGATGAAAATCCAGAGCAGTACCAACAGCGCCAAAGGGAGCAACAGGCTGATGATAGGTGACAGCCAGTTTTGCTTCTCGATATATGAAACCTTTACCTGACTTTCGACAGGTAGGGAAACATTGAGCGCATCAATCTTTTTGGCAAAATTTTCCGCAGGGCCAGTATCGAAAGTGTAATGCGGGCGCTTGTTGGCAAAGGAGCTTTTGGAGGCGTCCTTGTACTTTTCCTTTTTGTTTTTGATGGCGTTCTCGGTGAGGTAAATCTGGGCGTATTTCTCGTTTACGACCTCTAGTTTTTCCACGTCGCCTTCTTTGGCCATATCGGCGAACTTCTCAAAATTGATAGGCTCGCTCGTACTGCTCGTGATGGGCAAAAAGTTCAGGCCGATGAAGAAAAGGGCCAATACCCCATATATCCAATAGGGGTTGAATTTTGTGCCGTTTTTATTTTCTTGGTTGTTTTCCATTGACGATTATGAAAAAGAAGGAAGGGCAAAAACTGTTTTATGCTTCCTGCTTCGATTTTATTAAATCACTTTCCTCGAAACAAGCAAATACTGGGTCTGTTTTGAAAATACTGCTTTTCAGTGCTTGTTTTCGATGAGATACTCTGCATTCACGATGAATAGTGATTTATCATTCATCATTTTATAAGTTCTCGTACTCCGTAAACTTCGCATCGCTCCAAAGGTTCTCGATGTCGTAGAATTCTCTCGTTTCCCGGTAAAAAACATGCACCACTGTATTGAAATAGTCCATGCAAATCCAACGGGAATTCTTCACGCCCTCTACGTGGAGCGGCATTTGATCCATTTCCTCTTTCAGGCGCCTGTGTATATTGCCCGAAATGGCCTTGACCTGCGTGTTGGAGTCCCCTTCGCAGATGATGAAGAAATCCGTGGGGGCATCGTCCAGTTTCCTGAGGTCGAGTTTAACGATGTTTTTTCCTTTGATGTCCTGAATGCAATCAACAATAAGGTCGTTGAGCATCTCGGCGGAGGAGAGGTTAGATTTTAAAACTGCTTGTGCGCTCAAATCAGGATTTGTTTACTTTTGAACCTTCGGCTGCTGTTGACCGAGGAATTTGCAAAAAATACCCAAGCCAGCCACTCAGGTTAGTGTTTGTTATGGTTTAGCGGCATTCCGCCGCTGAATTCAAAGCATAAATGTACGAACTTTATTTCGATTGAGAAGACCAAACACCTTATTTGTCGGGCAATCAATGGTAGAACTGCCGGAACTGCCTTCTACCAGCGCCCATGCCCAGATGCTTTTATCTGAAAGCATTCCTCCTGCCGGAACTGTCATAACGACCTTCCATCAGACCGCTGGCAGGGGGCAAATTGGCAACCACTGGGAGTCGGAGCCGGGCAAGAACATCAGCCTCAGCGCCATTTTCTATCCAGATTTCATCGAGGCAAAAGACCAGTTCCAACTCAACCAATGCATTTCATTGGCCGTTTTTGATTTGGTGAAAAACTGCCTGCCCAATGCCCCCGTTTCAATCAAGTGGCCCAACGACATTTACGTTGGCTCCTGCAAAATAGCGGGCATCTTGATACAAAACTCCCTCATCAACACTCAAATACGCTCCACAGTTGCGGGCATTGGAATTAATATTAACCAAACTGATTTCGTCTCCAACCCGCCTAACCCCACTTCCATGCGCCTTGAAACAGGCCAGAACTTTCCTTTGTACGACCTCGTGCCGCTGCTTTGCGAGCATTTGGAAGGGCGCTATCTTCAATTAAAAGCTGGGAAAATGGTTCCTTTGCAGCAAGACTATCTTAGTCACCTCTACCGCTTCGGCCAGTTGGCCAATTACCGGCGCACCAATGGCGAGGCATTTCAAGGCAGCATCACCGGCATTGACGAAATGGGGCGGCTGAGGATGGAAGTAGATAGTAGAATTGAGTGCTTCGACCTAAAAGAAATATGTTTTGAGGTATGAAGGTATGAGGTTTGGAGGTATGCAAGACCTTCCGGCAACGCCCCATCATACCTTCATACCTCATACCTCCATACCTTATGAACGTTCATATTTTAACCATTGGCGACGAGCTGCTCATTGGGCAAATCATTGACACCAACTCGGCCAAAATGGCGCAGATGCTGCTTGAAATCGGCGCAAAAGTGATAGGAAGGACGGCCGTTGGCGATGACCACGAGGCCATCATCAGAGCATTGCAAACGGCTACCCAGCAGGCCGATATCGTGCTGGTGACAGGCGGTCTCGGCCCTACCAAAGACGATGTGACCAAGAAGGCCATCGCCGATTTTTATGGCGTGGGCTTCGTCTTCGACCAACCAACGATGGACAGGCTTAACCAGATTTACGAGCGCATCGGCAAGCCCATCACCGAGGCCGTGCGCACCCAGTGCCTCATGCCACAGAATGCCACCGTTTTGACCAACAAAATGGGCACCGCCCCCGGTATGTGGTTCGAGGAGGTCGGCAAGGTAGTGGCCAGTATGCCTGGCGTACCCTTTGAAATGGAGTACCTGATGCAGCACGAGGTAATGCCAAGGTTGAAGGAAAAATTCAATGCGCTACCTACCGCCCACCGCACCTTGTTCACTGCCGGGGAGGGCGAGTCTACCATTGCGGAGCATCTAAAGGATTTTGAAGAAAACCTGCCGCCGCAAGTGAAATTAGCCTACTTGCCTGCTATCGCACGGGTACGCCTGCGCCTCACCGTGAGTGATGCCGATCCGGTTTTGGTTGAGAAAATCCTCGATGAAAAATTCCGGGAAATGGAGGGGCTGCTACCCCCGCAAATCATCGCTGGCTACGGCGACGACTCGCTGGAAATTGTCATTGGCCGAATTTTGAAGGAAAAAAACCAGACCCTTTCCACCGCCGAAAGCTGCACGGGCGGCTACTTGGCACACCTCGTCACCTACGTACCGGGGTCGTCGGCGTACTTTATGGGCAGCGTAGTTTCGTATGCCAACGCTGTGAAAATGAATCAGTTAGGTGTGAAACTGGAGACGCTGGAACAGTACGGTGCAGTCAGTGAGCAGACCGTTCGGGAGATGGTGGCGGGAGCCAATCGTTTGCTCGGCACCGACGTAGCCGTGGCCACCAGCGGCATCGCCGGGCCTGATGGCGGCACCCCTGAGAAGCCGGTGGGCACGGTGTGGATTGCGGTGGGTGACGGGCAACACACGGTCACCAGGAAACTGCAACTGACGAAGAACCGCCTCATTAATATCCAATACTCTGCATACTATGCGCTGAATTTGCTTCGGTTATTTTTATTGGATTGATTTTGCATATTGAGCATGTTATGGCAGCAAGCGTTTTTTTCAATATTTTTCCCCGCCATTTTCAATATTGGCAAAATATGTTTTATATTGGCGCTGATTACCAACCATTCACCAAACTTCATTCAGCCCAATGGCAGCTCCTTCCCTTAAGATTCCGACCAGTTATACCCATTCCATCAACTTTGGAACTGGCTTGACCATTTTTACAATGCCAATGACCGTGAATACTTATGTCCGGGGCGACAAGTCGCAACCGATAGGTACCCATGTGACTGGTGACAAGGCCCAGCCAATTGGTACCCACGTAACTGGCGAGAAGTCGCAACCGATAGGCACCCACGTAACCGGCGAGAAAAACAACCCGGTGGCTTCCTTGATAATGGGAGACCCCAATATGCCCATTGGTTCGCAGATAGACCTGCTCAACCTGCCCCATTTGTCAAAACAGGACATCAAAGATTTGCTGACGCCGGAGATAAGGATGCATATACCGCACTACAACCAAGTATGTCTCAAGTTCCTCGGCCTGGAAGTTTTGACCCTATGCTTCAGCGGAGAATCGCAGGTGATCACTGAGCCATACGTGCCCAATGCCTACGAGAAATGCGAGACAATCTGCTGTGAACCAGATACCCGGCCTTTTCCGCAACGAACTACCGACCAAACCGTTGGCAATCCGACCTTGAACCAGAACGTTGGAGTAAAAGCCAATCCCAAGTGAATCATTACCTCGTTAACTGACCATGCCGACCTTGACTTGGCACAATAACATAATGCAACATGACCACCGAAAATTTCATAGCAGAAGGGCTTGAAAAGATAGGTTGCAGGGATGCAGAAATCCTCTTGAGCGGCCCGCCACAAGCGTTGCTTGGCTACGTCACTTTGGAGAATTCCCACAACGAGCCAGTCTTCCTTCAAGAGTTGGCTTTCTCGAAGAGTAGTTCCCGTTCTGCGGTTGCCATTCCAAAAGCTGGCCTGACCATCAACTCTGTTTTGATGGGGGGCGAGGTTCGGCGCCAAACGCTTTCCATATCCATGCACCCATCCACAGCACCGGGCACCTACCGCTCCACTGTGGAGATTGGTGGTGTAAAGCGGGAGATTTCGGTAGTAGTACAGGAAACCCTTGAAATTGAATTGGTACCGAGTGAAATTGTTTTCTTCGGTACCAAACCAGGCGAGACCTGCAACAAAGAGGTGCTGCTGGTAAACAAAGGCAACATCCCGGTCATCGTGCCAACCATCAAGCACAACACTACCGTGGACATGGACTTGATTTGTAGAAACCTTGCATTCGCACTCCGCAAGGACAAAGAAAGCGGGATGCAAGAAACGCTTGATGTTTTCATCAGAGGAATGAAAAACGACGTGGCCAGTTGGGCTACGGTTACGGTCAGGGAAGCAGGTCAGTTGGTACAGCCGGGCGAAACGCTGGTGTTGCACCTTGCTTTCACCCTGCCCAAAGACATTCAACCAACTTGGCTCTACGAGGGTGACATCCGCATTATTGACCAACTCCTGAGTTACAAGATAGTGCCCGCAGTGCCTGAACCTGCACCTATGCCAAAACCTGCAGCTTCAACGATAACTACAACAGCCTCATCCACCCCTAAACCCGCTGCGCCCGTGCGCCCGGCTACACCGACTGCTAATGTGCCGCCACCTGTTAAAGTGGTAAAGAAAAAATCTTAAAACTGGAGGGCAGGCTTTAAGTTGTTGGACTTGCCAATGTTTGACCAACCTTGTCTGCCCAAACCGAAAACAATATCATCATGGAAGAGACCACAAACCCGCAAGCCAATTTTTGGAGAGATGCTTCCAACGTTCTTAATAGGGTCCCCTCATTTTATGGAGCATACACCGACTTTCTGACTCAAATGGTGCAGAACAACCTCAAAATGGCAGGGGATGCTTACACCAAAATGGCTGCACCGACCTATAGGGCTGCAAACCAAAGTGACTGTTGTCCGCCCAAGAAAACCTGCCCTCCCCGTTGCCTTGCCGAAATCGTGCGGGAGGCCTGCGAGGGCGAGGTCATCGTAGTACCGTTCAGCATCAAGAACAAATGCGGAGCCACCAAGACATACAGGATTGGGTTGCGCCAATTGGTTGACCAGCACGGAAATACAGCTCCCATGCAACCATTATTGAACAGGGACACGGTAATACTGGAACCGGGGCAGTCCATCGCTGTGCTGATGACCGTCAACCTGATGCAGGGGTTTGAAGCGGGCAATACCTATTCGACTGATATCGTAATCCGGGAGGCTGAGGTCAACCAGAATGTTTGCTTCAAATTGAACGTGAGGGCTTGCGGCAATGGGCCAGAAGTCTGCCCACTCGATGAAAAAGAATACTTCCTGCATTGGCAAAGCTGGCAGGACCATTTTTATTGCGAACAAAAGCCTGAACAGCGCCCCGGTATGGTGGGGTGAAATAGTTCTGGGTTTTCGAGTTTTGGGGTAGAACAACACCCCCTCCAACTTTCAACAAAAAACAAACATGGCAACATCAAATGGCCAAAACGACTGGGTGAAAGACGTTGAGCGGATTTTCAAGAAGTCGGTGGAAGCCAATAAACAAATGGTGACTGATTCGGCAGCGGCCATGAAACGCCTCGTGTCCGACCAGCCCAAAGGCGCTGATGGGAATAATTTTTCCCAAAGGATGAACGACTTGTTCCAGTTGAACCTCAAGTACACAGAGCGCTTGATTGACCTTGGTCTTGAGTGGTCCAACAGTATGGCAAATTTGCTGTCGCAACAAGGAACAACACCTCGTGCGGAACCTGCACAAACAGCGGAAAGAACGGTACCACCACCACCTCCACCGCCCCCTGCCGAACGCCACCAAATCTCAATGACAGGCCACCCCGGCGAAACCATCGCCAACATCCTTCAGATGCAAAGCAGCCGACCCGGCACCCAATATGGCAGGTTCGAGGCCACAAGTTTCGTACATGCTGATACTGGGTCACCTGCCCATATTGGACTTGCCTTTGACCCACAACAATTTGAGATACCACCCGGACAGGTCGTGCCAGCCACCATTTCAGTGATGCTGCCTGCTGCACTGGAACCAGCCACCTATCTCTGCGAAGTCATTGTAGATGGGTTTGAAGATACTGCCTTTGTTTTGGTAGTCCATGCTAAAAAACCAGAAACCAATAGCAGCACAGCCACCCCAAAAAAAGCCGCTGTCAATAAAACAAGCGCTACAAAAAAGGCCAAAACTTGATACGAGTTTTGAACCATGAGAACTAAATTGCGCCAAAAAGAACTTCAACAGCCTTTACCTATTCAATGAAAACTTATCCATACGCATTTCACATCGCCCTCGATGGCAACGGCATCAATGGATTGGAGGGCTTGGCTGGTGTGTGCAATTTCCTTTTCGACCCCGCCGACAATTCCTACGCCTTTAAAATAAAATACTTCAATGGCATGGCTGGGGGCCATGCTGTTCATATCAGCCCTGACCGGAAACTGGGGTACATGGGCACCACCGGGCAGCACCTTGCTTTTTACGACCCGCTTACCTTGGATGAACTGCACCGGCAATCAACCCTCGGCTTCGAGGTGCCGAATACCAGCATACAAGGCAGCACCCACATCGCCTGGCTGAGCAACGAGGAGTTCATAGCCGCCATCGGCGAAAACTTTTACCGCTTCAATGTCAATCGGCTGGACAAGGGTGAAAAATTGGGGCCGCACAAGGTATTGCTGCCGCACAGCATGAAGTTTACCCCATCACGGCGCTACCTCTGTTACGGCTCCATGGACAATCCCGCCTTTGGCGCAAAAGGCGAGGCCAAAATGGTTGGCATATTGGACATGCAGACCGGGGAGACTACCCGCATTGACCTTCCTGCCACTTGCTGGCACCTGATCAACCACCCGGTCAAGGACCTTTTTTACGCCGTCTCGTTCAGGGTATTGCCGCAGCACCATACAGACTACCACCAATGGGCAATTGCCTTTTTCAAGGAATACGCTTTTGAAATTGACCCCGCCAGCAAGCGGGTGGTACGGCATTGGGCATGCGGGCGGGAAATGCCTTGCCATATCAATTCTGATGTTACCATTTCTGATACGGAGCTGATTTTTTGCAATGGCGGCAGCCATTCCATCGTGTTCATCAACCTCGAAAACTTTTCAGAATTCCGCATTATTGACGAAAAACCAGACTTGCAGGAAGTGATGAACCATAAGCGCACCATGGCCACCACCGCTTACGATGTTTTGGTGCGGGCAAACCTTTTCACCTCCACCGAACATATATTAGGTGCGCTGCGGGTCAGCCATTTCCGGTTGATGGACTCCGTGCACGCCACCCAACTTTCAAAAGACCAAAGCTTGTTGTTCACGGCAAACCGGGGGCTTAACCATATCACAATTTACGATTACCCATCCCTGAGCTTAAGGCTGCGGGTGCCAATGCCCGACATACAAGAGTTCGTGCCGCTAGTGGGCAAATTGGCGGACCCCCGATTGGGATTTCACCACAGCTACCTTGTCAGCCCTTAACATGGGTGCGCAAGTGCGTCATCAATCAATTCAACCATTCTTATCACCATGTCGAATAACAAAAACAACCCATTTTCTTCCTTCATCCTGGATTACTGCGAGCATTCTGCCCCGCAGGCCAAGCAGGCAGTTGACGATTGGAGGCGGTTCTGCACTGCCTGCATGGACGGTGGCTTGAAGGTGCAACGGTCGGCCATGAAGGTGGCGGGCTTAAAAACTATAGAGACCGAAGACGCAGAAACAATGTGGCGAAACATGGCCGAAAGCTGGCTGGATGCACAGGCTGAGTTTTCCAAGGCTTCCATCACAGCCTCGGTAAAAGCGGTAGAGAACCTGCTGAAGTAAAACCACTAATGGCAAAACGAGCACTAAAGACACAAACCATCCCAGGCACGGTTAGCTGTTCCATTAAAACTGGCAGAGAGCCGGCAGTGCAGCTATTGCAAGCAGCCTTACAGGAGGGTGGTTTGTGGGAAGCGCTCGAACTTGTGCGGGGGCAATGCTGCGTTGAAAGGCCCGACATGGCCATTCTGATAAAGCCAGATTTGGAGCTTTTTGACTGCGGGGCGACCACTGGCACCGACCCCCGCTTGGTAGAGCATTTGATTGACCTGCTTCATGAGCAAGGCTACACCAAGGTGGCCGTGGCAGATGCAGAAGGGGCTTCGGGCCAATGGCTGGAAAACCGGGAAGTCATGGTGCTCGCCGACCTTTGTGGCTACCAATTTTGCACCCCAAACGGCAATGAATACGAGGTGCTCGACCTTGGAGAGTCGCTGATGGACGGCGGCTTTCCCGAAGGCAGCGCACTTCGCAACTCGGAAGTTTCGTCCCATTGGTTGCAAGCGCATTTTCGCATCGTTTTTTCAAAAAACAAGACCGACCAAGCCCAATGTTTTGCCCTCGGTCTGAACAACTTGCTCGGCATTCTGCCGCTTCGGGCAAAAACCTACCACTACCATCACCGGTTGCCGCAGAATGAGGTAGTGGTTGGGCTGTTGGAGCGCACCGAAGTTCACTTTGCTATCATAGATGCCTATTGGAGCAATCACGGCAGCCAGGGAACGCTTCGCTCCAACCCCATTGCTACACATACCATCATTGCTGGCAACCACTTGCTGCTGGCAGATTGGGCGGCTGCCCTAAAGATGGGGCTTGACCCCTATGCTTCGCAATTGAACGCAGCGGCACTGCGTAAAATAGGCTTGCCCAAATCTTACCAATTGTACGGCGACCTTTCACCCTATCCTGGTTGGAAGAACGTGCCCATCCATGTCCGGGAGTCCACCCGCAAGCGAAATGAATCCTTGCTCTCGCAGCGGCTTGCAGAGGCATGGCTGCTTCAGGTAAACACCTCGCTGTTTCCCTTCAAAAACATCCTCGACGGCCAAATCAATAACCTGCTGTCCCCATTGACAACAGACCTTGACGACCACCCGATGGCGTTTTGGGGAATGGTTACCTTGAATTACCTGCTTGCCGGAGCGCAGCATTTTCAGGAAACCTGGCAGATACTGTACGACAAAGACCGCCTTTACCGCAAGGCGGTAGCCTTGAACGTGAACCCAAACAGTTTTTCAACGGAAGATTTTGAGGAGGTGGAAAGCTATATTCTGCCTTTTTGCAACATCCTGAAGCATACGCCCCCCGACCGCAATGGACTCTGCTGGCGCTACCTTGACGATTCGGTTTTGTTCGAATATTCCAAAATCATCCCGGTGCCGTATTCCGATTTTGTGGAGCGGGTGGACATCAGCCGTGCCGTGGAAATGATGTACGACAATATTGGCGGAGCAAGGCAGGCAGTGAAACATGACGGAAAGCAGCGCACCATCTATCAGGTAGAAAGGGACATATACCTGCCCCAACCAAACTGGATGGCCCTTTTTGGTGGCGAGTATATTGATGTGGACAAAATAGAGGTCATCCGTTACGGTTTTTCGCAGCAGCAGATTTTTTGGCGTACCGTTCACAGTGCCAACAACTCGGCAACATTTGATGATGGCATGGTCACCTTTGCCAAAGACCCCGGTGGCGTGCGGGTCTCCATCGTTGCAAGGCAAAAATTTGCGCTGCCCTTGTTCTGGCAAGTATTCAACATAGACTATTTGCCGAAGGTGAAAGATGCACTGGTCTCCGATTCCTACATCCGATTCTTTTCACGTACCATGGCAAATTTCGAAGCAAGCTATGAGGGCAGGTCGCCATTGGTGGGTAAAGCATTTGATATGGCATTCGGAGAGGGGCATGGCCCCTCCTCCATGTTGCCGCCGGAAATTGACAAGCTGAAGGGCCTATTGAACATGCTTTCCGGTTTGGTGGAAAAATTGGTAAATAGCTCCCGACAAGCAAGCGGCCAACCCGGCAGTTGGCAACAAGACGACCTTGGCTACCGCCATTTCAGCCCAAGTACCGAAAGCAATCCAGCCACAGATGCATTGAGACAGTTATTTGGAGAGCTGGCAACAGCGGCCAAAAAGGACATCAATTTATTGAACAACCAAAACCAGCCATGAGAGCACTTGTTACAGGGGCAAACGGTTTTATCGGCAGCCATGTCGTGCAGGCGCTGCTCGCCAAGGGTCATTCCGTGCGAGCGCTCATAAGGCCAACCAGTGATTTGCGAAGTTTGGAAGGGTTAAATGTGGAAATGGCAATTGGCGACATACAGCAACCTGCCACCTTGACGGCTGCAATGGAGGGCTGTGAATGGGTGTTCCACGTTGCGGGCGTTTTTAGTTATTGGCGGCAGCCACCTGAGCAGCTTATTGGCGAAGCCAAAGAAGGAGTGAAGCATGTAATAACGGCGGCAAAGGCGGCGGGCGTGTGCCGCATGGTGCTCACCTCATCGTCCGTTGTTTTTGGCAGTACTGGCCAACAGCGTATTCTTGACGAGGCCCACCCTGGCAGCATCGAGTCAGCGCCTGCTTATGTTTTGGCGAAAAAGGGGCAAGTGGATGCCGCTTTTGAAATGGCAAAAGACGGTATAGTAGAACTTGTCTCTGTGCATCCGACAGTGGTGGTGGGCGGGCATGATTATGGGCTGACCGAGAGCAACCACCACATTGTCAGCTACTTGCAAGATTTGTTCAAAACCTCGTGGATAGGTGGTTGCAATATTGCCTCGGTGCAGGATGTGGCAGAGGGGCACGTTTTAGCCGCAGAAAATGGACGGTCGGGAGAACGCTACCTGCTGGGGGGCGAAAACTTGGAGTGGCAAGCAATTCACCAACTCATTTCATCGCTTACCGGCATGCCAGGTCCCTATTTGAAGGTATATCATACCGCTGCATACCTTGCCTCTGCATTGCAGGAAGCATTGAGCCTGTTGACCAACGACCGCCCAATTTCTACCAGGGAACAGGCTAAAATGGTGGGCAACTACTATTGGTACAGTCATCAAAAAGCGGCGGAAGAACTGGGCTATGTGGGGCGACCCGCCAAAGCAGCCCTGATAGAAGCCATTTCATGGTTGGCCGCAAGTGAACATGTTTCTCCTTCTATTAGGTCGCAAATGGAATTGTCGCCAGAGATTTATGCTCATCGCCAATCCTTTGGCATGTCTTTGAAAAATTAGTTGTCAAATCACCCATCAAGTACAATGGAATTCAGAACCGTCACCATCGTAAAGCACCCCACAGCATTGGTGTGGGAAACCATGCAAGGACACCTCCCGGAAATCGCAGCGGCGGTGCCCGACATTGAGAGCGTAAGCCCGATAAGCAGCGGCGAGAATGAGGAAGGGCATTTGTTGATGGTCAATGTGTGGAAGGCAAGGCCACCGCTTCCCGATTTTTTGGCCAAAATGGTGCAACCAGACATGCTTACCTGGACAGACAGTGCCGTTTGGAAGGAAGCGCAGCGTAGTTGCCGATGGGAAATCCGGTCGCATTATTTCAAGGAGCAGATGTCCTGCATTGGCAACACCACCTTTGAGGCAGCCATGGGCGGCAAGGCATGTAGGCTTAGCTTTGAGGGTACACTGCACTGGCAAACCAATGCACTGCCCATCAAAATGGCGGGGCCGCTCGTTGCTCAGGGGATAGAGTCATTTATGGCCAGCATGATTCCAGCCAATTTTAGGAAGCTGACGGAGGCAGTGGAGCAGTTCATTCAAAACAACAAATTAGTGTAAGCGCTTGCCCTTGGCAATTCCCACCATTCGTTGGCCAACGAACCCTTTTCGTAGAAAAATGTTAAAGAAGGCTTTAGGGGCAAATACCTTTGCGCCCATCTTTCGTTTGGAAAAAGCCAAGCTGGGGCCTCAATTTCCAAATTTCTAATTTCCATATCCACCCGACATGATTTCAAAAAGACTTTTTACGCTCGCATTGTCCATATTCATGCTTGGCCAAGTCATTGCGCAGCAAACCGCTAAAATCACCATTAGCGGTGTTGTGAAAGACGACGACAACGGTGAGACGCTCATCGGTGCGAGCGTCTATGAAGCCACGAGCGGCAACGGCGCCACTACCAACGAGTACGGTTTTTACTCGCTCACCTTGCCTTTCGGCAACGATTCCATCACCCTCGAATACAGCTATGTGGGCTTCCAGCCGAAGACGCTGCGCATTTTGCCAACAAAAGCCGTGACGCTCAATGTGCGCCTCGGCACGGGTATTGAGTTGCAAGAGGTGGTGGTGAAGGCGGATGCTTTCAGGGAATCCATCCGCTCCACGGAGATGAGCATCGAGGAAATTTCGACGAGGGAGACCAAGGTGCTGCCCGCCCTGTTAGGCGAGACGGACATCCTGCGGGTCATCCAACTGAAGCCTGGAATGCCGTCTGCCTCGGAGGGCAACACGGGGCTGTACGTGCGGGGCGGCGCTGGCGACCAGAACCTCATCGTGCTGGACGAGGCGGTGGTCTATAACGCTAATCACCTTTTCGGTTTTTTCAGCACCTTCAACACCGATGCGGTGAAGGACCTCAAGCTCTACAAAGGCGGCTTCCCGGCGCAGTATGGCGGGCGGCTCTCGTCAGTGATTGACGTGCGGATGAAGGACGGCAACAGCCAGCGCTTTGCCGGGACGGGCGGCATCGGCCTAATCAGCAGCCGCTTGACCTTGGAGGGGCCTATCGAGAAGAACAAATCGTCGTTCATCGTGAGCGGCCGGCGCACCTACGCCGACCTTATCACCCGGCAGTTTAACAAAGCCAACGCCGACGACCCCGAATACAACCCTATCCCCAACTACTATTTCTACGACCTGAACACGAAGGTGAACTTCGACCTCGGCGAGAACGACCGCCTCTACCTCAGCGGCTACTTCGGGCGGGACGTGTTCGGCTTCGAGGGCGATTTTTTCAACTTTGACTTCAGTTGGGGAAACAAGACGGGGACTGCCAGGTGGAACCATGTTTTTTCTCCAAAACTGTTTCACAACCTGACGTTTACCTACTCTGATTACGATTATAATATCGAAACGAAAATCACGGGCTTCTCTTTCAAGGTAGGCTCCGATGTGCAGGACGCCAACCTGAAATCCGATTTTTACTACGGCCTAAACGACAACCATATCCTGCGTTTTGGGGGCAACGTGACCCACCACAGCTTCGGCGTGGGCCGCCTCAAAGCGGGCAGCGACGACGGCGAAGTGAGCTTTTCCGGCGGGAACGACTTCACGGGACTCTCGCTCGGAGCCTATGTGGCCGACGAGATGAGCTTCGGCGAGCATTGGAAAATCAATGCCGGGCTGCGGCTTTCGGGCTTCGCAAACGATGCGTTTTATGTAGGCATCGAGCCACGGATGGCAGCGCTGTACGTCGTGAACCCCGACCTCTCGTTCAAGGCCAGCTATGCCCGGATGTACCAGTACCAGCACCTCGTGAGCACCTCCGGCATCTCGTTGCCGACGGATATTTGGTACCCCAGCACCAAGCAAATCAAGCCGCAAAACTCCGACCAAGTCGCCATCGGCTTTGAGAAGCTTTTGGGGGATAAATACCTGATTACCAACGAGTATTATTATAAAAAACTCCGCAACCAAGTGGACTTCGTGGACGGCGCACAGCTCTTCGCCAACGACAATTTGGAGAACGAATTTGCCATCGGAAAAGGCTACGGCTACGGCATGGAGCTGGGCATCGAGAAGAAGGTCGGCGACTTCAAAGGCTGGATCGCCTACACGTTGTCGCTGACCAAGCGGGGCGATTTCGAGACGATTGACGATACAAAAGTGTACGCTGGCGAGGGCAAATATTTTTACCCTCGCTACGACCGTCGGCACAACCTCGCCGTGGTACTGATGTACGATATCACAAAGCGGCTCACCATCTCCGGCACGGCGGTGTACGGCAGCGGCGACCGGGCTTGGCTGCCTGTCGGCAAGTTCACGTTCCAAGATGTGCACGGTGCTGATTTTGAGCCATTCGTGCCGGTTTACGGCGAGCGGAACGCCTTCACGTTGCCGTATTTTTTTCGGACGGACCTCGGCCTCGTCTATAAATTCTTCCCGAAATGGGGCGAGAGCGACCTGACCCTGAGCGTCTTCAACGCAACGAACCGCCGCAACACGTTCTTCATCTACATCGAACCGAAATACTCCGAGGGGGTGGATCCGCTGGAAGACCCGTTGGCCATCCCGACGGGGCTGGCGGCCAAGCAGGTGTCACTGTTCCCGATCATCGGGTCGCTGACGTGGAACTTCAAGTTTTGACGGTAACACGGACTGCCAGTCCGTACTTCAACATTTTCTTATTTTTTGTACTAAAAATTTGACAACCAATACTTTATGAAATATTTTCTTCAAAAATCAAACCTTTTAAAAAGCTTTTCTTGGCCTTTTTTTGCGCTCCTGCTTTTTACATTTTCCTTTCAAAGTTGCGGCAACCTGGAAAAGGAAATCAACCTCGACCTGCCGGAATACAAGCCGCAGTATGTGGTAGAGTGCTACTTAGAGCCGGGGCAGCCGTTCACGTTGCTGCTGACCCGCAGTTCGGCGTACTTTGAACCGTTCCCGACCGACCCGTTGGAGTATGTGGAGAACATCCTCGTGGACAGTGCCGAGGTGACCATCTCGCACAATGGCGTGGACTATAAATTGGACAATACACCCTTCATCAACCCCATCACGTTGAAGGTTTTTAACTACGTCAATACGACGCTGGTGCCAGCCGAGTACGGCAACGACTTCTCGTTAAAAATCACCACGCCTGACGGCAAGACCATCACCGCCATTACCCGTTTGGTGCCCGTCGTGCCAATTGATAGTGTGGTGATAGAGTTCAACGAAGAGCAAGACACGCTCGCCCGCTGCCTGACGTACATCACCGACGACCCTTCCACGGTGGATTATTATCGCCGGATGTTGCACGAAAACTCACTCAGAGACTCCATACCGCAGCAGGACTTCACCACCAACGACGACTACGTGGATGACAAGGTCATCGTCTTCGGCACCAGCTACGACTTCAAGGAGGGGGACACGATTTACAACACCATCTTCCATATTGACCGTGCTTATTTTGATTTTCGGGAAAGCACTCAGTACGCCATTGACGCCAACGGCAACCCATTCGGACAGCCGAGCAGCATCATCTCCAATTTGGAGGGAGACGCCGGGGCGATTGGGATTTTTACGGGGTTGAGTTATGACCGGGTGATGACCATCGTTACGAAGTAGAAAACCAAACTAAATTGGCATTAGTGGGAGCGGATCCAGCGATTTTCCATATTGATCGATAATCTCAAAATGCAAGTGAGGAGGGCCATTGGAGGCGTTGCCCGTATTGCCAACCGTACCAAGTATTTCTCTTTCTGCGACCTTCTGCCCTTCGGTCACCAATTGTTTATCCAGATGGGCGTAGTAATAGGTCATAGTGGAGTTCAGGTTGCGCACCCAAACCTGCTTTCCGCCATTGCCTTTTTCCACCACCCTCGTCACCACCCCTATCGAAACTGACAGGACAGTAGTGCCTCTAGGTGCAGCGATGTCAATACCTTCGTGCTTCCGAGCACCTTGCGCACGTTCGTCGCCGAAATAGCTAATGATATTTTTGCTGGATTTTCCAGAAACGGGGAAGGTCGATAATTTGCGAACGGCCTTAACCGAACCTTTCGGAGGCTTGTTTCCTGAATCAGAGCGGGAGGAATGTCGTTCTTCCATGCGCTTGAGTTCGCTGCAAGTCATGAAAAGGCAAGCCAATAAAAGTAGCCCTAAATGATGTTTTTTCATGTGGTAATTCTTTTCAGCCCTTGGATTGGGCAAGTACTAAACGCCAAGAAAAGCTGCACAGATGTGTAAGAATAGGTTAGGAAGTGATAATATTTGTTAAAATTTTGCTGGAAAAAATCAATGGCACATCGGCGCATCCCAACCCGAATAGCGCCTTATGGTCAAGCAATGGCAACTCGTATTACAGCCTCAAGCAATATTAGGTAGCGAGCGAATTTTCGCCCCATTCCTCCTACCTTTGCTGGCATGAGCCAGAAATCGCCGAACGAGCGCATCATCTTCGGGTTGAAAATCAAGCAGTTGCGTCAAGCCCGTGGACATAATTTCGCTGATTTTGCGAAGCAGACCGGCATGTCCATCTCCTACTTGAACGAGATAGAGAAGGGCAAAAAATTCCCGAAGGAAGACAAAATAGCCCTGCTGGCCGGGGCGCTCGGCGTGGAGGCAGCCGAACTCACCTCGCTCGAACTCGGCAAACACCTGGGCCCCGTGGCCGACCTCCTCAACTCCAATTTCCTCAACGAACTCCCGCTCGACCTCTTCGACATTGACCTGGCCAAGGTGGTGGAAATCATCGCCAATGCGCCGCTGAAGGTCGGGGCGTTCATCAGCACACTCGTCGAGCTGTCCCGCAACTACGCACTGGCCGAGGAGAATTTCTACTTCGGGGCGCTGCGTTCGTACCTGGAACTCAACAACAATTATTTCGAGGAAATAGAACAGGCTGCCGCCGATTTTGCGGAGCGCAACAAGCTCCCGACCACGGCCCTCGTGTCGGTGGACGCCCTCGCCCGGCTACTCGAAAAACGCTACGGCTATACCATCGTCGAGAACGGCCTGACGCCCTACCCGGAGCTGGCCGACATCCGTTCTGTCTATTTGCCCAAAGTAAAAAAGCTGCTGCTGAACGCCAAGCTGAACGATATGCAAAAGGCGTTTCAATTTGGTAAAGAACTGGGTTTCAATTATTTAGGCTTGAAAGAGCGGGCCAATACCGCCGCCCTCCTGCGGGTCAATTCCTTTGAGGAAGTCTTGAGCCACTTCAAGGCGGGCTACTTCTCGGCGGCGCTGCTGCTGAACCGGGAGGCGTTCAACCGGGACATGGAGGCGTTCTTCCAACTGCCCCGCTGGGACGGCGAGTTCATCCTCGGCCTGCTGCGCAAATACCAGGCGTCGCCGGAGATGCTCTTCCAGCGCATGACCAACGTGCTGCCGCAATTCTTCGGTTTGGAGAAGCTTTTCCTGCTCCGTTTCATCCAAACGCCCGCCACCGGGCAGTTCAAGATGGACAAGGAACTGCACCTGAACCGCCGCCACCAACCGCATGGCAACGCCATCAGCGAGCATTACTGCCGCCGCTGGTTAGCCACCTCGCTGCTCAACGACCTCTCGCAGCTACAGCAGGGCGGCAAGTACACCGGGGCGCTCGTCTCGGCGCAGCGCAGCCGCTACCACGACACCAAGGACGAGTACCTCTGCTTCACCCTCGCCCGTCCGGCCTACCCCTCGCCCGACCAGAACGTGAGCATCACCGTGGGCATCCTCCTGGACGCCACGCTGCGCAAACGGGTGAAATTCCTCGACGACCCCGCCATAGCCCGCCGGGAAGTGAACACGACCTGCGAGCGCTGCCCCATCAAGGACTGCGCCGAGCGGGCCGCCCCACCGACAGTGGTGGAGGCGAAGGAAAGACGGAAGCGGGTGCAGAAGGTGTTGCGGGAGTTGGGGGAAAGGGAGTGAAAATAGTGCCTGAGTTTTGCCTACAAGCCTTTTTATCAAGGCACTTAGTATATTAAAAAATCCATTCAAAAAAAATCAATTCTTATTATCTTGCAGCCCGTAATTCATTTTCCCGTCACCTAAAACCTATGACTTTATGAAAAACCTATTCTTTGTCCGGCTTATTTTAATAATAAGTCTGATCGCATGTGAATCTCAACTGATGGCTCAGTGCGAATGCGGAACACCTATTCAAGTGCCCGACCCCTTTTGTCCAAGTGGATTCAAACAATCTTGCACAGGAGATTTGTTCACATTAACCTATTGTGGTTCAGACACTATATACGTGGATGGCTGTGAAGGTGCATTGCCTAATCCTATCACTTACATTCAGGTATCGGGAGGCAACATTTCTTCATTTGTGCAATTTGTGCCGCCTGGGGGATATCCAATTGGCAGCATAGTACCAATAGGAACTACCGTAACCATTCATTACATAATCAAATCTCCAACCAACGTCAGAGACACACTATGCTTCAACCTACATTTTGAATCACTTAATGCTGCAAATATTTTCTCGCAACCTACGAATCAATTTGCAGCCATTGGAAGTACAGCTACCTTCAGTGTGGATGTTGAGGGATATTTGCCGTTTAGTTATCAATGGAGAAAAAACGGTGTAAACATAGCAGGAACTAACAGTTATACTTATACTACGCCAGCACTTTCTCTCTCAGATAATGGCAATACTTACAGTTGTGTTGTAACAAATTGTAGCGGCTTGAATTCAGTGACAAGCAATAATGCAATACCGACCGTATGCGTACCACCTACAATTCAGACTAAAAATATTGCCTTTAATGCTGTTTGTGCAAACCAAATGACAGTAAACTGGGCGAATGGAAATGGAACAAGAAGGGTAGTAAAGATAAATACTTCCAACAGCTTTAATGCCCCTGCCAATGGTACAGACCCGATACCAAATGCGTTTTATGTTGGCGCTGGTGAGCAAGTAGTTTATAACGGTAGTTCAAACTCAGTTACTGTTTCTGGTTTATCCCCTTATACTACTTATTGGTACAGGATATATGAGGCAAATTGTTCAGGAAACGGTTCAACCTTTAAAACTACTACTGCGGTGAATAACCCAAAAAGTATGAATACGCCGCAGCCAATGGTGCTTACCTTCTCTACGACTATAACTTGTGTTGGAGTGCAAAATGGTACTGCCACGGTAAACGTGACGGGTGGCAATGGTTCGAAAACATATAAATGGAGTACCGTTCCAGTTGCTACTACAAAAACGATTACTGGGCTTGCTGGTGGGAATTACACTGTGACGGTGACGGATTCCAAAGGGTGTACGGTAGTAGGTGTGGCAACTGTGCCAGTTCCTCCTGTACTCACCGGAGTAGTAACTGTAACTCAAAACAACAATGGCAGTTACAAAGCTACTATTGTACCGTCTGGCGGATTAGGGCCAACGTTTTATTATAGAATGAAGATAGGAAGTGGAAGTTGGAGTGCTCCCCAACCAAATGGGATTTTCAACAACTTAGCGGCCGGGCAATACTTTTTTGAAATCAAGGATGGATGTAATACTACAATTGAATTGTTTAAACGGATAGGAGGTAAAAGGGTCTTTGGTTGGTATCCAGCAGGCTTTAGCTCAACAAGCTCTTTTGATTGGGATATTTTGACCGATTTTTGCTATTTTAAATACGATGTAAATCCAAACACAGGAGTAAATTCAACATTTGACTGGGACAATTATAGCCAGAAAATTGCCCCAGTCTTGAGTCATCCAAATGTCAACCCACTCATTTGCATTTTTCTTAATCAAAATCATCATGAATTCTTGAATAACCCTGCTGCTAGAGCAGCCTTAATCAACTCCCTAATTAGTGAGCTAATATATCGAGGCGGGCGAGGAGTAAATGTTGACTTTGAAGAAGTGCCATCATCAGAAAAGAATTTGTTTAGTATTTTCTTAACCGAGTTGTCCAATCAAATTCATTCATATCCTGGTTGGGAGTTAAGTGTGGATGTTCAGATGGCACGTCTTAGTTCATATGATTTTTCGAATTTAATTAATAATGGAATTGTAGATTATTTTATTTGCATGGGATATGATTTCGAATTGGGCATTCCTTCTATACTTCACGCCATTAGGTTTTGTGCAAACGCTTGAAAACGTGGTGTAATCAATGTCTGCATATCGGCCATTCTAACGTGATGGTGGTTTATTTCAAATATTGCCGTTTTTAT
>JANPLH010000611.1:0-13927 GCA_031426435.1 Saprospiraceae bacterium | reverse complement strand
ACGAGTACGGGCGCCTCCCAATACGGGTGCCCCTGTATGAAGCGTTCGAAGCCACGGAATTCGACAATATGGAAAAAACTGTCCTTTACCCGCCCGTTTTCGTCAAGGTGGATGGTGACTTTGCCGTGCCCTTCGACACGGGTGACGGGCTCTATGATTACTTTTTGCATGGCAGGGGTTTTAATCATATTTAAACTCTGAAAAAAGCACCGAATATTCCTGCTCAAAAAGAAGATTCTTCACCACTTTCCAGATATGGTTGGCGCTTGGCGGGCAGCCGGGAATGAAAAAATCAATATCCACGACTTCGCTGCAAGCATAGACTTTGTCCAGTATTTTCGGGATGTCTTCGTGGCTAGGAATGATGCCAGCACCCTCCTCGCTGGTAAACGAGTGGAGGTAGGCCTCTTCTAGGCATTCCCGGAGGGGAACGGTGTTGCGCATGGCGGGCAGGCCGCCCCAGATGGCGCACTCGCCAATGGCAACGAGGATGCCGCATTTCTTGCGGAACTCCCGCAGCACCTCCACATTTTCGGAATTGCAGCAGCCGCCCTCGATGATGCCGACGTCCACTTTTTTGGTAAATTCCTTGATGTCCGTCAGCGGGGATTTGTTGAACTCGACCAGTTCCACCAAGTCCAAAATGCCCAAGTCAAGGTCGAGCATGGACATGTGGCAGCCGAAACAGCCCGCAAGGGACACCGTGGCAATGACTTTTTTCTCGCCATTTTTCAGGGCGTGGACATCTGGAAAAACAACGGGAACCGTTTCCCCATTGGCCAGTTCACCAATATCGTATTTGCGGTCGCCAAAGGGACGGGCAAGGCTTTTTCCCCGCACCAAAATGGCACCAGTCGGACAGATGTGCATGGCGTGAATGGCCTGCTCTTCGGTCAGGGTCGCCTCTTGTGCGTAGTCAATGGCGACCTCGGTGTCGTTGCCCCGGTTTGCGAAGCTGAACACTCGTTTGCCATCCGTCGTCAGCACCTCGTCCACACAGCGGCGGCAGCGGATGCAACGGTTGTGTTCGATGACCACTCGCTTGGGGTTGTAGTCAATGATGCGGTCCACGAACAAGTGTGGAAACCGGCTCACATTGACGCCCAACTGGTAGCCCATGCCTTGCAGGTCGCAGTCGCCACTTTTTTCACAGGCGGGGCAGAAGTGGTTGCCTTCGGCAAACAGCATTTCCACCATCGCTTTGCGGGTATCATGGAGCGATGGGTCGTCGTGTACGACCACGTTCATGCCGTTGCGGGCTAGGGTGGTGCAGGATGCCTGGTGCCGCCCATTGACCTCCACCGTACAAACCCGGCAGGTGCCGAGCGGCGGGTCAATATGCTTGTAATAGCAGAGCGATGGCACGTCCACACCCGCTTCACGGATGGCGTTTATCAGCAATGTGCCGTCCTCGACCTGGACTTCTTTGCCGTCAATGGTGATGGTTATTAGGTTTTGCATGACGATAGGTCTTCTGGTTTTGAAAATTCATCATTCTTTCACAGCTTCCTCATATTCCCGCACTGCCGCCGCCATGTCGAAGCCCCGGTTTAGGCGACTGCCTGACTTGTCCACCCGCTGGTCGAAGTATTCGGGGAATTTGTGGATGGCATCCACGATGGAGTTGGGCGATAATTGGCCCAGCCCACAGCGGCTGTTTTGCTTGATGGTGGTGCCCCAGTCTTGGATTTCGACCAAATCCCGCAGTGAGCCGAGGCCCATTTGCAGCTTTTCCAATTTGCGGTTGAGGATAAAATTGCCAGCCCTGCATGGGGTGCAGATGCCGCAGCTTTCATGCTTGAAGAAATTGGAAAAATTGAGCAGAATTTGCAGCATGTCACGGGTTTTGTCTAAGACCATGAACGAGCCGCCGCAGAGCAGGTCTTCCTTGCAGAGGCGGCGGTTGCGCTCTTTCATCGAAACGGCTACGCCGCTCGGCCCGCTCACCTGCACATAGTACGGGTCCTTTGCTTCGCATAGCGCTAACAGGTCGCCGAGCCGCATCCCCCACTCGATTTCGTAAATGCCCGGCTTGGCGCAGTCGCCGCTGATGGAAATGAGCTTGGTACCTGGTGAGTCCTTCGTGCCGAGTTCCCGCATTTTCGCAGGCCCCGATTCGAGGATTCGTGCAGCAGTGGCGAAGGTTTCGACGTTGTTGACGAGGGTCGGCTTGCCGAGGTAGCCCCGCTCAACAGGGAAGTAGCGGCGGGTGCGGGGTTCGCCCCGTTTGCCTTCCAGGGAATTGAGCAGCGCCGTCTCTTCGCCGCAAACGTAAGCACCTGCGCCGAGCTGCACCCGGATGTCGAACGAGAAGGGCTGCTTGGCCGGAATATGGTCACCAAGCCAGCCTTTTTCCCTGAAATCTTCCAGTGTTTGCTCGATTTTTTCTTTCAGCCAACGGTACTCAGCCCGCAGGTAGATGATGCCTTCAGAAGCACCGACTGCGTAGGCACCGAGCGCCATCCCCTCGATGACGAGGCCCGGCATGGTGTTGAGCAACACCCGATCCTTGAAAGTACCCGGCTCGCCCTCGTCGGCGTTGCAGACTACGAATTTGCGATTGCTCACGCTCTTGCGGCACGTTTCCCATTTGATTCCCGTGGGGAAAAATGCGCCGCCCATGCCCATCAATCCTGCTTCTTTTATTTTCAGGATGACCTCCAATGGCTCGAAATCCTTGAGCCGGGCAAGGGCATTACCTGGCGTGTATTCCTTTAAAATAAAAGTGCGTTCGCCGGGCGTGTAGCGGATATTGTTCCTGGGTTCGTCGCTGATGGAAAGCGGGGTCGAGCCGGTTTTTAGTTTGGAAACCAAGGTTTTGACCTTCTGCGGCGTCAGTTCTATGATGGGGCAAAAATCAACCAATGCTGCTGGCTCTTGGTCGCTAAGGCCGATGCAGGAGGTTTCGTAAAAGCCGAACATGCCGCTGGGGTCGGTCTTGCCGAGTGCAGCGCCCGTTTCCTTTTCAAAAGCCAACCGCACCTCCTCAAAGCCGTTGAGTTCAGAAACAATGCTGTTGTTCAGGTAAATTGTGTGCTTACCCGAAGGCTGGCGGTGGAAGAAATGGTAGAACGACACGACCCCCTCGATTTCCACGGCGGAGGTGTTGAACAGCGTTGCCAACTGCGTGATGTCGCTGTCGTCGAGGTAACCTTTGATGTCGTGCATGGCCCAGATGGCGTTCAATAATTGGGTGCGGGCAAGTTGGATTGGTCGCATGTTGAGTGGTTTAATGACACCCAAAAGTCAGGGCTACGGGCAAGGCAACAGATGACTTTTGTCATTAAAGCGGATGATATAAACACCCAGTGATTGCTCCCATACCCGGTGATATTTGTCATTTAACCGGAGCCAAAAAATCATCCTTGACCTGTTAGCGCTGCGGCTACCTTCGTTCACATAAACATAGAACAATGAAAAAATTGGTGTTCCTTTTCTTATCCTTTCTGCCAATAGTTGCCTCCGCCCATAATGGTCACGGCATTTTTGACGCAAGCAATATTTTACACTACATCACCAACCCTGAACATGTGCTGCCGCTGGGCGGTGGGATTGTGTTGCTAGGTCTGTTGGCCAAACGGAGGAACAGAAAAGTAGCATAGTTCAAGTTCCATGCACGAGCTTTCCATCATATCCAGCATCGTCGAAATCGCAGAGGCCGAAGTCCAAAAAGCGGGTGCCCAGCGGGTCGAATCCATCGAATTGGAAATCGGTGAACTGGCGGGCATCGAGTTCTCGGCGCTTGATTTTGCATGGGAAGTTGGCGTGAGCCAGACCGTGCTGGAAAATGCCGAGCGGCACGTCCACCGCATCAGTGGCGAGGCTCGGTGCAACGAGTGTGAGACGATTTTCGACATGCAAGCGCTGTACGATCCCTGCCCCAGTTGCGGCTCGTATTTCAGTGAAATCATTAAAGGTAAAGAACTGAGCGTCAAAGCTTTGATGGTAACATGAAATTGTTTGAGGAGTTTAATTTGTTTGAGTGGTTTGATTTGTGACGCACGACTCAAACTCATCAAACAATTCAAACTCCTCAAACCCATCAAACACCTCCATCATGTGCGGAATTTGCGGCTGCGGCCAACTAGACGGTGCTGTAAAAATCAGCAAAATAGACCTGAAAAAGGTTAATTTCGGAAAGGTGACACCCCTCCAAGCAGTGACACCTTTTGGTCACCATGACCATGACCATCACCATGTCCACGCGCCTGCAATGAACCAGGCGTCGAGCAAGACCGTGCTCCAAATCGAGCAGAATATTTTGGGGAAGAACAACCTGCTCGCCGAACGTAACCGGGGCTATTTTCAGGCAAAAAACATCCTAGCACTGAACCTCGTTAGCTCGCCGGGCAGCGGCAAAACGGCGTTGTTGGAGCGCACCCTTCATGACCTCAAGGGCGAAACCCCCTGCTTCGTCATCGAAGGTGACCAGCAGACCTCGAACGATGCCGACCGCATCGCAGCCACGGGTGCTGAGGTAGTGCAAATCAACACTGGCAAGGGCTGCCATCTCGAAGCGGAAATGGTCAACGAGGCGTTGCGCCAGCTAAAACCAATCGACGGCTCGGTGCTTTTCATCGAAAACGTGGGCAACCTCGTTTGCCCCGCCATGTTCGACCTCGGCGAGGGGGCACGGGTGGTCATCATCAGCGTGACCGAAGGCGACGACAAGCCGCTGAAATACCCCGACATGTTCCACTCCTCGCAGCTTTGTATCATCAACAAAATTGACCTGCTGCCCTACGTGAATTTCAGCGTGGAAAAAGTGAAGGAATATGCCCAGCGGGTGAGCCATATTACTGAGTTCATCGAGCTTTCGGCAACATCTGGGGCAGGCATGGACAAGTGGTACGCCTGGCTGAAAAAGCAAAGAAATACCTGACCAGGCTGCTGGCCAAGTCAGTTTCAAATAGCAAAATGCACACTTTTCACATCCATATTGGAGGCCAAGTCCAGGGCGTTGGGTTTCGCCCATGTGTGTACCGACTGGCGAAGTCGCTGGACATCGCTGGAACGGTGAGCAATGGGATGGATGGAGTGCATGTTTTTTTCAACGCAGAAGAAGGTCTCGCTCATTTTTTTTACCAAAAACTGATTGCTGAAACGCCCATTCGGGCAAGGGTTCTCCGGCACTCAATGGAGGAAGTGGGTTTCATCCAATTCACTGATTTTCAAATAATTGAAAGCAGAAAAAAGGGCAAGGCGAAGCTGCTGCTCACACCCGACCTCGGCCTCTGCGACGACTGCCGGAAGGAAATCCACGACTCCTCCAACCGACGTTTCGGCTACCCGTTCACGACCTGTATCAACTGTGGCCCCCGTTATTCCATCCTGAGCGCCCTGCCCTACGACCGGGAGCGAACGACGATGGCGCATTTCCAAATGTGCAAAACTTGCCAAACGGAGTACGATAGCCCACTCACGAGGCGGCATTTTTCGCAGACCAATTCTTGCCCGGATTGTGCGGTGGAGTTAGGGTGGAAATCCAAGTTAGGCGGTAACTTGAAGTTACCGCCTAACTTAACTGCTCAGGATTGTATCCATTTGACAATCAATGCCTTAGCCGATGGCAAAATACTGGCCGTGAAGGGCATTGGCGGCTACCTGCTCATCTGCGACGCCACGAATTCGGCGGCGGTAGCCACATTGCGCCAGCGAAAAAACCGCCCCACCAAGCCCTTCGCTTTGATGTACCCGACCCTCGAAATGCTGAAAAAAGACGCGTTGGTCAGCGACGCAGCAGGAGCCGAATTTTCGAGCATCGAAAGCCCTATCGTGCTGTGCCGCCTGCGGGAACGACCGGCGAGCGGCATTGCAGTCGCTGAGATTGCGCCGCACCTCGACCGCATCGGGGCGATGCAGCCGAACACCCCGCTGTTCGAGCTGATATTGTCGAAATGGGGCAAACCCATCGTGGCCACGAGCGGCAACTTGAGCGGCTCCCCGATTTTTTTCGAAGATGAAAAAGCACTGGAAAACTTGGGCGGTTTCGTGGATGGTTTTTTGACAAATGACCGGGAAATCCTCGTCCCGCAGGACGACAGCGTGGTGCAGTTCTCTCCCGAAAACCAGCAGCGAATCGTACTGCGCCGCTCCCGTGGCTTTGCGCCGACGCGTATCCATCGCAACTTCGAGGGCTGGCAAGGCACCCACCTGGCGATGGGCGCCGACTTGAAAAGCACGTTTTCCCTGCAACACGCAGGCAATACCTACATCAGCCAGTACCTCGGCGACCTCGAAAGCCTCGACACGCAAGAGAATTTTGAAAAAACGCTGCACCACTTCCTTCGCCTGTTTGATGCTAATCCTCAGCAGGTGATTTTGGACAAACACCCCAGTTATTTTTCTGCTGCAACGGGGCGTTCACTCGCTGAAAAATGGGGCGTTCCAGTGCTGGAAGTTCAGCACCACGTCGCCCATTTCACCGCCGTTCTCGCTGAAAATGAGCTACTTACGAGCGAGGAGCCTGTGCTCGGCATCATATGGGACGGCACGGGCTGGGGTGACGATGGCAATATTTGGGGCGGCGAGTTTTTCCTTTTTGAAAATGGCGGCTTCGAGCGGGCATCGCATTTCGAATATTTCCCGCACTTGCTGGGCGATAAAATGTCGAGGGAGCCGAGGCTCTCGGCGCTGTCGCTGTGCTACGATTTGCCGGAGTCGGAGGCGCTGCTGCGACCGCATTTCACGGAGAATGAATGGGCATTTTACCAAAAACTGCTTGCAAATCCCGACAGGCCGCTGACCTCCAGCGTTGGTCGCCTTTTCGATGGCGTGGCGGCATTACTTGGTTTGCAGTCGAAGTCCAGTTTTGAGGGCGAGGCAGCGATGCGGCTGGAGGCGCTGGCGAGGAAGGCGGTTGGAAAAGACTTCCCAAGTTTTAAAAACTTGGGAAGTCTGGCTCCGAAAATCATCCTAAAAAATGTCATTGCCGACCTCAAAGCTGGTGTTGACAAGCGCCAAATCGCTTTTAATTTCCACCTTTCTCTCGCAAAAATTGTGAGGGAATTGGCCGCCCGGCAGGGCGTTCGGCGGCTGGCATTCAGCGGCGGCGTTTTCCAAAATTCCCTGCTGATTGATTTGATAATCAATGAATTAGGCGAAAAATACGACCTGTTTTTTCACAAAGATTTATCGCCAAATGACGAATGCATTTCATTCGGGCAGTTGGCGGTTGCATTCCTTGCGAGTGGGAATACCAATTTTGTTAAAACCAGCCGTAAGCAGGAGCTTTCGGCTACAATTTGAAAACTATGTGCTTAGCCATTCCAGGAAAAATCACCGCCATCACCGCCCAGTTGGATGAAACCTTTCGGGTCGGCAAAGTCTCCTTCGGCGGCATCCACAAAGAAGTCAACCTCTCGATGGTGCCAATGGCGCAGGTGGGCGATTACGTGCTCGTTCACGTCGGCGTGGCCATCAGCGTAGTTGACGAAGACGAGGCGCAAAAAACCTTCGAGTACATCCAGCAGCTTGGGGAGCTGGCGGACTTGGGCGAGGAGGCGCAGCAAACCAACCCCAAAACGGGAAAATGATGAAATACCTTACCGAATACCGCAACGCCGAGGTCGTTCACGAGTACCTTGACGAGCTTCGCCGCACCACCACCCGACCGTGGACGATCATGGAAATCTGCGGTGGACAGACGCACAGTCTGGTCAAAAATGGCATCCTCGACCTGCTGCCGAAGCACATCACGATGGTCCACGGCCCAGGCTGTCCCGTCTGCGTGACACCGCTCGGCATCATTGACGAAGCAATCTATCTCGCTGAAAATGAGGGTGTTATCCTCTGCTCCTTCGGCGATATGCTCCGGGTGCCGGGGTCTAAAAAAAGCTTGCTGGATGCCAAGGCGAAAGGTGCCGACGTGCGCATCCTCTACTCCCCGCTCGAAGCTGTGAAACTGGCGCAGGAGCATCCCGAAAAGCAGGTGGTTTTCTTCGCCGTCGGCTTTGAGACGACTGCCCCGGCAAATGCGCTTTCCGTGGTGCAGGCAAAAATGCTGGGGGTGAAAAACTTCAGCATCCTCGCCTCGCACGTGCTCGTGCCGCCAGCTATGGAAGCTATTTTGGGCGACCCGGAAAACGTGATTGACGCCTTCCTGGCAGCAGGGCATGTTTGCACCATCATGGGCTTGGAGGAGTATTTTCCGGTAGTGGAAAAATACCAGGTGCCCATCATCATCACCGGTTTTGAGCCAGTGGATTTGCTGCAAGGGATTTTAATGGCCGTGCGGCAATTGGAAAAAGGTGAGGCGAAGCTCGAAAACCAATACGCCCGGGTCGTGCAGCGGGAAGGCAATTTGCTGGCGCAGCAAACCATCGGGCAGGTATTCGAGGTTGCTGACCGGGACTGGCGGGGCATCGGCACCATCCCAATGAGCGGCTACGAGGTGAACGAAAGCTATGCGGAATTCGATGCACGGCGCAGGTTTCAGCTTCATTTGGAGGTCGTTGAAGAGAACAAAAAGTGCATCGCAGGCTCCATCATGAAGGGCTTTAAAAAGCCGTTCGACTGCCCAAATTTCGGAACGAAATGCACCCCAGAGCATCCGCTCGGCGCACCGATGGTGTCGTCGGAAGGTGCTTGCGCAGCGTATTACCATTTTGCGAGGGCAGCGGAACCTGTGTGATATTATCAATTAAAAGCATGATAAAAATGCTCCAATCTGCTGCTAAAAATCATACTCAGGGTTTGGGCATAGTTCGACTTTGGTGTTTCAACAGAAAGCCGAATAAATATAACTACCTATGAATCAGGAAGATAGCAAAAAAGAAGGCCTGCGAAAAGCGGCATTGTATTACCACGAATTTCCCCGCAGGGGCAAAATCGAAGTCGTGGCAACCAAGCCTTGCGTCACGCAGGGAGACCTGTCGCTTGCCTACACGCCCGGTGTTGCGGAGCCTTGCCTTGAGATTGCGAGGGACCCTGCGCTCGCCCGACGTTACACCGCCAAGGGCAATTTGGTGGCCGTGGTGAGCAACGGGACTGCCGTGCTGGGCCTCGGAAATATCGGCGCCCTGGCGGGCAAACCGGTCATGGAGGGCAAAGGCATTCTCTTCAAACGCTTTGCGGATATTGACGTTTTCGACATCGAAATCAACTCGGAAGACCCCGATGAGGTCATTCGCACGGTGAAGAACATTTCCCCGACATTCGGCGGCATCAACTTGGAAGACATCAAGGCCCCCGAGTGTTTTTACATCGAAGAAACCCTGAAACGGGAACTGGACATCCCGGTTTTCCATGACGACCAGCATGGCACGGCCATCATTTCCGGGGCGGCGCTGCTCAATGCCCTCGAACTGGCTGACAAGGAAATCGGAGCTGTGAGGTTGGTCGTCAGTGGGGCGGGAGCGGCTGGAATTGCTTGCGCAAATTTTTACATCACCTTGGGCGTCAAATTGGAAAACATCCTGATGACCGACCGAAAAGGCGTACTTTGGGAAGGTCGTGGGGATGAGGAGGGCAACAAGTACAAGCAAAAATTCTTCAGAAAAACGGCTGCCAGAACGCTCGGCGACGCCATGGTCGGCGCTGACGTTTTCTGTGGGATGTCATCGAAAGGGGTTTTGACACCTGAAATGGTGAAAGAAATGGCAGCACGTCCCATCATTTTTGCGATGGCAAACCCTGACCCGGAAATCAGCTATCCCGATGCAAGGGGCGCCCGCCCAGATGCCATCATTGCCACGGGGCGCAGCGACTACCCCAACCAAGTAAACAACGTGCTGGGCTTCCCCTCCATCTTCCGAGGGGCCTTGGACGTGGAGGCTATCACCATCAACGAGGAAATGAAAATGGCAGCGGCAAAGGCATTGGCCAGTTTGGCGAAGGAAGAAGTGCCCGACTCCGTGAAACGGGCCTACGACGACATGAGCCTGACGTTTGGGCCAGATTACATCATCCCCAAACCGTTCGACTACCGGGTGCTTGTCACCACAGCCTCCGCAGTGGCCGAGGCTGCCATGCGCAGCGGCGTGGCCCGCCAGCAACTTGACATCGAAGCCTACCGGGAAACCCTGCGGGAGAAGGTGGACTGGTCCAGGGAATTCATGCGCAATATTTACATTTTGGCAAAAAAAGCGCCCAAGCGCATCGTCTTTCCAGAGGCCGACCACCCAAAAATCATTTGGGCCGCCAGCGAAATCGTGCAAGAAGGCTATGCCCATCCCGTCCTTTTGGCAAAAAGCAAGACGGAGCTTTTGCAGCATTTCGAGGAGCTTCACCACAGTGCAGATGGCATAGAAATCATTGAACCCCAAAATTGGCCCCATTGGGACAGTTACGTGAAGGAATACTACCGTTTGCGACAGCGAAAAGGCGTCACCCTGAGCCAAGCAGATTATGACTTGCGGAACTTTCTCTATTTCGGTACCATGATGGTGCAGCAAGGTCATGCTGACGGCATGGTGGCTGGCGTCACCGTGAACTACGTGGACGTGCTGCGTCCTGCCCTGAAAATCATTGGTCCGAAAAAAGTGGGCAAGCTTGTGGCAGGCATGTACATGCTCCAGCACGAGCGAAAAACTTATGTTTTCGCAGATGCCGCCGTGAACATCAATCCAGACGCCAATCAACTGGTAGAAATCACCCTCCTCGCCGCGGAGGAAATGGAGCGTATGAAAATTGAGCCGAGGATTGTGATGTTGTCCTTTTCAAACTTCGGTTCTGTTCGTTCCCCGGAGACGGACAAGGTGCGGGAAGCGGTGGACAAGGTGCGCATTCTTCGCCCCGACCTGTTGATTGACGGGCCAGTCCAGCCCGATGTGGCTTTCAATCCCGATATTTTGGCCGAAAGTTATCCGTTTGCCAACATCAAACGACGCCCGAACTTGCTGATTTTCCCCAATTTGGATGCTGCCAATATTAGCTTGAGGCTGGTCAGGCACATGAGCAGTGCACATTCTATCGGGCCATTGATAGTTGGCTTGGCCAAGCCCATCCACATGCTCCCAAAGGGCACAGAGGTGGAAAACATAATAAACATGGCGGCCATTACCTCGGTGGATGCGCAGTCTTTGGAGGAAAACAGTGGCTAACTTGCGTCAAAAAACAGACAGTTTTTCAACAAAAAATGACAAAACCGTCCATACAACTCAACTGCCCGATGCCGCCGCTCGACTTCGATGTCATCACATTGGGGCATGGCAGCGGCGGCTTGCTGACGCACCGGTTGCTGGAGGCGGGGGTGTTCAAACTGTTTGGCAACGAGTACTTGGACGAGCAGCACGATGGTGCATTTCTTGACCTGACAGGCAAAGTGGCATTCTCCACGGACAGCTACGTGGTGTCGCCCATTTTTTTTCCCGGTGGAAATATCGGCAGCTTGGCCGTCCATGGCACAGTGAACGACCTCGCCATGTGCGGTGCCATTCCGCAATATCTGTCGCTTGGTTTTATCCTGGAGGAAGGATTGAGCATGTCGGATTTTTGGGAAATCCTCGTCAGCATTCGACATGCAGCCGACCTGTCCGGCGTGAAAATCGTGACCGGCGACACCAAGGTGGTGGAAAAGGGCAAAGGCGACCAGATTTTCATCAACACAACAGGTATCGGCAGGGTGCATCCCTCCACAAATATCCATACCAGCCGAATCCGGCCCGGTGACAAAATCATCGTTAGCGGGGAAGTGGCCACGCATGGCATCACCATTCTGTCGGTTCGGCAGGGTTTGGAGTTTGAAACGGACCTACTTAGCGACAGTACTTACCTGAATTTTTTGGTAAAAAAACTCCTTGACAAGTTTGGCGGTGACATCCATTTTCTTCGAGACCCGACGAGGGGAGGCGTGGCTACTACCCTCAACGAAATTGCAAAGAAAAGTGGCTTTGGCATGCACCTAAATCAGTCCCAAATACCTGTAAACGAGCAGGTTGAAGGTGCTTGCGAGATGCTCGGGCTTGACCCGCTCTACGTTGCCAACGAGGGCATTTTCATCGCCATTGTTTCCCCAGAAGTTGCAAATAAAACTGTCGAGGTTTTGCGACAGGACGAAAAAGGCAAATTCGCCGCCATCATCGGGGAGGTGGCAGCAAGCAATCCGGGCCAGGTAGTTTTGAGCAGCCGCATCGGGGGTCGGCGGGTGGTGGGTATGCTACCAGGGGATCAGTTGCCGAGGATATGTTAGTTTAAATAAAGTTTGTGCATCAAATTGAATTGGAAAAAATATAGGCGTTTGAATCAGACCTCGCTCGGCGTCACCCCAAAATAATCCTTAAAACACTTCGCAAAATAGGCGGGCGAGTTGAAGCCTGTCATATAAGCCACCTCCGAGGCGTTGCCCGCTTTTTTCTCCAAAAGTTGCTTTGCCTTTTCCAGTCGCATGTTTCGGATGACCTCGTTGGGTGAGAAGCAAGTGAGCGCTGTTAGTTTTCGATGCAATTGGCTGCGGCTCATGCCCACCTGAGCGCCAAGTTCCACAACACTGAAGTTCTCTTCCTCCATATTTGCCTCTACGGCCTCCCTTACTTTTTTCAAAAAGACGGCGTCCACGCTCTCCGCCTTCACTTCGGCAATAGGGGCGAAGCTGTTCAGCGACCTGCGGTAATGCTCCTGCAATTTTTGTCTTCCCGCGATGAGGTTGGCCACCCGCACAGTCAGTTCCTTGGCATCGAAGGGCTTGATGAGGTAATCGTCGGCACCAAGTTCAAGGCCCTTTAGGCGGTCGCCCTGCTCGGCAAGGGCGGTGAGCATCACGATGGGGATATGGCTTGTTTTCTCGTTGATTTTCAACAACTTACAGAACTCCGTGCCATCCATTTCCGGCATCATGATGTCGCTGATGATAAGGTCGGGCATGGTTTCGAGTGCCCGTTCGAGGCCAAGCCGACCGTTCTCCGCCTCTATGATTTGGTATTGCTCCCGGAACTGGTCAGCGATGTAGGAACGCACATCGGCATTGTCCTCGGTGATGAGCAGGATGGGCTTATCCAATGATGAAAGCAGCATATTGAACGGAGCTTGAGGGGCTACCAGTTCGGACTTCTTTGTCGGCTTTATTTCCGAAATTTCAGCCATTGCCTGCCTTGGCATTGGCAACGTGGCGATTTCGTCAGTTTTGAATTCGGCTTGGCCTACTGGCAGGGTGACCATGAACGTCGTGCCCTCCCCTTCCCTGCTCTCCACTTCGATTTTGCCGCCATGCAGTTCCACCAGTTCCTTCGTCAATGCAAGGCCGATGCCGCTGCCGGGCTGCACTTCCGAGGTCACGGTTTTTGAAAAACGCTCGAAGAGGTGCGGCAACTGGTCTGTGGCAATGCCCATGCCCTCGTCCTGCACCTTGAACATGGCTTTCTGGTCGGTAACGGACAAGGTGACTGCCACCTTTTTACCATCTGGCGTAAACTTGAAAGCATTGGAAATCAGGTTGTTGAGAATCTTCTCAACTTTGTCTGGGTCGAAGTGGCAGCGTATTGCTTCTTGTTGCACAAACACTTGATAGTCAATCTGTTTGCGCATTGCCAAGCTCTCGAAAGAAAAGGCTACCGCACGTGTGAAGCTCGCCAAATCAGCTTCGGCTACCTGCAATTTCAGCTTGCCACCCTCCAACCTGCTGAGGTCGAGCAACTGGTTCACGAGGTCGAGCAGGCGCTTGCCATTGCGGTGCATGATGCGGTAGTATTTTTGAAAATCGCCTTGAAAACTGCCGTTCATCATCTGCTCCAACGGACTGACGATGAGCGTCAGCGGCGTTCGGAACTCGTGGCTGATATTGGCGAAGAAGTTGGATTTTAGTGCGTCCATTTCCCGCAGTTTGTCGGCTTCGGCATGTTCGATTTGGGCTGCGAGTTCAGCTTCCTTTTGTTTGATTCGCTGTTTGCTCCGCAAATACTGAAAACCGCCACCAAGCGCCAACATGGCCGCAATCGCACTAATGAGTATGGTTCGCTTTTGGCTCGACTGCCGCTCCAAATCCAATTTTTGC
>JANPLH010000610.1:0-3358 GCA_031426435.1 Saprospiraceae bacterium | reverse complement strand
AAACTGTTTGAAAAAATCCTTGGGAAGGATGGGTTGTTCAACTTCTTTTTTCATGGTGTGAATGTTTTGATGGTAAAGGTATTTTGCCTCCTTTTCTTCACACGGAAAAAATCAGTTTACACAAAATCCTGCAAACGGTCTGGAGAAATGTGTTTTGATGGTGAATTTCATGGAAGCCATGCCTCCGAAGGGACGCAAGGTAGCAACGCAATTCAAAATAACAAACCTAATAAGCTTCACCTTTTATGCACCCGCCAAATTTCTACCTTTGCCAAAAAACTGACCATGTCTTCACTCCGCCTGCCCCTGCTTTTCGTGTTGTTTTTGACGATTTGCCCCTTTGGGGAAGCTATAGCTCAGTCGTGGTTCTACCCTGAACTGAAAGCTTTGGGAGCGCCCGACCTCGCCCCTTTCGAGTTCGGCGTGGCCAGCGGCGACCCCCTGCCCGATGCGGTGGTCATCTGGACGAAGCTCTACCTCGACAGCAACAAGCCGGAATTGGTCACTTGGGAAATGGCCACGGACACGCTCATGCACCACCTCGTGCAGATGGGCGAGGAGTTCACCTATGGCACCAGCGCCCTCACCGTGAAGGTGGACGTGAAGGGCCTCAAACCCGGCACCACTTACTTCTACCGCTTCAAGCACAAGGGGCATTATTCGCCCATCGGGCGCACAAAGACGGCTGCGCAAAATGCAGACCTGCTCCGCTTGGCAGTCGTCAGTTGCGCCGATTACCAGAACGGGTTCTTCAATGCCTTTGGCGCTATTGCGAAGCGCAATGACCTCGACGCCGTGCTGCACCTAGGCGATTATATCTACGAGTACGGCGTGTGGCGGGGCGGCCCCCGCAAAATGATGCGCAACCGGGTACGGGAGCACATTCCCGACAAAGTCTGCACCGAACTGAAGGATTACCGCACCCGCTACGGCCAGTACCGCCTTGATGCGCAGCTAAGGGAGGCGCACCGGCTGCACCCGTTCATTGTCATCTGGGACGACCACGAGATTGCCAACAATGCCAACAAGGACGGTGCAGAGCGGGCCAGCGCCGATTGGGAAGCCCGTAAAGCCACTGCTAAACAGGCCTATTTTGAGTGGATGCCCATTCGGGAAAACCCAGAGCAGCGCATCTTCCGCCGTTTTTCCTTCGGCAATTTGGCGGAGCTTTGGATGCTCGATGGTCGCCTCGCTGGCCGCAGCAGACAGGCCAATGGCCCCAACGATACCACCCTTTATTCGCCCGACCGCCACATGCTCGGCGTGAAACAAACCGATTGGCTGCTGAACGGCATGGCTGCCTCTCAGGCAAAGTGGAAAATCCTCGGCAACCAAGTGATTTTCAGCCAGTTGAACGACAGCAAGGTGTTCAACCGTCGGCCCTCCGTGCGCATGGACCGCTGGGACGGCTACCCGGCGGAGCGAAAGACCATCTTTGATTTCATCTACAAAAACAACCTGAAAAACATCGTGGTGGTGACGGGCGACGTGCATACTTCCTGGGCCTTCGAGTTGACCAGCAACCCCGCCGACCCCAATGTTTACGACCGCAAGACGGGCAAGGGCGTGGTGGGCGCCGAGTTCGTGACACCAAGCGTCACCTCCTTCAACTTCGATGACGTGGCACCCAAAATCATTGCCGTGGAGGCAAAAAGGCGCTTCAAGAAAAAGAAGAACAACCCACACCTTCGCTACCTCGACCTCAACCACCACGGTTATTTCACCCTCTCGCTCACGCAAGAGCGGGCGCAGGCTGACTGGTTTTTTGTGAAACGAAAAGACCGGGTGGACAAACGGGTGAAGCTGTGTGCGAGCCGCCATATCTTGGCGGATGGGAATAAAGTTGAGAAGTGAGGATTAAAACAAAGGCTTTTTTATAAAAAATATGATTTGCTTTTTTATACACATAAGTCACATAAGGACAAATAGTTGACATCGTTCCGCCTTCGGCCCGGCCGCCCCGGCGCGGCGGAACTTCCTATGTGTCCTTATGTGCCTTATGTGTTTCAAAAATACGTGTTTCATAGTCGTTAAAGCATTCCTTATTTTTTACAATAAAGCCCTGAATTAAAAACACATACCAATCAAAATATGAAAAAAATTTTAGTACTACTTCCCTTGTGCTGCCTTCTCTTTTGGCAAGCTTGTTCCGATGAAAAAATTGGGGCAACCAAGCCATTAAATCCCAATGGTGACAGCGAGCTTGCCCTGCTCATGCGGCAAATGTTCGAAGATAGCGAGCGGGTGCGCATGCAAATCCAGAACGGTGAGGCGGTGAGCATCCAGGTGGATTTTGAGAAAATCATGACTGCCAAAGCCACCGACCCAGCGAAGATGCAGGGGCCCGATTATCCGCACTTTGCCAGCTCCTATGTGGAGGCCATGAAGGAATTGCGGGACGCACCGCCCGCCGAGGCGCAGGAGCGCTACACGGCGATGGTGGCCACCTGCATGAACTGCCACGAACAAAGCTGCCCTGGTCCGATGGTGCGCATCAAGAAGTTGATTTTGTAAAAAAGAACCTCCGGCGGAGGGTGCCGGAGGTTCAGTGCTTGAAACCAGGGTTAGGTCTCTATGGTTACGGCCTATCGGCCACCACAATCTTCTTAGAAACAGGATGCTGGCCTTTTTCTAAAATCCAAAGCAGGTATTGGCCACTTGGAACGCCATCGAGCCTCAGCTCAACGGGGTCGCCGCTTGCCGCTATCTCCCAGGCTTGTATCGCTTTTCCATTGATGTTAAACAGGCGGATGGTTGCATCGTTGTTGCTGCCAGTGCTGAACTCCAGGTTGAGCCTGTCATAGGCGGGGTTCGGGAACACTTGAACAGTGGATGTAGCTTTTGCTGCCGTCTCCAGTTGTCCCAACGATTCGCCGTTGCGGTCGGCTGTAGCGCTGCCATTCAAGTTGTTCAGGTTGCAACCCACGGCCCATTCCATGGCCGCATCGAACAGCTTCTTGCCTTTAGCAGTCAACAAGGTGGGAGTGTCATCGTCCAAAAAGATGGACACCCGACGGCTTGGTGCGGCGAAGCCACCTTGCATGGCTGCCCCTGATGCATAGCCGAGGATACCCGCCCATGTGGATTGCTCCGTTATGCTGGCGGATTTGATGGCAGCCGAATTGGTGGTAGCGCCCCAACGCACGCTGGAGGCTGTTGTTAGCACCTGCACATTGCCGCTCAAGCCTGCCGAAAGCGGGTGACCCGCATTGGTGATGGTGAGGCTGCTGTAACTGCTGCTTTGGCCAAAGTCTGTCTGAGCAACAGAACCAGTCATTTTCAAATCATCCAAAATGTAGCTTTCCCAAGTGACAACTGGTACGGTGACGTTGGTGAACTTGGTGTTCACGTCGCCGGA
>JANPLH010000609.1:0-9179 GCA_031426435.1 Saprospiraceae bacterium | reverse complement strand
GCCGATGATACCATGAAAAATTAGCGCTCAAAAGGGTTTAAAGTGGAGGTACTGTTGACTGCTGTCAAACTTTTGTCAACTCAAAAATTGGCTGGGATTACATGGCGAAAAGTCTGGTTGTTGTGGAGCGAAAAAAACACTTGGGGCAGTGAGGGCAACATGGTTGGGCAAAGCCTTAAAACGAAAGCGCCCTCCGGCGGGATGCCGAAGGGCGCTTGTAAACAACTGACTGGTTAGAATCAATTAGTGTTGAACGGTAAAACGCTCGGCTTTGAAGCCAGCATCGGTATGTACCACCACGAAGTACTGGCCAGCAGCAAGTTGAGATACATCGAAAGAAACCTTGTCATGGTTGTTGTTCAAGGTCTTGCTTTGCGACATTACCAAACGGCCAAGATTATCCCTTACGAGATAGTCAATTTCGTTGGTAGCATTTTGCATATTGGTCTCCACCACGAGCACCTGGCTAACTGGATTCGGGGAAACACTGATATTTACCTGAACAGCAGCCACTTCGTTGCTTGAGGACTCAAATTCGTTGACATAAAGGGCAACCGAAAGTGAGGAAGCGTTATTGGCGAACTGACCGTAAGCTGACAAGTCTGGCTTGTTGGTATCGTTATCCCAAACGCTGACAAGGAAGTAAGGAAGGTCAATATCATTTGTAAATCCAATCGTGGCATTTTGATCGTTTTGAAAGGCAGTGTGGTCATAGCCCTCATCGAAACCGATAAAGGTATTGATGGCTCCTCTATACCGTATGCCTACGACATATTGCTTGTTGTCGCCTGTGATTACAGCAGGTCCTTCCAGTTCAACGTAATCTATAATTGGTACCTTCAACCATGCATTATTGGTTGTATATTCACTGAGGCTAATATCCGAGTAACCCACAATCGTGAATTCATCGCTGCTCACAAATACATCACCATTAAGGTCTTCCCATTCATAAACATAAGCTTGAAGCACACCAGCAGGAAGTTTGCTAAGAACCGAATCAGATGAAACATAGAACTGCAAAGAATCAAGTTTGTAGCCAAGCCCTTTTACTATCGGGAAAGCAGCCATGAACTCAACTTCGGTGCCATTGCCTCGGCGATAGGCATTGGTTTGAACTGGACGGTTGTTGGCGAAATCCCAACGGGCTTTGCTATACACGTTCCTGCTCAACACAAACTGCGTGGTTACCTCTTGGTCATTGTTGACTTCTGGAGAATCGTCCACACTGCTTGATACATTGTAGGTGACATTGTAAATGCCTTCGCCTTCAGCAGGTGCGTAGGGCGGCAATGTTATGACCTGAGCAGAATCATTGTCCAAGAAAGCCAAACTATTGGATTCATCATAAACTGTTGTGCCAGAACCACTTCCACCGATTGGTAAAAATGAAATTTTGGCTTGTAGCGTGATGTTAGTGGCATCTTCTGTTCCACGGTTGAGCACACTTGCACCGGGTATGAATTCCAAACCACCAGCCTCTACTTGGTAGGCGGGTATTACACCGTTTGCAAAATTAAAAATGCGGTTGGCATCAATGCGAATGTCGTTGGGGAACTGCACGTTGCCAATTGTCATGTTCACTGCACCGTTCAACAATTCTGCACGAATGATCTGTCCGTCTTCGTAAGAAAGCATTACAGCAGGAATAGTAACAGTTGCACCAACCGCTCCAGGGCCCATTACGATAGTTCCAAGGCCAGCGTTGGCAGCACTGTTGAAAACAACTACAGCGATAGCTCCGGCCATCTCAGCGTTAAGGCTTTTTACGCCAAACTCGCAAGTGCCACGATCAATCAATGCGATTTTGCCAGCAAGGTCAGGGCCATTTGTGGCGGCATTGCAACCTTGGGTGGGATTTGCAGAGCCGTCGTTCACGAAAACAACATCTGCCGTCCAAACACCCGAGGTAAGGGCGGCTCCAAATCCGGCAGCCGAAAAAGCCTTTGAGCCAGCAACGCTTGCTGGCGAGTTTACCAGCACGAACTGCGCAGAGGCAGCCGATACCAGCATTAGCATACAAATTAGTGTAGAAAAAATCTTCATGATAAAATTGTTAAGTTATAGTTGAAGAAATAACGGCGGAACAATCCCATCGGGCGGTTTCGCCGACTTCTGTTAAAGCCAAGCTTGTTGAGATGGGTTTTAGGATGGAGAAACGTCAAGCGGTTCAGGCAGCAAAAATAGGGACATCGGGTTTTTGACCCCAAAGGTTTTTTATCTAAATGTCGCAAGGAGGCCAAACTTCTTTGTATAGGGCGTACCAATGATGGTTTCGCTAAAATTGGCAAAAAATGTTACTCCTTCACCGCCTTCACCGCCTTCACCGCCTTCACCGCCGCCTCCACCGCCTTCTCCAATTCCGTTACTTGCTGTGTTCGGTTGGTGGCTTTTTCGCTTTAAGGAGAGGGGTGCTTAACGGCAGGGCTGCCAGCCATTTATGCACATATCTAAAGCAAAAAAAATTATCCGCTTCGAAATGTGGGTAAAATGTCCACGATTTCGAAGCCGAAAAGGGGGCTGTCCGTTACTCCTTCCTAACTCACCCGTTCTTTTTGAGGAAGCCAAGCCGTCACTTTTTTTCTGGTATTGGGTTAACCACCTTTAACCCTGGTATGCTCGAAAAATCAGCAGTATTGCGGGAAACAATCTCAAGTCCGTGTACAAGGGCAATAGCCGCAACGAAGGAGTCGCCAATAAGGTAGCAGGATCGGGGCAAATTCCGCTTCGCCCGCATAGATAAGGATGTTGCTGTCAATGAGTTTCATGGAGCGGGTCTAATCCCTGTAAGGGAGTTTACGTTCCTGCCTTGCCGTCGTTTGGTACTCTAAGGCATCGCCAAAACTGCTCATATCGCAGCCTGCTTGTACGACTTTAATGGCTTCCTCCAGTTCTTGTTTGGCCTTTCCTCCCTTGGCTTTTCCTTTGGGCTTGGGGGTTTTGGTGGGGCGGACGGAAGCCTTGTGCTTCTCCAACAAGTACCCGATAAAATCCATTACCTCATTTTTGAGGGCATCGGGCAGTTGTTGAAGCTGCGAGAAAATTATTTGGTCTGACATGGTTGCTGGATTTATGAAATCAAACGCTGATTTGTGATTGTGCAAAAATACATTTCTAAACCGAAAATATTCAGCCGGTTTTGGAATACCCTCACTCCTTCACCGCCTTCACCGCCGCCTCCACCTCCTTCGTTGCCTTCTCCAATTCAGTCACTTGCTTCTCCCGGTCGCCGCCCTTTTTTACTTTCGGGGTAGGCTTGGCCGCTTCTTTTAATGGTTCGCTTTTGGAAGCCCCACCAACAGTTTTGCCGTCAGCCATCCATTCGCCAATGACCTTTGCTCCCGCAATGGAGGCCTTCCCAAACTTCAGTTCTTCGGCGTTGGCCGCCTCCACATACACCGTATCTCCTGCGGCAAATTCCCCGCCCAGTACATGTTTCGACAGCTCGTCAATCAGCAGGTCTTGCAGCGCCCGCTTCATGGGGCGGGCGCCGAACTGCGGGTCGTAGCCAGCATCGCCGAGCACGTCGAGAGCGCCCTCGGTCAGGGCCAAGCCGAGGCCCTGGCGTTGGAGCATTTTCTCCGTTTTGCGCAGCAACAAATAAAGCACCTGCCGGATTTCCGGCTTGGACAATGGCGTGAAAACGATGGTCTCGTCTATGCGGTTGAGGAATTCCGGGCGCAGGTTTTCCTTCAGTGTGGCCAACACTTCTTCCCGTGTGGTGGCAATGATTTCCGCCCGGTGCTTCTCGCCGAGGGCGTCCAAATCCTCAAAGTTTTCGAGGATTTTCTCGGCGCCCATGTTGCTCGTCATGATGACGATGGTGTTATTGAAACTGGCGGTGCGGCCCTTGTTGTCTGTCAATCGGCCCTCGTCCAGCACTTGCAGCAGGATGTTGAACGTGTCCGGGTGTGCCTTTTCTATTTCATCGAGCAAAATGATGGAGTAGGGCCTACGTCGCACGGCCTCGGTGAGTTGGCCGCCCTCGTCGTAGCCGATATAGCCGGGAGGGGCACCCACCAGTCGGCTCACCGTGTGCTTCTCCTGGTACTCGCTCATGTCAATGCGGATGATGGCGTGCTCGTCGCTGAACAGCACCTCGGCTAATGCTTTGGCGAGTTCGGTCTTGCCCACCCCCGTTGGGCCGAGGAAGATGAAGGAGCCGATGGGTCGGTTCTCGTCCTGCAGGCCCGCCCGGCTGCGGCGCACGGCATCGCTCACGGCCTTTACCGCCTGCTGCTGCCCGATGAGGCGCTGGTGCAGTTCGTCTTCGAGTTTAAGCAGCTTGTCCCGCTCGCTCTGCATCATCCGGCTGACGGGGATGCCCGTCCAGCGGGCCACGATATTGGCGATGTCATCGGCGGTGACGGCGTCATTGGTGAATCGGCCCTCTTCGGGCAGCTTTGCCAATTTGGCCTCGGCTTCTTTCAATGCCTTTTGCTCGGCCGGCAGGTCGCCGTAGCGTATTTTGGCCACGGCTTCGAGGTCGCCCGCCCGCTCCAATTTTTCGGCCTGGCCTTCCAGTTCCTCTACCCGTTTTTTGATGCCCTGCATGGAGTCCACGATTTCCTTTTCGTTCTTCCAGGCGGCCCGGAGGCTGTCCCGCTTTTCCCGGGCATTGGCGATTAAACCGTTGATAGTCTGCAACTTACCCGCAGCTCCTTCCCGTTTCAGCGCCTCTTTTTCGATTTCGAGCTGACGTACTTTGCGGTCCCACTCGTCCACGAGTTCCGGCACAGAGTCGAGTTCGAGGCGCAGTTTTGCGGCAGCTTCGTCAATGAGGTCAATGGCCTTGTCGGGCAGGTGGCGGTCGGCGACGTAGCGGTGGGAAAGCTCTGCAGCGGCCACGAGCGCCTCGTCGCTGATGGCGATTTTGTGATAGACCTCGTACTTCTCCTGCACGCCCCGGAGGATGGAAATCGTGTCCTCCACCGTGGGCTCATCCACCAGCACCTTCTGGAAGCGGCGCACGAGGGCCTGGTCTTTTTCAAAATGCTTTTGGTACTCGTCGCTGGTCGTTGCACCGATGGTGCGCAACTCCCCACGGGCGAGGGCGGGTTTTAAAATATTGGCGGCGTCCATAGCCCCGTTGCCGCCGCCAGCGCCTACCAGCGTATGGATTTCATCAATGAAAAGGATGATTTCGCCATTGCTGGCCTGCACCTGCTTGATGACGGCTTTCAGTCGCTCCTCGAACTCGCCCTTGTATTTTGCGCCAGCGATGAGCGAGGAGATTTCGAGGGTGAAGATTTTTTTGCTCCGCAAATTCTCAGGCACGTCCTGCTTGATGATGCGCCAGGCGATGCCCTCCACGATGGCCGTCTTGCCCACCCCGGCGTCACCAACGAGGATGGGGTTGTTTTTTTTCCTTCGGGAAAGGATGTGGAGCACCCGCCGGATTTCGTCGTCACGCCCGACAATGGGGTCGAGCTTGCCGTTTTCGGCCTGGGCATTGAGATTCACGGCGAACTTGGTCAGTGCGTTGAACTGCTCGTCGCTGCTCTGTTCGGTCACTTTTTCGCCCTTGCGCAGTTCAGCGATTGCTTTGCGGAGCAAATCATCATCTGCACCAAGCATTTTGAGCAGCTTGCCCGCTTTGTCCTCGCCTTGCAGGATGCCCATCAGCACCAGCTCAATGCTGATGTACTCGTCGCCGAAATCGGCGAGCATCTTCTTGGCACGGGCCAGCGCCTTGTTGGCCTCCGGGGTGAGGAACTGCTTCTCGGTGCCGCTGACCTTGGGCGTGAGCTGTATGAGCGTTTCGAGCTGCCGCTGCAACACGCTCATGTCAATTGTGCATTTCTCGAACAGAAAAGTGGCCACATGCTCATCGGTCTCGATGATGCCCCGTAGCAGGTGCGAGGTGTCCACGTTTTGCTGGCTGTTGGCAGCCGCAATCTGTTGGGCTTTGAGGATGGCGTCTTGGGCCTTGATGGTGAAATTATCGTAAGTCATTCGATTTCAGATTTCGGATTTCGGATTTCGGATTGGGGGACTGCCATCCCGATTCATCGGGACAGGACCTGCCGAATGCCGAATGATGCGGGCAAAGGTAGTTTTTTCAAAAAAAACTGGAAAGGAGAATGGACGAAGGAGACTGAAAAGCGGATAAGGGGGGATTCATGGTTTCATGGTTTCATGGCTTCATTGTTTCATTGTTGCCCGTATGACGACAACCGTGACGCCATGAAGCCATGAATCAATGAATCAATGAAGCCATGAATCAATGAAGCCATTTACCTCATCGGCCTCAACATCACCCTTTGGGTCAGGGTTTGGAAGCAATTGGAGGCGGCGGTTTGCAGCTCAATGAAGACTGGGTAATAACCCATTTTGCTGACGATAAGCCGGTATTTCTTATCGGGATAAATAGGCAGTAGGAGGGTATTGGCTTCGGACTGGGTCACCGTGGTTTCAAACCTGCCGGTGTAAAGGTCCTCCAGTTCGATGTTGCAGCCAGAAAGGGCAGAGCTGTCTCTTTCGTTCAGGATATTTACAACGAGATGGCCGCCCATTTTCACGGAGAAAATAGAGAAATCAGCACAGCCGAGGGGCTCGTTGTTGCAGTTGGCATTGGGGCGGGTGGAGCAGAAGTAGCTGGTTTGGCTTTGCTGGTGGTAGGTAAAGTAAAGTTCATCGAACTTGGAATTCACTTGCTCCAAACCCTCCAGTTCGCTCCATAGCCCATGATCGTTTTTCAGGGTTTGATAAATGTCAAAGCCACCCTTGCTACCATAGAAGTTGGAGCTAAAAAACAGCATTTGTTTTTGGGAAAAAAAGAAGGGAGTTACCTCGTCGGCAGTCGAGTTCATGACCAGGTTAAGAGGTTCCCCAAAACTGCCGTCCCGCTCCACGGTACAGTACCAGATGTCGAAGCCGCCTTTGCCGTCGGGACGGTTGGAGGAATAGAATAGGATTTCTTTTTTCAGGTTGAAGTCAAAACCGACGGAAGGTTGCTGGCTCGAACAGCCCTGCTTGTTGATGTGGGCTGGGAGCTTCACCGCTGCGCCCCAGCCGCCTTCGTAGTTTTTGTCTCGGTACCACAGCTCGCTTTGGTTGGGTTTATTAGGATTGGGCTCTCGTATCAGGGTGTAATAGATGCGGTCGGCAGCAGCATTGAGGGCAACATGGGCAATATGGAGTTGGTCTTCCTTGGGGTTTATCGGCATCGGGTAGGCCAAGTTTTTGTCAATGGCCGTTGAGTAAATCCGGCTCACCTTTCCCGTTTTGGTGGGTACGTTTACGGTGTAAAAGAGTTTGTCGCCATAGCGGAGGGGCGCCAGCAAGGAGCCACCAAAGTTGGGGCCAGCGGTGACAAGGGACACGCTGTTGTCATTTTCAGCGGGCAACGGATTTTGCAAACTGTCGAAAGATTGGGCAACTACGATGTTCCCAAAAAAACAAACCAGCACCACTGCCATCAATAAAATTTTGATGTTCATATCATCGAGAATAGTAAGGAATTCACTTGGATTTTTTGCGATGGAAAGTAAGTGATGATGAGTTCTGGACAGCAAAAATAGAATTTTCCAACAGATAACTGACCTTAATCAAAGAAGCGCATGATTTCCTTTTTTGTCATAAATCCTCCAAACCGCCATTTGTTCATCATTTTCTAAAATCTTGCCCTAACTTCGTACCCCGTCCAATTGCTTAAACGACCGCTTGCTCGCAGGGCGCTTGCCCTGCAAAACACCGTTTTTCAACCGATTACACACAAAATTTATCCTGTGATGAAAAGACGTAACCAACTAACTGCCGCTCTTCTATGTGCTTTCTGCTTGTTTCAAACCTCCCTTTTTGCGCAACCCAATCCAACTGCCACCATCATCGGGCCCGCTACCCTCTGTCTGGGCGAGTGTGGCGAGTACCAGGTTGATTTTGGGGACTCTACCATTTTTGCCCAAAACATAGTATGGAGTACAGGGGGCCTAAACACCGCCACCAATGACGTTTTCACCTATTGTGCCGACGTTAACATGAGCGGTTCGGGCAATGGCACCCTGATAACCGCCAGTGGAGTGGTAGTCAGTGCCAATGGTGTCACTTCTCAGTTTTTTACTGAAATCTATATCAATGTCACCACCGCACTCACCCCCAGCATCCGCCCCACCATCGCCTCCTGCCCAGTGGACAGCACAGGCGATCCCTCCGCCTCCGCTTGCGAAAAGATATGCGCCTTCGGTACGGCAGTGTATGAGGTGACCGGTGTGCCAGCGGGCACGCCCGTCACTTGGTCGGTGCAAGGGGCGGAGAGCTTCACCCCGAACGGAAACAGCGTGACTGTGGAATGGGGAGCGCCGGGGCAGGGGCAGGTGAGTGTGGTGGCGGGGGGGAACGTTGCACCAAGTGACCCACTCCAATTTTTTTGTGGCCAAGCAAGTTTCGCCAATTCGCCTGCATCATGGGGAATTTATAACGTGATTTTCGGTGGGACAGCCCCTTATGTCCTGAGCTATAGTATAAATGGTATACCTCAACCTCCTAAGACAATTTTCCAATCAGGCTTTAGCTCAATAAATGGCCCTCTTGGAACATACTCATTCACTTTAACAGATGCAAATGGCCAAACGGACAATTGCACTACCACAATAATAAATTGGTCACAAGGTTGTTGGCATTCTAATTACCCTGCCAGTATTAACCATCCTTCAAATAATACAAACTGTGATGGTTCTATCGAATTAAACCCAACTGGAGGTTCGTTCCCGGTCACTTTTCTGTGGAGTAATGGCGCCACTACACCAGAAATAGATGGACTTTGTTGCGGAACATACAGTGTTACTACAGTAGATGTAAATGGTTGTTCGTCGACCATATCAGTAGTACTCGCCTGCCCCAACGGCCCCACCTGCTCCGGCGAAGCCTCCCTCTGTGTCGAGATCCTCGAAGAACCTGAGGCTCAAATCGGCTCGCTGCCGCCCCCGCAGCCCAATGGCACCATCGCCATTTGCCAGGGGCAGACCGTCTATTTTCAGAACAACAGCACCAACGCCACGAGCTATGTCTGGGAACTGTTGCCCGGCGTCACCTCCACGCAGTTCGAGCCGAGCCAGACCTACAACACGCCCGGCAGTTATATCGCCTCGCTCATCGCAAGGAACGAATGCTATTGCTCCGACACGGCCTTCGTGGAGATTTACGTCCTCCCCGCCGACGTGCCGGAAATCAACTGCACGGGC
>JANPLH010000608.1:0-3371 GCA_031426435.1 Saprospiraceae bacterium | reverse complement strand
GGCGTCAACAAGTTCGACGGGTACGAATTCCAGCTCTACCGATATGACCCCAACGACCCCAACAGCCTGAACTCCAATTGGGTGCGCAGCATGACGGAGGACACCGACGGCAATATCTGGTTCGGCTTGTACGGCGGCGGGCTGGCCCGTTTCAACCCTTATTTGGAAAAATTCACCCGCTATCAGCATGAGCAAAACAAGGACTATAGCTTGCCCGACAATGAGGTTTACAAAGTCTGTGCAGGCCACGATGGGCGGGTTTGGGTCGCTACCTTCCGTGGGGTGGCATGGTGCAGGCAGGATGGTGTTTTTCACCAAGCCTCATTGGGGCTTGCCCACGACCTGCGGGAGGATGGCCAGAAAACGCTTTGGCTCGCAGCGGACGATGGCCTGTTTTTTTGGGACAACAACCGTTTCAATGCCATTCCAGTGCTGAAAGGGAAAGCCGTTTTTTCGATATTCCCTTCATCGGAGGCCGGGAACAAAAAGCTTTGGGTTTTCACGGATGCAGGTTTGCAACTGCTTGAAAACCAATATGGTGAATGGCGATTGTCCCCCGCCCGCCTGGCTGGCAGCCACCACTCCAACCGCCATTTTTTCCCACCCGTTTTCGTGGACAGCCGACACCGCTTATGGGCTGGAGCGCATGGGGGTGTTTTCATGGACGATGAAAAAAACGCCTTCCTGCCCCTGCGGCCCGGAGCGCCGCCCCTTTTGGTACAGAACCTCCAAAGCATCACGGAAGACCGGGACGGCAATATTTGGCTGGGAACCAGCAAAGGCGTTTTCGTGACAAAAGAATCGGTAGGCAAGTTCAAGCCGGATGAATTCTCGGCGGCGCTCCAGGGCGTGTCCAATTTGCGGGAGATGCTGAAATGGAAAGGCGAATTTTGGTACGCAGTGCCCAATGGCTTGTTTGCGCAGGTGAAGAACAAGCCGCAGAAAATATTAGATGTTTCCATCAATAATTTATTGCTGGCCTCCGACGGATATGTCTTTGCTGCCCCCTCCGATTTGAGCCCACCGGGTATTTTCAAAATCCATCCCGAAAGCAAAGCATCCAGCTTCCTGCCCTTCCCCAGCAAGGGAAAAAGCGGCAACCCCAATCGAAAAGTCTGGGGATTGGCCGAAGACCGAAAAGGGCGAATCTGGGTAGGCGCACAGGGTTGCCTCTATCTTTTTGACCCAAAAACGAAAGTGTTTACCCCCTTTTTTGATGCCGAGCAGGGCGGCATCAACGACCTTTTTATTGATTTAAAAATAGACCGGGACGGGCATCTTTGGGCAGGTACGCTCAAAAACGGGCTTTTTTTAATCAAAAACCCGCACCTCGCTGGAAGCTCAAGGCTCGATTTCAAAAACTACCGGCACGAGGAAGGCAATCCGAATTCGCTGAGCAGCAACATCGCCGAGACCCTTTATGCCGCCGAGGACGGAACGATTTGGGTCGGCACCGATGGGGGATTGAACCAGCTCAACCCAGCTACGGGCAACTACCACCGCTATTTGCGGGAGGATGGACTGCGGGATGAAAAAATCATGGCAATTACCGAAGATGCCGCTGGGCGCATTTGGGTCAGTACGGCCGGCCATGGCCTCTCTTGCCTCGACACGAGCGGCGTGTTCTTCCATTTTGACAAAAAAAACGGCCTGATTTCCAACGATTTTCTGCTCGGCGCTGTGTACCGTGCGGAGAACGGGATGCTCTATTTCGGTTCGGAGGATGGCATTCAGGCTATTCAGCCCAACTCGGTGATGGAACGCAAACAGGCAAAAGCGTCCATCTACTTCACCGCTTTCATGGCTCCTGACAAAGCGGGCAAGGCGAAAGCGCTGGATATTTTCATGGATAGCAGTATCAATTTTGTAAAGAAAATCACCGTGCCGCCTAGCCGCAGCGCACTGACTTTCCGCTTTGCTACCCTTGGCCTTCAGCAGCTTGAAAACGTTCAATATGCCTATCGCCTAAAGGAACTCAATGAATCGTGGCACTCATTAGGTGCATCAAGGGAATTCACGCTGACACAATTGCCTCCCGGCAAATTTACACTGGAAATAAAGGCGGCAGGCAGCGAGCTGTTCCCGAAGGAGGTGAGTAAATCCTTGCAATTGCATATTCAACCTGCATGGTACCAAAGCCTGCCTGCAAGAACAATGGGGGCATTTGTTATTTTTATTTGTCTGATTGGGCTTTACAAATACCGGGTCAACCGCAAGCTCGCCGCTGCTGAAACCCGCCGCCTGCGTGACCTTGATGCCATAAAGACCCGCCTCTACACCAATATCACCCATGAGTTCCGCACGCCATTGACCATTATTTTGGGGGAAACGGAGCAGGTGAAAGCGGAAATTGAGAAATTGCTTGCCCCTTCGGGGGAAATTGAGAAATCGCTTGCCCCTTTGGGGGAGATTCACGTCAGTAAATTGCGTGGATTTCCATTTTCCAGCCTCGCAGCCATTCGCCGCAACGGGCAGCAACTGCTGAACTTAGTCAACCAAATGCTCGATTTGGCAAAACTGGAAAGCGGTTCGCTCCAACTGAATCTGGTGCAGGGTGATGTGATTGTCTTTTTAAAATACCTGCTAGAAAGTTTCCAATCGCTTGCAGCGGCCAAAGGCATTTCGTTGAATTTTTCGTCGTCAATGGATTCGTTCACCATGGATTACGACGCCGAGCGCCTGCGGCAAATCGTGTCGAATTTGCTGTCGAACGCCGTCAAATTTACGCCGGAAGGAGGTGAAGTGGTGTTGCGCATAGATTTCCGAAATCTTGAAGATTTCGGAAATCTGGTGCTCACCGTCAGCGACACGGGCATTGGCATCCCCCACGAAAAACTGCCCCTTGTCTTCGACCGTTTCTACCAAGCCGACGATGCGGCAACCCGGCACGCTGAGGGCACGGGTATTGGGCTGACCCTGACCAAGGAATTGGTAAAGCTGCTAAACGGGGAAATCAGCCTGACCAGTGAAGTAGGCAAAGGAACGACCTTTACCGTGCGCCTGCCCATTAGCCGAAATGCGGAACGGGTAAAAGCGATGGGCAATGATAGTGGCCCTTCTTACGTCTTTCCTTCCAGTTTGGCAAAAAACACAAGCCAAACCATACCCCATGCCACCGATTTTACGGTCAACACGCAGCAAACCGACCAACCGACACTCCTGCTTATTGAAGACAATCCAGACGTGGTGAATTATGTGGCCAGCATTCTAAAACAGGAGTACCAAGTCTTGACCGCATCCAATGGAAGGCTTGGGATAATGAAAGCGCTGGAAACCTTGCCCGACCTCATCCTCACCGATGTCATGATGCCCGAAATGGACGGCTACGAAGTGTGCCGGGCATTGAAAAACGACCTGAACACCAGCCATAT
>JANPLH010000607.1:0-2362 GCA_031426435.1 Saprospiraceae bacterium | reverse complement strand
CGACCCCAGGGTGAATATTGACGAGAGCGACCAGATTGTGGCCGCATTGCGCAAGCAAGGCGTGGAAGTGCTGTATATGGTGAAATACGATGAAGGGCACGGCTTCCACAACGAGGAGAACCGCTTCGAGTTTTACAATGCTATGATTGGCTTTTTGGATAAGTATATGAAGTAATAACAGGTTTTTTCAACGCTGATGGCCAATAATACCTATGATATCCGCTGTTCAAAAATGACAAATCATAAATATCAGCGGCCACCAGCACCGAAACGAATCAACCCATTTTCTTCATTTTCAAACTGAAAACATGCGGCAACCGAACCCCAAAATTGCCCCAAACATAGCGGCCAGGTTCTCGTTCTTCCATATTCGGAAAGCATTTGTAAGGCGAGAAATCAAACTCTTTAAATTCAATCACTTGCAAGCCTTGGCCAATTAATGGTGTCATCACCTCGGCAGTGCTATGGTTCCAAAAATGCTCAGTGCCTTGTATGCCAGCTTTGTGGTCTGCGTAGGTGCCACTGATTTCTTCCGTATAGGGATTCTTTTCTGTGAAATAACCATACTCAACCTTGTAATTGTCAAAATTGAAAAGAAAGAGTGCGGGATGAAATTCTGCCATGTAGAACGTGCCGCCCGGCTTTAGGAAATGTCCTACAACAGCTGCCCATTTCTCCAAATCGGGCAACCAGGGGATGCCCCCAAAAGAAGTGAAAACAAAGTCAAATTGGCCTTCCAATACATTTGGTAGGTCATATACATCTGATTGCACGAACCGGACATGCAAGCCAAGTTTTTCGTTGATGCTACTGGCGGCTTCGATAGCTTTTGCCGAAAAGTCAATGCCTGTGGCATTTGCGCCCTTCCTTGCCCAAGACATGGTGTCTTGTCCAAAATGACATTGAAGGTGGAGCAGGGTTTTTCCGTTAACATCGCCGAGGGCGTTTGCCTCGATTTCAGTCAGCGAGCTCTTTCCAGAAAGGAAGCCCGCTTGGTCATAGAAATCGGATTTCAGGTGGGTTTCCACCCTTTCATCCCATACTTTTTGGTTCTGTTCAAAGAATTCTTTCCATTGATTTTCCATTTCAATCTGTTTTGAATGATATAATTTGGTTGATGATGCCCTGAAACCAATAGGTCATCTAAAACGTTCCATGCTTTTGCGTTCCCAGCAAATATGCAGATATTGCCGGGCGTTTTAATACAACTCGAAATTTCAATAAAAATCAATTCAAATGTCTGATAAAAAAGTACAACCAGGTCAGCTGAACATCGAATTGCCGGAAGACATTGCAGAAGGCCAATACTCAAACCTTGCGGTCATTTCGCACAACCACTCCGAGTTTGTGGTTGATTTTATCATGATGGCTCCGAACGTACCTAAAGCCAAGGTGAAGTCACGCATCATTCTTACGCCGCAGCATGCTAAGCGGCTCATGATGGCCCTTGCCGACAATATCAAAAAGTTTGAGGCACAGTTTGGACATATCAGTGAACCGGAAACACCACCGTTCCCGCACATGAACTTTAATACGCCGACAGCGCAGGCTTAAAAACCAAATGGTGCGTTTCTGGATTGTTTCCGTTAAGGGGCGCACCCATTGGTTTCTCAAAAAAGCGACAAGACAAACTTTCGCATTTTATAGATTGTCCTATTTCGCCATGATACTTTTTTAAACTATTGCGTTAGGCAACCGCAAGCTTTTAAGGCCAACAGCAATCAAAATGAGGCAACCCTTTTATCGGGAATTGCGTCCTTTCTTCCTTGAGACAAACTCAGACACAGTGAGACTTCAATTTTTTATTGAAAAACTGGAGACTAACTATTACCAACTGAATCCATTATGCCCTCGTTTTCGAAACTCCCTTTTTTTCTCCTTGCCTTTTGCGCCTTGACCATATTCGGTTCTTGCAGCGGTGGCAGCAAGAGCAAGACCCAATCCAAGAGCCTTAGCACCACCGTCAAAAAAGGTGAATTCAAAATTTACGTGGCAGCTACCGGCGAACTCAAAGCAAAAAATTCTGAGGAAATAAAAGGCCCTGGCGGCATGCGTTCCGCTCAAATCTGGCAGGCGACCATCTCTGATATGGTGCCAGAGGGCACGGTGCTGAAAGCAGGCGACTATGTGGCCACGCTCGACCGGACCGAATTGGAAACAAAGCTGAAAGAGGCACAAACCGAAATTGACAAGACCCAAACCCAATTGGAGCAAGCCAAGATTGACACCGCCATCGAATTGCGAGGCATTCGGGATGATTTGGTGAACATGAAATTTTCGATGGAAGAGAAAAAACTGCAAGTGGAGCAAAGCAAATATGAACCACGCATGGTGATTCAACAGGCGGAAATTGACCTTGAAA
>JANPLH010000606.1:0-23531 GCA_031426435.1 Saprospiraceae bacterium | reverse complement strand
CAAATGAGACGATTTGCTTGCCAATCAGTGTTTCTGGAACCGTTTGCTGTTCCATTGAATCATTGGATGGCTGTGTTTCCAGTCTTGCTTGTACCAACGTGACATTTGAACCCAGTGCACAACTTACGGTATCTTCCAACTCACCTGTTTGTGCCAATGGTACATTGTTGCTCACTGGTACCAACTCTTTGGCTTGCACGGGTTCCATTACTTATGCTTGGAATGGCCCCAACAACTTCACTTTTGTTGGAGTCGCACCTTGCGGCGGTCCTTTCCCGGCCAATGTTACCGATCCGGTTTCAGGCGTCTATTGCTTGATTGCACCGCTGTCGAGTAACTGCCCGGATACAGCTTGTGTAACCGTAGTTGTGAACCCAGTTCCCGTAGTAAATGGTGGTACTATCAGTGGCGGCGGTACTTTCTGTGCTGGCGAGCAAACAACCTTGACCGCCACCGTATCCATTTCGGACAATACGCCCATCACTTATGTATGGTGCGTGAATGATGTTCCGATTCCGGGTCAAACTGGCACAGTGCCCAGTGGCTCTACGGTTCAACTCGACCTTGGCATTTTGGCTACCAATGAAAGCGGGAATTATTGCCTCAAGCTTACTTCAACAAATGGCTGCCAGAATATCCCACCAACATGTACGAACGTTACAGTCAACCCAACGCCTGATATTATCACTGCAACGGGTGGTGGTACTTTCTGCGAAGGCATTGATGTAATGCTGACAGGTACGGGTGCTTCCGGCCTCGGCAATGTTACCTATATGTGGATGGGGCCGAACAACTTTGTGTTCAATGGTGGCCCAGTGCCAAGCCAGGGCCCATTCCCTGTTACCATTCCTAATATCCCGCAAACGGGTGAAGGTGAGTACATGCTTATCGTAAAATTGGGCAATTGCGCTGATACGGGAATCGTGATTGTTATCGTGAATCCAAAACCCATCATCAATATCCTGAGTGGTAATGGCGAGTTCTGTGAAGGCGAGAAGCTCAATGTTTCCTTCGAGGTTGACCCGAATGGCGCAGCTTCTGTAGATTGGACGCTCGACTGCACCAGCTTTGACACCAGCGGTACGGTTACCACAGCAACTGTGATTGATGTCATGCTGATGCCAGATGGCGACGAAATGTGCACGATTACTGCAAGCTCCGACCAAGGTTGCGAAGCTGACCCGCAGGAAATACAAGCGACAGAAAATCAAATCCCCACGCCTGTAATCGAAGCAAATGGAACGCCTGGTTCTGCAGTGCTTTGCGAAGGCGAAGATTTGGTACTCACCACAACGCTCCAGACTGGCACAAATGTCAGTTATTGCTGGTTCTTGGATGGCGTACTGATAGATTCAACCTCAGTACCAACCTTTCCAGTAAACCCATTGCCTGGCAGCTATACCGTGACGGTGAAAGTAGATGGCTGTGATGCCACTTCCGAACCAGTAGTGGTTACTGACCCAGAGCCTCCAGTTGCCAATGACGATGAATACACCAGTGAGACACAAAGTCCTGTATCTGGCAACCTGTTGGACAATGACGAAACCTCAACTGGTGTGACTATTACGGTTCAACAGCCGACAAGTGGTTCAGTGGTTGTCAACGCCGACGGGACATTCACTTATACGCCGGCAGATCCAGCGCAGTCGCCTGTGACGTTTAATTACACGATTTGTCTGGAAGCTTGCCCAGAAGAATGTGATGAGGCCACGGTAACTATTATTTACATTTTGGAATGCATTCCGCCGAACATCATCACACCAGACAAGAGCCCAGGCGTCAACGACAACTTCCATATTGACTGCCTTGGCGAAGAACCGGGTGACACACCTCCAACTTCGCTCATCAACAATCGCCTGCGGATTTTCAACCGTTGGGGTGATGAAATTTATGTTGCGGAGCCATACACCAATGAATGGAAAGGGACTTACGGAAGCGATGAAAAACCTTTGCCAGCAGGCACCTACTACTATTTGTTCCAATTGGATAAAAATGCAGGTGACAGCGACGATAACGTGTTGTCTGGCTACATCAAAGTAGTCCGTTAATAAAATGGTCGGTAGGTGGTAGTTGTAACAGCAATTGCCACCCACCTCTCGTTTCCAACCACAACCATTTAAATTTCTGAACATGAAAAAGCTAATATATACTTTCTTAATCACCACTTTTAGCGTGTCGGCATGGGCACAGAGCGAGGCCATCTACACGTTCAACCTGTTCAACCAGTTGAACTTCAACCCTGCTTATGCTGGGTCAAAAGAAGTGCTGGACGCAGGCCTTATTTACCGCAATCAGTGGTATTCTGGTATTGATGGCTCTCCAAAGAACATCAATGCTTATGGCCACATGCCCATTGCGAGGCGTAGGAGCGCCATTGGCCTCAACCTTTTGAACGACAAAATTGGATTGGATAAAATCCTGACCATCGGTGCCGATTATGCATACCGGATTAAGTTCAATGGCAGCAATGTATTGGCACTTGGCCTTGGTGCACGGGTTGAAAATGCCCGCTCCGACTGGGGCGAAGCCAACGAAGCTGTTGAAGGTGGGGACACAGAAATTGGCGATGGCGTGGAGTCCAAAACAACTTTTAACGTTGGCCCTGGCGTGTTTTTCAAAAACAGCAAGTTCTACTTGGGTGCCTCTTTGCCTCGCATGCTGGCCAACTCACTGTACGGCGACAAGAACAAGTTCAGCGGCAAGGTTAACACTTGGTTCATTCAAGGTGGATTCTCACTGCCTGTCGGCAGAAACGTGGAGCTGCTGCCTAACGTGCAAGTTCGCTACAACCCAAGCGCACCATTCGACTTTGATGCCAACCTGAACGTCATGTTCAACAAGAAACTCATGGTTGGTGCCATGTACCGGTATGAAGATTCAATTGATGGACTTTTGGTCTATCAGTTCAACAACGGCCTGCGCCTTGGTGTGGCTTATGACTTTACACTTTCAGAATTGAAAAAGGCAACCGACGGCAGTTTTGAGCTTATGCTGGGCTATACCTTCCCTTGTGAGGACTGCGTCATCAAGAGCTTGCGCTATTTTTAACGAGAAAACACAAAATGATTGGCAGGAGGCTTTGCTGCTAATTGAACCAATCGTTTTAAACAGGAATTGCTGGTTGAAGATTATCAATCTGTTTTCCTGAAAAATCAATCTTAAAATCGAAATACGATGAAAAATATTAAACCCTTGTTCCTGCTATTTGCCCTCGCTGTGAGTTTCCAACTCATAGGGCAGCAGGGTATAGAGTTGAAAAACATCAAGGAAGTCAACGTCAAAGAACTTGACTTTAGCCCGATACCATTCGGCAATGGCATTATTTACACTACTTCCAAGAGCAATCGCTTTTTGCAGTGCCCCTCCGAAAATGCCGGGGACTATACCGACATCAAGTATTCGGAGAAGAAAGCAGATGGCACATTTGGAAAGCCAGAGCCTTTGGAGGGTGATATCAATGGCAAGTACAATGATGGTGCTGTCGCAATTTTCCCGGGCAATTCGAAACTGATTTTCACCCGCAACAACAAGAATGGCAGGAATGCGGAAGAAATCATTGACCTAAAACTCTATACCGCTGAATTGGTCGGCGACAAATGGAGCAACGTGGCCGAACTGCCTTTCAACAGCGATGATTTTTCCACCTGCCACCCGGCACTTTCAGCGGATGGCAACCTGCTCATTTTCTCCTCCAATGCCCCCGGTTCGACGGAAAACAGCATGGACCTTTGGTGGGCGAAATTGGAAGGCGGGATTTGGACCATACCTAAAAACCTTGGCTCCAGTGTAAATTCTGCGGGCAATGAGCTTTTCCCCTATTTGGATGAGAACAACAACCTGTTCTTTTCCTCCAACCGGGCAGGTGGCAGCGGTGGCTTGGATATTTGGTCGGCAGCCCAAAACCCTTCCACTGGGGTCTGGGAATTGGTTGGCAACCTTGGAGCGCCCTTCAACCAAGCTGGCGACGAGGTGAACTTCGTTTCCATGAACGGTGGCACAGAAGGCTATTTAGCCAGTGACCGTACACACTCGGATGCACAAGGTGCAGATGATATCTATTCCTGGAAATACAATCCTGAAATCATTGATGCCATCATTGCCGTGGTGGACAAAGAGACCAATGCCCGCCTATCGGGTGCTTATGTTGAAATGACGCCTGTCTCTTACGGCAATATGTTGGACAGGATTTACGGTGGCTCCGTTGTATCGAAAAGCACCCTGACCACCGACAATAATGGTGAGGTAAAGGTGCAGGTTCGCAAGGGCACGAAGTATTCCATCGTAACTTCCAAGACCGACTACAAGATGGACAAGCGGGAGGTTTCTGCGGATGAAATCGGTGCAAGACAGCCTTATATCATTCCATTGGAAAAAGACAAGTACTTCTCCAAGTTGATAGTGGAAGTGTATGAAGACCCATCCGGCAACCGGATTCCTTTGGCGGACATCAAGATTGTTGACAAGAAAACTGGCAAGGTCATCAACCTGACTGGCGATGGCAATGGCGAGGCTTTTACGCAGATTGATTGCGATGGCGAGTATGAAATCACTGCCAGCAAGTCGCCATATTATACCAACACGGTTACGCTGCGGGACTTCAAATTAGACTGCAAAGACGGTGAGGTACGGGTAAGGATTCCGCTCAAAGGGCCACTTATCGTCATTCTGGAACCCATTTTCTTTGATTTCGACAAGTATTATATCCGTAAAAAAGATGCCCAGCCTACCTTGGACAATTTGGTGGAAATCATGAACCGCTACCCGACCTTGCAAGTGCGTCTTGGCGGCAACACGGACGCCCGTGGCACCAATCGCTACAACGACAGGCTCTCCACCAACCGGGCCAACTCGGCCAAAGCCTATCTCCTCAAGAAAGGCATTGCCAAAGAACGTGTTTACACCGACCAGTATGGTGAAACCAAGCTGGCCAACAACTGCTCGGACGACAACTACTGCCCTGAGACCGACCACCAGCTCAACCGCCGGGTGGATGTTTCTGCCGAGCGCCACCAAGAGCCTGCCACCGACTTCAAGACTCGCCCGGTGAGTGAAATGAAGGTGGAATCCGACCGGAAAGACAAGAAGAAATAGGGAAAATGAAAGGTTGCCCGTGTATGGGCAAGTTCGACGACATAGTATGATAAAATAAATGCCGCAACCAGTGATGGTTGCGGCATTTTTAGTACAGGGAAATTCATTTCCCTATTACGAAATGCGCTTGAACACCCACCCGCTGCCGTCGGGCATGCGGCCCTGCTCGAAGCGCCAGCCGTGGTGCTTGGCGATGTTGTTAGCCAACCGGTAGGGTGCGCTCTTGGTCTTCCAATTGGTGGTGAGCACATAATTGCCAGCAAGCGTTGGTGTAAGGCGGATAGATACTTCTGGGAGGTAAAGGATAGCGAAAAGGTACTGGGCACGGGGAAGCTGGTAAAAATAGAATGAGGCAAGAAGTGCATATATTGCGAATCCAAGTCCAAGGGTGTACGCAAGAGGCCGCAAGAGCCGCTCCGCTTAACTCTTGCTGAAACAATGGGTTCTTTCACAATACAAAAGTGCAGCATTATGGAGAAGATAGGAGACTTGAAACAACGGGGGCATACATTGGAAGCCGTTGAGTACATGGACGAGTGCATCGAAGAAATTGGGACACGGAGCAGCGCTAACAACGACGACCTGAAAGTATCGGCCACCATATTGACCATCATGCCCAATCCAACAAATGATTTGGCCAAGGTACTATTGTCAGAAGACCACGACATCCCCAGCCTATTGTTGTTGGATGCCTATGGTAGGACAGTTCAGGTATTTGATATAGAACCAAAACAAACCATGATGAACCTAAACACGAGCGGACTGAATACCGGGGTTTATTACCTTAGTCCTTCCAACAGGGAAGGCATTCCGGTTAGGTTTGCAGTCCTGCATTGATTCTTTTAAGCTATATTTCAGTGGTGACACCTTTTTCGAAAGGTGTCACCACTTTGATTAATCCTGTATTAACATGAAATACCTCCACACCGGATTCTTCTTCCTGCTCCTTTTTCCTTTGCCAACATTCGCCCAAAAATGGGACTACCAATGGCCGATGGGCTACGAATTCCAATCAACGACAATACCTGATATCAGCCTGCTCGATTTCACGGGCGATACGGTGTCGGTGTACAACTATGCATTCGTCAACAACCTTAGCTTTGGTGCCACTGCCAGTTTTATTTGTAATGTTGAAGGCCAATTATTGTTACTTACCAACAACTGTGCGGTATACGATGCTGATTTTCAATTAGTTTCTGGTACGAACATACTGACTCCGGAGGGATACGATGATTACTGTAACGGCGGTGGTTATATTGGAAAACAAAGCACGGTTTTTTTGCCCCAGATAAGCAATGACAGCATCATTTATTTGGCGCACAAAGACAATATTGTTTATAATACTACTGAAAGTGTATTAAGCACCAAGTTGTATCTAAGCACCCTTGTTAAGAAAACTGACAATACATATTATCTTAAGGAAAAGCGCCAACTGCTCAATGGCTTGTATAATTATAGCCATCTTACCGCTTGCATTCATGTAGACAATAATAAATGGTGGACGGGTATGATAGGTTACAATACCAACAAGTTTTATTGGTTCCTCGTTGGTGGGCAGGACACCGTGCAAGGGCCTATCGTACAAGAAATTGGAGTACCATTAATCAATAATGATATAGGCATCAGCCAGAGTGCCTTCTCACCAGACGCCACTATGCTGGCCTCCAATGCGGACGTGCTCAAGCAAATCTACCTGTACGGTTTCGACAACGCCACGGGCGAGATGTCCAATCCGCAGGAGATACCCTACCCAGCAGGCGTGGACGATATTGGGCTTGGCGTGGGCTTCTCTTTTGATTCCCGCTTAATCTATGCCACCACCAACAACGACCTATACCAGATTGACCTACAGGACAACAACAGCATAGAACACATCGCCCACCATGCCAGCCTCGACGAGGACAACTGGCCCGTGAACATGGGCAACATCACACTGGGGCCCGACTGCCGGATGTACATCGGCCCCGGCAGCACGACCTATTATATCCATGTGGTGCACCATCCCAACGAAAAGGGGGCAGCCTGCGGCTTCGAGGCCAGGGCGCTCCGCTCTCCCGCAAATATTGACATAGACATCCCGAACCTGCCCATGTACCGCTTCAATGGAGCCTGTGATAGCACAATACAGTTTCCTTACAAGGATACGGTGAGTGCTACCGTGCATGATTTCAAGGATGGGGGTGTTAAACTGTTCCCTAACCCTGTTCAAGACTATGTCACGGTGTCGTTTCCCGTACAGCCGCCAGCAGGGGCATCGCTACAAATTTTTGACGGTCTTGGCCGCCCTTGTTTTAAGCGTACTTTACCTGCCCTCAATAATGTATTTAATACGGTTGGGATGGCTCCGGGCCTTTATTTTTACGGAGTGAAGGATGGTGAAAGGCTGTTACAAACAGGTAAACTGGTAAAAGTAGAGTTATAAAATAGTTGTAATAAAATTGCGCAGCAACAAAAATGCCGCAACCAGTGATGGTTGCGGCATTTTAGTAGCAGGGAAATGAATTTCCCAGCTACTAATAAAACATCCCAGCAATACAAGCCGTCAAGAAACTGGCGATGGTGCCACCAATCATGGCTTTGAAGCCGAGTTCCGTCAGGTTCTTGCGTTGCGAAGGAGCCAATGCGCTGATGCCGCCAATCTGGATGCCGATGGAGGCAAAATTGGCGAAGCCACAAAGCGCATAAGTGGTGATGATAACCGATTTCTCAGTCATCAGGAGCTTCAGTTCAGGCATTTTGGCGTAGGCATAAAACTCGTTGATGGCCGTTTTCATGCCCAATAATTGGCCCACCAGCATGGAGTCTTGCGAGGAAACGCCCATTATCCATGCAACGGGTGCGAACATGATGCCCAGGATATACTCCAAAGTCAGGCCTGTAAATCGGCCATTGGTATTGGCGGCGATGGTTCCGTTCAGGTCGCCGATATTGCCGATGCCCACCAGGATGGAGTTCAGCATGGCAATCAAAGCGGTGAACACGAGGAGCATGATGCCCACATTGACCGCCAAGCGAAAACCATCGGTAGCGCCGTGCGTGATGGCATCGAGCATATTGGTGCCGGACTTTTCACGGGGCACATCCAATTTCTGTTCTTCCAAGGTGATTTCACGGCTTTCCGGCAAAATCATCTTGGCGCAAACGATGGCCGCCGGGGCTGACATGATGGAGGCCGTAAGCAGGTGCCTTGCAAAAAGCTGTTGTTGCACGGGGTCGTCGCCGCCAAGGAACCCGACATAAGCCGCAAACACGCTGCCCGCTATGGTCGCAAAGCCGCCAACCATGAGGCACATGATTTCCGACCTCGACATTCCTTCCAAATAGGGCCGAATGACCAAGGGTGCCTCGGTCTGGCCAATGAACACGTTTGCGGCAGCAGCCAAGCTCTCGGCACCCGTCAGTTTCATGGTCTGGCTCATGACCCACGCAATGCCCTTGGTGATGATTTGCAGGATGCCGAGGTAATAAAAAAGCGAGGAAAGCGCCGAGAAGAAGACAATGGTGGGCAGCACTTTGAACACAAAATTGTTGAGGGCGGGATCAACGTCGGCTGCACCAAAAGGCGTCAATAAAAACTCGATGCCTGCACCCGTGTAGCCAAGTACGCTGACAAAAAAGCTGGCCACCCAATCGAAGGCCATTGAAACGAATTCAACTTGGAGTACCAAAATGCCAAGCACCAATTGTAGCAACATGCCCCCTCCCACGATTCGCCAATTGATGGCCTTGCGGTCGGCACTCATCAAATAGAGGATGCCTATGAAAAGGACACAGCCCAAAGTGCCACGAAGTATGCTTGTGATTAAGTCCATCGTTTTGTTTTTGTTTTTTGAAAATAAGCGACATAAAAGGCCAAATGTAGTACAAACGGCTCACAGTCCCGTTATTCCAAATTGAACCTGAACATCACCAGTTGGTAAAGGCCCGATTGTAAATCCTGTCCACCAATTCCTTGCTGATATTGTTGATTAAGTCCTCCTGAACATCCAACAGGTTTTGTTCTGGCTGAAAGAAGTCCTCAAAGGAAAACTGCTGTTTCCACGAGGCCTTTTCGTCCTTGGTATTGGTAAAATTCACCTGAACGGTGATGGTGAGCTTGTTGAATCCAATCTGCTCTCCTGCCTTGGGTGCCTCGGCAGTCACTCGAAAATCGGAGATGGAGCCTGTGAATTCGATGTCTGGCGTTTCGTCATTGTACTTCAACCTCGTCTCCGTTCGGATTTTGTCTTTCAGCCGTTCCGTAAAATCACGGGGCAAGGTCGGCACCGCCCCAGGGGCCTGGTTCTCGAAAGTCTCGACATAATAAGTGTTCACGTCGGGAGGGATGCTGATGCCCGCCAAGGAATAGCCGTTGCCACGTATCATGCAGCCTTGCAGAATGGCCACGCAGACCACTATGGCAGCTACTTTAAAAAACCTAATTTTGAACCCTGTGTTTGACATTTGAATATTTTTCGATGCCCGAAGATAAACAATGGTTCGTGAGGTTTCAAGTTTCAGGTTTCACGGGATTTTCTGCGTAACTGAGAATAAACAGCATTTTTTGAATAGCTTTTTTGCCAAATCAACCATTTCAAAAATAATGTAAGCAGGCTCTTCCCTGAAACTTGAAACCAGAAACCTCACGAACTATTGAGATAAATGCTATGTGCGAATAACGTTCTCGCATGGCTGTATTGACCGACTTTTGCCAAACCTTAATACCCATTTCTCATGCTGCTGCTGATGAAAATACTGGTGTTCATTGCCGTTGGCTTACTACTGATTTATTTACTAATGCCTGGCAAGATGCTGTACGAAGGTGTCCGGCTGCCTTTTTGGTTATTGCGGGTCCGCCGATTGGCAAACGCTGGGGATGAGCCGAGAAAAATCAGGTACGGCTTGCATTTCCGGCAGTACCTACTGCATTTTACGCCGATGAAGGGCGCCCCTGAGAAGCAGCATGTCGTTATTTATATCCACGGCAGTGGTTGGCAGTTTGGCAAGCCGGAGATGTTTAAGGCCAATGCCCAATGGCTGGCAGCGCAAGGGTACCATGCCTTTTTCCTCTCGCACCGCCGCATCCCACAGTGCGATATTCGGCAGCTGAGGGAAGACACCCGATTGGGCATAAAAACTGCCCTGGATGAAATGCATCAATTGGGGCTTTCCGAGAAGAAAATCCTGCTTTGCGGCAACTCAGCTGGTGGCAACCTCGTCGCCCTTGCCTTGCTCGACCGTAGTTTGCTGGCGCAATCAGGCGTATCACCGGACCGCTTTTCGGCGCTTGCCGTATTCGCCGCTCCGTTAGACCTTTCGGTGATGTGGTCTTCGCCGCCCCTGCTCATGGTCACCCGCATGAAACGCCCTGAAATCTATTGCCTCGCTGACCCAATTCGTTACCTTGAAACCGCTTTGAATGTGCCGACCTTGCTCATTCACGGAGATAAGGACAGCATTGTGGAGCATGAGAATTCAGTTGCTTTCTTTGAAAAATTGCGGTCACTTGGCTCAAAAGATGTCCAGTTTGAAACGCTTGAAAATGGGATGCACCTCGACGCTGCGAGCTGGTGTTTTCCGGGACACCCGAGTTGTGAGATTTTTAGAAAATGGCTGGAACGGATTGAAAGTCAATGACTTGGTTGCGATGGTAGGTTCCTCGTATAGGCACTTGAAACCCCTGAAACACCCATCACCCTGCCCATTATTCTTATTATCACCAAACCCTGTTGCACCAAAAAAAACACTACCACCAACCCTGGTGTCACCATGCCCGACCCACCTTCCAGCCACCAGTAAGCACCCATTGCCATCAATTGCAAAGCACTGAAAACCAAGAAGATACCTGTTGTTTGGAAAAAATGCCGGAAGGTGAAGCCAAGCCCCTTTTTCAAAGCTTGCCAAGTCGTCAGCCCTTGCTGGATGATGGCCGTTTTGGCGATGATAGCGGCGTTGCTGAGGAAAATAAAACCGAGGAACCAGCCAAGAACCAAAAGCAAGAAGTAGCCCAGTACGGTTTTCTCCGAGGCCATTGATTCGAGGTTGACTTGTATATTGGACAAATAGGGCAGAAGCACGACCCCTGTCCAGAGCAAAAGCAGCAACAGGAAGGCCAAGGCAATTTTTGCGAAGTGGAAAAAATACGTCGCACCGCCCGTCCAAAAGGCCAGCCAGTTGGGCGTCCGCTTTACGAGAGTAAACAGCACGCCGCCATTGATGAACACGCTGGCCAATGCCCAAATCGCCAGTACCCACCGTAGTTGCCCGATGAGCGGGGTGATGCTCCCGCCATGCACTTTCAGGAAGTCGGAGATGACCGTATGGTCATAACCGGGAAGCAATTTGTTGATTTCCAACGAGTTGCCGATGCTCGCCTCCAGCACGTGCCAGACTTGCATGGCCAATGGTATGGCCAGCATCAGTTGCAGGAGATAGACCAGCAGGACTATTTTCCAATGGCGAAATCCAGTGAAGAAGGCTGTTTTTATTGTATTTATCATGTATGTCTCGAAATTTGGAAATCGGTAAATTCTTCCCTCCCTCCAATTTCATTATTTCTCAATTTCACAATTTCAAATCAGGAACCCCACCGTCTGCATGACGTTTTGCATCCAAAACACCGCTTTAATCGTGTACTTCCAAAGTACCGTTGTCTGCGGTTTCAAGGTCAGGCTGTTGTTGTTCAAATCAATATCAAGGCTGATTTTCTGCTTTGGGTCAATATGCACCGACTCGATTTTTGACTTGGACGGATAGGTGTAAATCTTCGTTCGCAACTGACCGTCCCAGTTCTCCATTTTCACCGTGCCATCCTCGAAGTAGATTCCAACCTCCACAGGGAAAACCAACTCGCCCAAGCGGTGCAACGTCACCGAGGTTGTGAAATCGCCTGTTGGCTCGCCTTTTTTGAAAACGAGGCCACCTTTCCCATCGTCAAACAAGCCTTGCGGGCTATAATTTTCCAGGTTGTTGATTTCCGAAACGGCGTAGTCGCAAACGTCGGTGCCTTGAATCACGCCCTTAAAAAGCCAGTCGAAATTGCTGCCGAAAGGGGTGTTAGGATGTTGCGCAGCGAACTCATTCGCTACCGCAAAGAAGTCGGTACCACGGGGGTGCTTGAACTTCCATCGCTCAAAATAGGTACGCATCATCTCGTCCATAGGCCCATCGCCAAGCACTGCCTGCATCGAACGCAGCATCGTGGCCGTCTTGCTGTAGATGATGCCCTTGTGACGGGCGTCGTAGGTCCAACCGGGCTTGTCGGCGTAGTCTTCTTTGGGGTTGGGCATGCCGGTGTACTCGTTGCGGCTCAGTTCCCAATTGCCCATTTGATAGCCGAGCAGGTCAAAATAGCCCGTTTTTTGGCCATAACAATGGTCAATGATGCGGTCTTCGTAGAAGGTCACCAAGCCCTCGTCGAGCCAGGCCTGCTCCTTCTCGTTGCTGGCCAGCATCATCATAAAATACTGGTGTACAAACTCATGCACGGCCAGCGATTCCACGTTTCGGATGCCCAATGGCGAGTTCCAGAAAGACCCCAGCGTGATAAAAGTCGGATATTCCATCATGCCACTGCGCAGCCCGTGGAATGGTGGGTCGGCGATGGTAATGCTGGTAAAAGGGTAGGGGCCTACGTGTTCGGTCATGTACTCCAAGCTCTGTTTGATGGCCGTGATGACCCGTGGGGCGTGCATGGCGTGCTCCGGGGGAATGAGCAGGCGGATGTTCACGTGCTGCCATTTGTCCTCGAAAACCTGGTAGCCGGGGTAGGCCGTCCATGCGAAATCTATCACGTCCTCCACCACGAAGCGACGACGGGTGAGGTTGTCGGGCAGTTTTTCTTCGCTCATCAGGCAGCCGGATGCGCCCATGACGAGCTGACTGGGGGCGGTAATGGTCACGTCGTAGGTGCCAAAATCGCCGTAAAACTCAGTGGTACGAAAGAACTGGTGGCAGTTCCAGGCCCATTGGCCGTGGGGTTCCAGTTGCCAAACGCCGAGCTGCGGGAACCAGTGAACCCAGAGTGCAAAATCGTCCTTCGAGTAACCCGCACGAGCGATGGTTTTTGGCAGCTTCGCTGAAAATTTCAGGTCAAAAACAGCGGTCTCTCCCGGTTTCACAGGGCTTTGCAAAGGCACTAGAAGCACACTTTGGTCGCCGGTATTGCTATCGTCGGGCTGTATGTAACGCATTGACGCTGTGAGGTTTGCACCGTTTTGCACCGCAATATTGTCCACTCGAATCCAACCCCAGGCGTCCTGGCCCCGGTTGCTGATGTTTTGGTCGAAAATGTTGCCGCCGCTGCCCTTTAGGAAGGTGCTTTCCATGTTCTTGAACGAGTTGAGGTACATATAAAACCGTAGCTCGGTCACTGGCACGGGCGAGTTGTTTTTGAAAATGACCTGCCCCTTGGAAGTGATGGATTTATTGGCAAGGTCGTACTGAACATCCAACACGTAGCTCGTTGGTCGGCTGCTCATTGGCGGCTGAAAATAGGGGTCGCATTGGCCGAAGGCCGACCAAAAACCAAACAGTAACAGGCTGAAAATCAATGCTTTTTTCATCGGAACAAAGAAAGGGGTTAAGAAGGAAAAAGGATAAGATTTACGTTGAGAAAATTGAAATCCCGTACCAGGGCTCGGTAGAAAAAATGGTGGTAGTAAATACTTTTCAAGGAAATGAAATCAGGCATGATTAGTTGCGTTCTGCAATGGCCAGATTGTCTTTTTTGGGTAAAAATGCTCCATTTGCCGTATCATTCGCCCGATTGCGGATTACTCGGTCATTCATTTACAAAATCATCCAGCATGAAAAATTTACTTGCTTTTGTTTTTTTGTCGTTTTGCTTCGCAAATTGTGCCCAGGATTTGGGGTACCAGACCGCCATTCAAGGCAAGTGGCAGGCTACCCATTGGGTAACTGCCAGCGGCGAACGCCCGGTTGAAAACGTCAACTTTGATTTTCTTGGAGAAACCTACAACGCCAAACTCGGCCTGAAAGACGAAACTGGCAGCTTCCGCCTAGACGGCGACAAGCTCTACACCACAGCCGAGGGACAGCAGGAAATCATGGTAAAAATCATGAAACTGACCGCCGATTCGCTGGTTTTTGAAATGAACCGAGGTGGCATCCAAGAGGTTCTGACGCTGAACAGGCCCTAATCACCCAATATCCCAATCACTCAATATCCCAATATCCCATTATCCCAATCACTCAATATCCAACCCATCACATGCGCATCATCTTCATGGGCACCCCCGATTTCGCTGTGCCTTCGCTCGAAATATTATTGCACAATGGCTATGACGTGGCCGCCGTCGTTACTGCCACTGATAAGCTCGGCGGTAGGGGAGGCAAGCAGCTGCTTGAGTCTGCGGTGAAGAAATTTGCGGTGAGCCGAGGGCTGCCCGTGCTGCAACCTGATAAGCTGCGCTCCCCGGAATTTTTAGCGCAATTGCGAAGCTATGAAGCTGATTTACAAATAGTTGTGGCGTTTCGGATGTTGCCGGAAGTCGTTTGGGACATGCCCAAAATCGGCACGTTCAACCTCCACGGTTCCCTGTTGCCCAAGTACCGGGGGGCTGCCCCCATCAATTGGGCCATCATAAATGGCGAGCAGGAAACGGGCGCTACCACCTTTTTTCTCCGCCATGAAATAGATACAGGAGACCTGCTTTTTCAGGAACGGATGCCGATTGGCGAACACGAAACAGCGGGCGAGGTGCACGACCGTATGATGCAGCTTGGAGCTGGCCTTGTGCTAAAAACAGTGCAAGCCATCGAGCGGGGCGACTATGTTTTGCAAAAACAGGACGAGGCTATGGCCTGTCATACCCCAAAAATTTTTCACGAAACTTGTGAGATTGAATTTGGTAAAACCGTTGCCGAGGTGCACAATTTTGTGCGGGGACTAAGCCCATATCCCGGTGCCTGGAAAGTGTTGGCCTCCCCGCTTACCCTCCCTGACGGAACGCCTTGGCAATCAGCGGGTTGGGAAAAGGTGCAGGGTATAGAAATGAAGGTTTACAAGTCCCAAAAGGAGGAGGCTACCCATGATTTGCCGATTGGTCAATTCATTACCGATGGAAAGAAAACGCTTAAAGTGGCCGTCGCCGATGGCTTTGTTCATTTGCTGGAGATGCAGTTGCAGGGTCGGAAAAGGCTGACAACGGTGGATTTTTTGAATGGACTGAAGTCGAGTTAGAAAAACAAAAAACCCTTGCAACTCATTGAGTTACAAGGGCTTTTGTTTTGTGGTGAGAGAGGGAATCGAACCCCCGACACATGGATTTTCAGTCCATTGCTCTACCGACTGAGCTACCTCACCTGTTATTTACTGTTGACCCTTTTGCCAAAGCGAGCGCAAAGATATAGGCTTTTTTAGTTTTTCAAAATTCAACGAAGATTTTTAAAAAAAACATCCAACGAAGGTTTGGTTCCATGCCCGCTAACTTTCTTTGCAGCTATTTGTTTTCCTATCATTATGAATAAAATGCAACCGAAAAAAATCCTCAGAAATCTCTCGCTGGCCTTCCTGATTTTCGTGCTGGGCAGCTTGGCTTACTACCGTTTTTGGTTCCTCCGTTTGCCCGATAGGGCGGTGCCGACCGAACCAAACGCCATCGTCAGCCCCGCTAATGGCGAAATCGTGGCCATCATCCATTGGACCAAAGACTCGCTGGCATGGGAAAAGGACGCCGGGGTGGTGCAGGTGATGACCTCCGATGTGGACAGCAGCGGTTGGCTCATTGCCATCGAAATGGACGTGACCAACGTGCATTACCAGCGGGCACCATTGGCGAGCCGTTTTATCAAAAACGACTATGTTGAGGGCCGATTCAACAATGCCCTCGTGCAGACCAACCGCTTTGGCCTCCGCCTCGAAAATGAGCGAAACGACCTGCTGTTTGAGACGCCGGATGGCATGAAGTACAAGGTATTACAAGTGGCTGGCCTACTCGCCCGCCGCATCGAGGATTTTGTGGAGCCAGACCAGCAACTCAAGGCAGGGGAAGTTATCGGGTTGATAAAAATGGGCAGCCAAGTGGGGCTGGTGCTGCCAGAATCGGCTGTTCCAAATGTCCAACTTGGTCAGACGGTGGTGGATGGAGAGACAGTCATTGCGAAGCGAAAGTAAGGGGGTGAAAGGGGGGTAGCCGAAGGCTTCATTGATTCATCTAAACCCGCTAACCTAAACCTCCGAAAAACGCTCTTTCACAATCACCCTCCCGTTTTCGCTGCGCATTAAATTTGCACAAGCAGTCTGGGGGTCATGTTCAAAAATAAGCCGCCAATCGTTGTCCACGGCGGTTTCGAGCAGCCATGCTTTTTCCTCCAAGGTGGTCAGTGGGCGGATGTCATAGGCCATGACCCAAGGCATGTTTAGGTGGTAGGAGGAGGGCATTGCGTCAGCACAATAGACGAAGTAGCCCTGCGGGGCGTCAATGTGCAATGACATCATGGCGTCGGTATGGCCATGGGTGAACTGCACCTTAAGGCCGGCCAACCAATCCAACATATCCCGTTGAACGTCAATGAATTGTACCCGGCCAGCTTCTTTCAACGGCATGAAGTTTTCCTTTAGAAACGAAGCTTTTTCCTTTTCATTCGGATGCATGGCAGTGTGCCATTGTTGCTCATTTGACCAATAAATGGCATTGGGAAAAGTGGGCACCAGCTTGCCGTTTTCATCAAAACTAACCCCACCGCCGCAGTGGTCGAAATGGAGGTGCGTCAGGAAAACGTCGGTGATTGCTTCTGGTGAAATGCCCCGCTCGGCCAATGCAGGTAGAGTAGAGCCCGCTCCTGTTGGCTCAAAAAAGCTTCGCCACTTGACATCTTGCTTATCGCCAATGCTGCAATCTACAAGGATTTTGCGGTCGCCAGTTTCGATGAGCAGGCAACGCAATGCCCAAGTGCAGAGGTTGTTCTCATCGGCGGGGTTGGCTTTGTTCCAAAGGCGTTTCGGTACGATGCCGAACATGGCGCCGCCGTCGAGTTTTAAGGTGCCGGTTTGCAATAAGGTCAGTTTCATGTTTGCGGAGTTTGAAGTGTTTGATGGGCTGTTGGCAGGCCATCAATGCTGACTAAGTTTTTTTCTTGAATATACTCTTCTAACCCTTTTTCACCCTTCTTTCTTGCCCAATCGAACAAATGCTCCCGTTCGCCGAGGTGCTGGTAGAGCGGCACCCCGTAACCGCAAGAGGTTTGCACGAGGTCAATATTGGCTATGATGATTTGGCGGGTGCTTGCATAAATCTTGAATTGCGGAGCAAACAATTCCCAATTTGCTGTGCCTGGAAGAACGGCGTATCCGCTCCCATACAAACGCAGGATGTTCGGCGGGCCTTCGTAGGCGCAGAACATGAAGGTGATGCGGCCATTTTCGAGCAAGTGCGCTGAGGTTTCGTTGCCGCTGCCAATGAAATCCATATAACCTACTTGGTTGTCAGAAAGCACCCGAAAGCCGTCAATGCCCTTGGGCGAGAGGTTGATATGCCCTTCACCACCTAGCGGCGATGTGGCGGTGAAAAACATCTTTTGATTTTCGATGAACTCCCGGTGGTGGTGGAGTATAGATTTTGTGAACTTGCCCATTTGAAGGATTGAAGGTTTGACGGATTGAATGGGGAAAAGCGGCGCAATATTAGGCAAACTGGTAGCTTGCGTGGAATGAAATTTATGGCATTCCGATAGTTTATTGCTCTAAAGGAGGCTTTGAGGGCAGGATTAAATTGGTTAGTTTTGTTGCCCATAACAGCTTTATTAAAAACCTTTTCTAAATCGAATTACGTCATGAAAAAACAAGTTTCCATCCTTACCGCAGCTTGCTTGCTGCTCGTTTCTACTTCCATTTTTTCACAAAGCACTGTTTGCGAGAACGGCTATATGGCCTTTAAAGAAGGCATCCGCATGGAGTTAACACATTATGACAGCAAGGGCAGGCCGAACTCCATCACCAAGCAAACGGTAAAGGAAGTTGATGGTCTCGATGACGGTTTTAAGGCCACGATTGAAATGGAAAGCTCCGACGAAAAAGGTAAGCGCTCGACTACTACCAGTTATGACGTGACCTGTAAGGGCAATTCTATCTTCATTGATATGCGCTCGATGTTGAACCCAGAGGCCACTGCCAGCACGCAGGAGATGGAAATGGAGGTGACGGGCGATGCTATGGAATTTCCCAATGAACTTACGCCCGGCCAAACCTTGCCCGATGGCAATATTGAAATGAAAGCCAGCATGAATGGCATCAAGCTGATGACCATCAAGATGAACGTCACCAACAGAAAGGTGGAAGGCAATGAATCCGTAACCACTCCAGCTGGCACTTTTGATTGTATCAAAATCACACAGGATACGGATGTGAAGGCCATTTTTAAAATGAAAGCCAAGACTACCACCTGGTATGCCATAGGCGTAGGCATGGTGAAAACAGAGAACTATGACAAAAACGGCAAGGTGGAAAGCTCGACGGTTTTGACCAAGTTTGAAAAATAATGGCTTGCCAGTCCGGCAATTTAACCCCCACCTTTGCACCTTCAAAATCAAGAGTAGAAAACTAATAAACCTCAAAAAAATGGGCAAACCTGCAAAGGTTTGCCCATTTTTTTTGCTCATCTAATGAAAGGATGGCCTAAGATTTAATCTGTATCAATTAGATAGGCTACCTGCTACCAGTGGAGCCATCCGGCTCCATCAATTGAAAAAATTGGTCAAGTTTGGGCAGCATCACAATCTCGGTCCGACGGTTTAGGCCACGTTCTTGTTCGGTCAAATTGCCGTTTTTGCCATCATAATGCGAACGCCCACCAGCGGTCATTCTTTGAGGGGGCACGTTGTATTTGGTCTGCAATATCCTGACTATGGCAGTTGCACGGCTAGTACTCAAATCCCAATTGTCTTCAATGCAATTGATGTTTCCAATCGGTATATTATCTGTATGCCCTTCTACCAATATGTCAAAGTTCTGATGGTCATTGATGACTTTGGCAATCTTTGCAAGGATGGTATCTGCCCCAGGGTTTATCTTGGAGCTGCCAGACTTGTATAGCATTTTGTCAGAAAGGGAAATATAGACGACTCCTTTTTTGACGTTTACAGAAACGTCCTTATCGTCAACGTTGACCAGTGACCGCTTCAGCTTCATTATCAGCATGTTGTTGAGGCTGTCCTTGCGTTTCATGCTGGACGACATGTCGGCGATGTAGGCGTTTTGCTGGTTGATGACCTCCAAAGATTTCTTGATGCTTTCTGCACCTTTTTCGTCCACAATGGAGAAATCAGACAAACGATTCAGCAAGTTATTGTTCGTTTTCTGAAAATCATCAAGTTTCTGTTGGAGTGTGGTGTACTGCTGGCGTTGTTCTTCGAGAACAGTACCCCTCACAACCATTTCACTTTTTAGGGAGTCAACTTGGCTTTCACAATAGGTATAATCATTGTGAAGGCTGTCGTACTGCACCTGCAATGCGTTGCGTCTGCTTTCTAGGTCTTCGTATTTCTTCTTGCCTACTACGCAGGAAGAAAGTAAAATAGAAAAGGAAAGGACGGTGATCAAAAGCTTTTTCATAATTTGAGTTTTTTGTTATAAAATTGTAAATAAGGTGAGAGGCCCCATGCTGGTTGGTTCGCAATCTGGAGAAGAGAATAAACCGGTATAATTCCAATCTTTTTTAGGTGTTAAATTTGAAACGGAAGCCCACTGATGAATGTTCAAAAGGGTAGTTTATAGGTAAATATTTTTTAAATAGCTTATTGTTAAAAACATTCATTGAATCTTGCATCTACCGTTTATTTGTGCCGCTTTAGCCATCAGCGATTAGTCGCATCCAGGTTGTTGGCAATGACCAATTTCCCATTTTCAATTACCTTGCGCCACATTTCCAATCCACGAATTTTCTAAACGAACCGAAAATAATATTCATGCAAAAAGTGCTCGTCACGGGCGGCTGCGGCTATATCGGCAGCCATACCATCGTTGATTTGATAAACAATGGCTTCGAGGTCATTTCCATTGACAACCTCTCCAATAGCGACGAAGCGGCGCTGGCCGGCATCCATAAGATAACGGGTAAACGGGTGAAAAACTACCGGGTTGACCTCTGCGACTTGAAAAAGACCCGGCAGGTTTTCGAGAAGAACCCTGGCATCATCGGCATCATCCATTTTGCGGCGCTGAAAAGTGTGGAAGAGTCGGTATTCCAGCCGCTGCGTTATTTCCACAACAACAACGAGAGCCTCCTGAATGTGCTCGCCTGTGCGCAGGAGTTCGGGGTGTTGAATGTCATTTTTTCCAGCAGTTGCTCGGTTTATGGCAATGCCAAGGAACTGCCCGTGACGGAGGCGACGCCCTTCCAGGAGGCCGAATGCCCTTACGCCCGCACGAAGCAGATGGGCGAAAAAATCATCGAAGATTTTACGAAGGTGACCAAGGAAGTTAGGGCCATTTCGCTCCGCTATTTCAATCCAGCGGGGGCGCACGAGTCAGCACTCATTGGCGAATCGCCCCGCTCGAAGGCTAGCAACCTCGTGCCAGTCATCACCGAAACGGCCATTGGCAAGCGGGAGAGCATGACGGTCTTCGGCAGCGATTACGATACTCGTGATGGTTCCTGCGTAAGGGACTATATCCATGTGATGGACCTGGCGGCGGCTCATACGGCTTGCCTGCGCTATCTTATGACTGCCCCCAAAGTTCAAAGCGAAATCTTCAACGTTGGTATCGGCGACGGGGTGACGGTGCTGGAAGCTATCCATGCCTTTGAGAAGGTGTCGGGGCAAAAACTGAACTATATCATGGGGCCTCGCCGGGCAGGCGATGTGGTCAGCATTTACGCCAACCGAGACAAAGCCGAACGGCTGTTGGGCTGGAAGCCCATCCGAGGTATTGAGGAGATAATGCGTTCGGCTTGGGCTTGGCAAGTGAAGAGTGCTTAAAATTGTTGGATTGCTGAATTGCTTGATTGTTTTTTAGGAACAATCAAGCAATCCAACAATCAAGCAATCACTTACTCCTTTATTAATCTCAGTGTAAACGGATACCTGTAAAACTTGCCTTCGCTGGCTTTAACAGTGGCGATGATGGCAAGAACGACGGCCAATATGCCTACGCCAATCAGCAGGAAAAAGCCAATAAGGATAATCATCAGAATGGATGCTCCAATGGCATAAATTGCAATCGAAATCTGAAAATTGAGCGACTCAATGGCATGCTTCCGAACATAAGGCGACTCGTCCTTTTTTATCAAATAAATAATCAGCGGAGCTAAGAACCCTGAGACAAGGGTCAGGATATGCGACAAAATCGCCATCGTTTTTTCATCAGGAGTTGGTTGATAGCTCTCGTCTTCGAAATGGTCTAACGTTTCCATTAAATGAGTTTTTATTGGTGAAAAGTAAGGGTCGTTTGTTTGGCGACCCCCGTTGATGATAACGCAAGAGCGAAAGAACTGCCTTAAATCCACAATGCAAAATATCTCCGCTTAAAAACAACTTACGCCCGACAAACCAAAGGTGCTGACAGTTGTTTGACACGCAGGAATAGGTAGTGAGGCCCAAGCTTGCTACATTTGCCTCCTAAATTGGTTTAGGATGTTTAGGAAAGTTTAGAAGGTTTAGCGGCAGCCCGGCTAAACCTTCGAAACTGCTTAAACCCACTAAACTTCCAACACCTACTTGCTATGAAAAAGATTTATATCGTCGCATTGGTTATGATGGTCGCAGCGGCCTTCATGCTCATCAAGTCACCGCCAGAGGTGAACACTTACTCCGATTTTGCCTCGGCAATGGAAAGCCAAAAAGAGGTGAAAATAGCTGGGCAGCTCGCCAAGGACAAGGAGATGTATTACGAGCCTACCAAAGACCCGAACTACTTCACGTTTTTCATCCGTGACGCCAAGGGCGAAGAGCGCAAAGTGGTGCTGCTGGCTGCCAAACCAAAGGACTTTGAGATGTCCGAGCAAATCGTCGTGACGGGCAAAATGAGCGGCGAAGATTTCCTGGCCAAGGACGTATTATTGAAATGCCCCTCCAAATACAAAGACGAAGAAGTTTATATCAAGTCGGAGAAAAGCTCATAAGCCACTTGTGGCCGCCCAATTCATTGGGCAGGCCGGTGGTGGCACTCTCGGCCTGCCCAATAAATTGGGTGGCCACAAATACTCTCAATGGAAGAAGTAAAATACATCGGCGAAGCCTTGATTTACAAGCAGCTTGGTCATTTTTCCCTCATATTTGGCTTTGTGATGAGCCTGCTGGGTGCAGTGGGCTATTTTTTTGCTACGCAACGGCGTGACCTGCCCGAATACGATGGGTGGCGGAAAATTGGCAGAAGCGCATTCCTGCTGCACAGCCTAAGCGTTTTCGTTATCATCGGTACGGTGCTGGCCACCATGATAAACCACCGATTCGAGTACCAGTACGCCCAATTGCACGTCAGCGAAGACCTGCCCTTCAAGTACATTTTCTCCGCATTTTGGGAAGGGCAAGAAGGCAGCTTCCTGCTCTGGATGTTCTGGCACGTTGTCTTGGGTCTGGTGCTGATGTTCACTGCCAAAAAATGGGAAGCGCCCGTGCTGTCAAGCATCGCTTTAGTGCAGGCTTTTATCTTTACCATGATTGTCGGCATCTATTTCACCGATGACATCAAGATGGGCAGCAATCCACTCCTGCTCCTTCGTGATACGATTGACGCCCCCATCTTTGCCAATGCCGACTACGTGAAGCTCATCAAGGGCAATGGCCTGAACCCCCTGCTCCAAAATTATTGGATGACCATTCACCCGCCGACGCTGTTCCTCGGTTTCGCCTCCACGGTGGTGCCCTTCGCTTTCGCCATCGCTGGCCTCTGGACAAGGGAGTACAAAGCATGGATGAAGCCTGCTATGCCTTGGGCATTGTTCAGTGGTTCCATCCTTGGCATCGGAATCCTGATGGGCAGCGCATGGGCTTATGAGGCGCTCACTTTCGGCGGCTACTGGGCCTGGGACCCCGTCGAGAATGCCTCGCTCGTTCCTTGGATTTTGCTGGTAGGCGGCATCCATACCCACCTCGTTGCCCGCAGCACGGGGTATTCCATCAAAAGCACGATGCTGTTTTACATCGGTTCTTTCATTTTGATTCTTTACTCCACGTTCCTCACACGCAGCGGTATCTTGGGCGAGGGCTCCGTGCACTCGTTCACGGAGATGGGCTTGGAGACGCAACTCGTAGCGTTCATGTCCACGTTTGCCCTCATTACCCTTGGCCTCTTTGCCATACAGAATAAAAGCCTTTTGAAGACGTTCAGCATATCGCCTTTTCTTTTGTTTCGAAATTCTGAGTTGAAGAGGCACATGCTTATTTTCGTTATAGCCAGAAATAAATCTGTAACCCAGGTACTCAATAAAGTAATTCTGTTTTTTGCGTCTGTCTGTTAAGTCTATAACTTTTGTCTTCTCGATGTTTTCATTCATCAAAAG
>JANPLH010000605.1:0-3523 GCA_031426435.1 Saprospiraceae bacterium | reverse complement strand
ACTATAGCCCCGATGGCCATTGCGAAATCTTGAAATCGGCCACTGGCGAACTCACCGTGCAGACGATGAACGACACTGCCCCGACTGGAAAAACCAATTTCAAAATCGCCATTAGGGACAGCAACACGAAGACGCTGCTCTCTTTTTCCGACAAGACTTATAAGGAGATTCCCATCGAAAACATATTGGCCAAGTGCAAGCTCGGCGATGCCATTGTACTGCTGACCTTGGACAATCGGTATGCCCTGCCGCACAACGAGATTTTGGTGAAATAATCAACCAGCGGTAACACCTTTTTTTGAAAAATTGTCACCGCTTCTTCTAACCGTCATTTTAAAAAAAAGCTAAATCCATGTTTCACAAATTATTGCCAATCCTACTCCTGTTCACCGGTTGCCTCGATGCACCGTTTGATACTCAAATTGCTTCAACAACAGCAGCCGATAAGAAAGCGGCTCCGACTGACACTCAAATTGATTCCGTTAAGATTGTGGCACGGCCCGAAAGCCTCGTCTCCTTGTTCCGTTCCAACGACCAAGGCCGTTCATGGACGCCCATTGGCGATGGGCTGCCAGAAAACTTGTTTGTTACGCAGTTGGACACCCTGGGCAAGCAAATAGTGCTCGCTACCGCAAACCACGGCTTCTTTCTCAGCGACCCCCAAAAGCAAAGTTGGCAGCAGCTCGATACCGCCTCGTTGCCCAGCAAAAAAATCACCAGTATGCACGTGGAGCAGGGCGTCATCTATGCAGGCATGTACCAAAAAGGCATCTTCGCCAGTCCTGATTTGGGCAAAACCTGGGCCTCGTTCAACCACAACCTTAAAGGCGAATCGGTGAAGTCGCTACTGCGGGCAGGCAACGAGCTTTGGATAGCTACTGACCGGGGCATTTTCGCCTTGCCCGACGGCTCGAAGGTTTGGCGGAAAATCTTCAACAAGCCGCACTCACAGGGCTTGATAAAAGTCGGCGAAAACTACTTGGCGGGCACCTACGATGGCATCATTTTGTCCAGCGACAATGGCCGTACCTGGGACTTGGTTTTCAAGGGCTTCAATCCCTCCAGGCTGTTTGAGCTGGATGGCAAAATCATCGCCTTGCAAAATGACAAGGCGGCGCAAATTTCAGCGGACATGGGCAAAACATGGGCGCCCATGCGCAAAGATTTTGGCGATGGCAACCATGTTTTGGCGGTCGCCAAATTGGGCAACCTTTTGATGAGCTACCGAAACGACGGCATTTTCCATTCAACGGGTTGGAACGATGAATGGAAACCGATTTACCGTTTTTCATTTGATGAACCTTATGGTGCGCTCCTCAATTGGGGCGAGCAGTGGAACGAGGTTTATTCGAGGCCAGAAGCGCCGTTCACGGACCTTATCATTGTGGATGGGGTGGTTTATGGAGGAACGGTGCGGGGGTGTTGAGATAACTGCTGTCATGTTGTTGATAACCGGGCCTGCAAATCACCGGATTTATGGTTTCCAGAAGCCTTTTGCGGGGATACTCCCAGAAGGCTTTTTTATTGAGATGTCAGTGGCTTAATTGACCATTTGCCATTAATGATTGTAAGCTATATGTTGATATTGAAATTAAATTGCCAATTTTTGTTATTTCGGCTATATTTGCTTCTGAAAACTCAAGCCACTTTTATTTCATCCTTCAACATTTCGATATGAAAAAATTACACTCAATTGCAGCACTGTTTCTTCTGGTATTCTTTGCAAGCTGCGCAAAGGACGAATCACTGCTCGAATCCTCCGAAATTGCCCCATTGTATCAACACTGGGCTTTAGAATTTGACAATGATGTTGTCGAGGGAATGCCTTACGGAGAAAAATATCCTGATGCCAGTGGCTTGACGGCAGGCTACGAGTTTTTCGCTGATGGGAAAGGGGTTGACTACGGCTACACCCCACATGCCCAATTCACCTTTGAAGTCATTAAGAATGGGGGAGCAAATACCCTCATTATCACCAAAAACGTCCCGACCCTGCTGACTGCCACCAGCAACACTCACAACTTTGAAGGTGGCTGCAGCAACAATTATTCAAATGGTTCTGGCTGCAACAACACTTTAAATTTCAACAACCAGCCCGACCAATCCGTTGTCTATGAAACGAAAACGGAATCTTTCAAAATCGTGGAATTGACGACTTCCAGTTTGCAGGGTTATATTTTGAACTAAATGCTTCAGGCAATAGGTTGATGTCGCACGACAGCTGCCAGCCCCGCCGAATCTTTACCTTCTTTGAAGCAGAAAAAAAACTCCTCAATGCTTAGGCATTGGGGAGTTTTTTTTGGGGGGAGGCAGTGATTGATAACTCCGAGCTACGCTCAATTTTTACCTTCACCCTAAATTTCGTTGACATGAAAATCACCTACATCCTTGCAATCTTTTGCTGCGCAACATTTGCCTACGCCCAATCCACCCACACCCTGTGGTACGACCGCCCCGCCGAGTTCTTCGAGGAAACGCTCGTGTTGGGCAATGGCCGCATCGGCGCCTCCGTCTTCGGTGGCGTAGCCGTGGATTCCATGTTCCTCAACGATGCCACGCTCTGGTCGGGCGGGCCGGTGGATGCGAACATGAACCCCGAAGCGCACACGCACTTGCCCGCCATCAGGGAGGCGCTGGCAAACGAGGACTACGCCGCTGCCGACTCACTGAACAAGCGGCTGCAAGGCTCCTTTTCGCAGAGTTTTGCCCCGCTGGGCACGCTTTACCTCAACTTCCAGCATGAAAAAGGCGAGGTGAAAAACTACTACCGGGAACTGGACATCGGACAGGCCGTGAGCACCGTGCGCTACGAGGTGAACGGCGTGAAATTCCGACGGGAATATTTCATCTCAGCACTCGATTCGGTGATGGTCATACGGCTTTGGAGCAGCAAAAAGGGGGCGCTGAACTTTGATTTGAACTTCAAATCTTTGCTGAAATACAAGGTTGTGGCACAGGGCGAACTGCTGACGGCGACTGGTCATGCCCCTGGCGTCGCAGAGCCGAGTTACCGGGGCAACATACCCAATGCCGTGGTCTTCGATGAAAAAAAGGGAACCCGGTTTGCTGCGCAATTTTTTATCAAAAACAAAGGCGGGAATTTGTCCAAATTGGCCAATGGAATCGGCTTGGAAAGTGGCACAGAAGCACTCATTTTCGTCTCAATGTCTACCAGTTTCAACGGCTTCGACAATGACCCCTTCACCAATGGGCTGGACGCCCCCTCCATTGCGAAGCGAAACCTAAAAAATGCCAGCGTCAAGCCGTGGAAAGACCTCCTCGACGCCCACCGCAAGGACTATATGCACTTCTTCAAGCGGGTGTCGCTCGACCTCGGCCCCACTGCCGCACCCAACCTGCCCACTGACGAGCGGCTTAAGCGCTACGCAAAGGGCGAGGAGGACTGCAACCTCGAAATCCTTTACTTCCAATATGGCCGCTACCTGCTCATCAGCAGCAGCCGGACGCCGGGCGTACCCGCCAATTTGCAGGGCATCTGGAACCCCTACGTGCGCCCGCCCTG
>JANPLH010000604.1:0-27162 GCA_031426435.1 Saprospiraceae bacterium | reverse complement strand
AAAGCACCCAAGGAATTGCGCTGAATGCGCAGCTTGGAAAATGCGGGAACCGCACCACCGAAGAGGGCATCGTCCATGTAAAGTGCCGTGCTTGGCCTTACCAATCCGACCTACGCCAATATCAACCTTCAGTGGATTCCGAACATGGACGGCTTCCCGAATGGCCGCCGATTGGAGGATGACGTGACCCGCATCGAATTGCAAGCAGTTGCTGGTGTGGCACTGGCGGCCATTGGCCTCTGGTACGATGATTATCCAGGCACTGGCAGCCCTGTCACGCAGGACCTGCTGGACGTGTTGACTTACACCACAGGTGTTGAGGCGAACGATGCTGCTTTCGGCAAAAAGTTCCCTTTCATGGCACAGCCTTGGGCTGGCGACGGTGCATGTGGTGGCCCAATTGCTGGCCCAGCACAACCGCTCATCATTCCGCAAAATGGCATTGGGATAGCGGTTCCAGAAGTGTCTGGCACACAGGTGGTCATGGCTAACTACCCGAACCCGTTCACGACGCAAACGACGATGCAGTACGAGGTGGCAGAAGCCGGCCAGTTCAGCATCAAGGTTTACAGCATGAGCGGCAAATTGGTTAGTACCCTGGTAAATGCACCCATGGAAAAAGGCCAATACTCGGTCAACTTCGACGCAACCAACCTGCCCGCAGGTGTCTATTTTGCGAAAGCCCTTAACGCACAAGGAGCAGTGACGCAGGTTTTGAAAATGGTTAAAAATTAATTGTGAATGATGAACTGTGAATGGTGAACGGTACTCCGTTCGCCATTCTTGGTTCACATTTCACATTTCATAGTTCAAAAATACCCGTTTATGAAAAATACAAACCTCTTCGTCGGCCTATTGGCCATTTTGATAGCCAGCTTGTTTGCCTGCAAAAACGAAAACCAAAATGATAATGTCGCAAAAGCTGGCATCGGGATGGTGGACAACATCCCGCAACTGCTCGACCGCAATGAAAAAATCCAGTATGGCAAGGAATGGGAAACCGTTCAGAACATCTATGGCAAGGAGCGCAAGGCGCTCATGGACAACCCCCAAGCCAAAGAACCTTGGCTGAACCTCGCCGAGCTTTTCATCCAAGAGGCACGGGTGACAGGCGAACACCCGCACTATTACCCGGCGGCCTTACAGTGCTTGGAAGCTTTGCTGGCGCAAAGTTTTGACGAAAAAAACATCCATGAAAAAGACCTCAAGTTCCGGGCGCTAAGCGCTAAAGCAGGCGTGGAACTCAGCCAACACGAATTTTCAAAAGCGCTGGTGACGGGCGAAGAAGCCGTTAAAATAAACCCTTTTAATTCAGGCATTTACGGCGTTCTGACCGATGCCAATGTCGAGCTGGGCAACTACACCAAGGCCGTGGAAATGGCTGACAAGATGGTGAGCATCAAGCCGGATTTGCGCAGCTACAGCCGGGTATCGTACCTGCGTGAAATCCACGGCGACGTGCCAGGTGCCATAGAAGCGCTGACGATGGCCGCCAATGCGGGATCTCCCGGTGCCGACAATACCTCATGGTGCATGGTGACCCTTGGCAATTTGTTCCTACAATATGACAAAATCGCCGAAGCGGAGCAGGCCTTTATGGCCACCCTGGAGATGAGGCCAGATTATCCTTTTGCCCTCAATGGTTTGGCGGAGGTCGAACTTGCCCGCAAGAACTACGCTGGGGCCGAAAAACTGCTGGAGAGGGCCAAGGCCATCATTCCAGAGGTAGGCTTTTATGAAAACCTGGCCGTGGTATATCGGGAAACCAACCGCAAGGACGAGTTTGAAAAGACCATCAACGAGGTCATCGAAATGATGAACGACGACGCTGCGCACGGCCACATCATGGACCTGGAATATGCGAACGTCTATCAGAATTTTTTCAAAAACCCACAGAAAGCTTTGGAATACGCCCAGCGGGAATTCAAGGCCCGCCCATACAATATTGACGTGAACGGTGTATTGGCGGGCATCTATGCCACTATGGGGGATTCGAAAAAAGCGGAAGAGCACCGCCAAAAAGCACTGCGCACCGGCTCCAAGAAACCTGAATTGCTCGCCCTTAAAAATTGAACATCAACGACTAATAAACGGGTGCGATGGAAGGCAGTAGGATTTTTATAAATCCTGCTGCCCTTCCATATTTTCGCAGCCCGAATATGGATATCCTTGTTTCGACCATTCAATCGGGTTGGGACAAGGATATTTTTTTTGGGGGTTTGGGTTCTTGGGGTTCTTGGAAGTAGCTTATGGTCAGTACATTTGAAAAGGACTTCGACCTTCCAAATTTTCCATTGCCCCCTAACCCAAACCCCAAAACCATTGAACCATGGAACCTTAGAGCCTTAGAAAACAAGAACAGCCATTTTTAAGCCGCCTCAAAGTTGGCGAATGAGGATTTTGTCGTTAAGTTTGCAATCGGTAAAATATTCCGAATCCAAAGGCTTTCAATGAATCCGGAAAGCCGTAAATTTGAAAATAAGTAAAAAGCCAATCGTTTAGGCAGACACATTACTTCTTCACTTCCTTTATTCTGCCGAAAAGCACCTTTAACCTTCTCCAGGACATCTTATACCCTTTTACCTTTTGTCAACGACGAAGCAATTTTCACATAAATTAAATATCTAAAAATGAAGCAAACTTACCGATTAACAATTTTACTGCTTGCAATGATGCAGTTTTCAAACCTGCACGCTCAATGGGACTGTTGTTCGCCTGACCCGTTTTTCGCACCCGGCAGCCCTTATTTTGTGATAGCGACGGGCGGTCCTGGCAAGGAGGACGATGTTAGCTGTTCCTGCCTTTCAGCTGAAAACGGCGGCTACTGGATAGCCTTCTCTGCCACCACTTCCGGCACCTTTGAAATGATGATAGAGCCGAACTCCCAGCCAGCTCCGAACTTCGATTTTGCCTTGTGGGTTGACAATTGCCCCTGTGGAGGAGGCGGAACTTCACCTCCCATATCTGCCATTTCATGCAACAACGTGGGTGGCACAGGGCCAACCGGGATTGCTGACAAGCCCGAAGTGACATTTGGTGTGCCGGCCACTACCCAATGGTCGGAAACCGTGTTTTTGAACGCTGGCAGAAACTACTACCTGCTCGTCAGCGATATGACCAGCGGCAGTGCCGGCTTCACCATAACGACTGCTGGCACGGCATCACTTGGAGCACTTATCCCAGAAGATTTTGGCCTGATCATCGCTGGCCCGCCTACGGTTTGCCCAGGAGGTGAGGCAGTCTTTACAGCCACATCGCAGGCCAGCCAATTGCCAACCTATTATGGTTGGGAAGTTTCGCAGGTAAGCCCTTATGGTTATTACTACGAGGTTGCCACGGGAACCCAACCCTTTGTGGCCATAGATGAATTCCCTTATCCTGGGACTTATGAAGTCTGTGTGACGATTTCGAATGAAGAAATTGGCTGCAATGAATCGGCTCCCGTATGTACCACCATTGATGTGGTTAGCCTCCCCAATCCGGCAGGTTTTGAGTCGGGTTTTGTTTGCACCAATAACGTGTATGTGGCAGCGAATGGCGAAGCGTTTTACTTCGGCGGCACCTTCGAGCTTTATTACCAATCATGGCAAGGCTGTGATAGTATCGTAGAGCTGACACTGACCCAATATGTGTCGCCTTATGTAATCATCAACAAGACCGTCTGTGAGGGCAACTGCGTGGAGTTCAACGGCCAGACCGTTTGCGACCCCGGTTTTTATGAGGAGATACTGCCCAGCTACCGTGGTTGCGACAGCACCACCGTGCTGAACCTGATAGCGCTTCCCATCAAAACCATCATCACGGGCGGAGGCACCATTGATTGCATCACGACCAGTTTAACACTCAATAGCAACACCTCCGTTTATGCCAACAACCCGCAGTATAGATGGCGAAAAGGGAATGTCGTCGTAGGCACCAACCCATCGCTGGTTGTTACCTCTGGCGGCACCTATTCCTTGACCATCAAAAGCAATATCGGCCTGGATACCTGCATGGATGTGGCCACCATCATCATCGGCCAGAACACCGAACAGCCACAGAACGTGGTAGCGACCGGCGGAACCATCAACTGCTATTCCAGCCAGGTAACGCTGACGGGCAGCTCCTCCACGCCCAATGTTACCTATGCCTGGACGGGGCCAAACGGCTATACTTCCAACCTGCAAAGCCCGACGGTTTTCACGCCCGGCACCTACACACTAAAAGTCACTGGCACCAATGGCTGCACCAAAACCGCAAGTGCAGTGGTGACTGAGAACAAGACCTTGCCCGATGCAATGGCCAACGCCAATGGCACCCTGAATTGCAACGCAACCGTGGTTTTGGTAAACGGCACAGGTTCGTCCATCGGAAGCCAATACAGCTACCTCTGGACCACCACCAACGGCAACATCTCAGGTGACCCAACCACCCTTTCACCGGGCGTCAATGCTCCCGGCACCTATCTGCTTACTGTGACCAATACCATCAATGGTTGCACAAAGACTGCCTCCACAGTGGTGGTGCAACGGCCAGCGCTGACGGCCACTATTGCCAGCAGCAGCAACGTAAGTTGCTTCGGAGGCCAGAATGGCGCAGCCAGCATTACCGTCAATGGTGGCGATGGCAACTATTCCATCGTTTGGTCGAACGGGGCAACCACCAACTCGGTGAGCGGCCTTGGTGCAGGTAGTTACAACGTCATTGTGACGGATGGCGACGGCTGCACCTCTTCTCAGAACCTGACGCTTACGCAACCAGACCTGTTGCTGGCCAATGCATCGGCCACCGGGCAGACGCAAATGGGCGTCAATAACGGAACGGCCAGTGCCAACCCAAGTGGCGGCGTTCCCAATTATGCCTATGCCTGGACGAATGAAAATGGCAACAATATTGGCAATTCTTCCAACCTTACTGGACTTGCCCCCGGCAACTATACGGTCGTGGTGACGGATGGCAATGGCTGCACAGCGCTCCAAACCATTACGGTAAGCGAGGTAAGCTGTCTGGTAAAAGCAACCGTTGAACAAACTAATGTTTCCTGCTTTGGCCTCAGCGACGGCTCCGCCACCATCAACCTCGAAAGTGCCACGCCGCCTTATGCCTACAATTGGTCCAATGGGGCCAATACACAAACCGCATCTGGCCTTGCCGCAGGCACTTATTTTGTATCGTCAACAGATGCTTTTGGTTGCGAAGTGGTAACAACGGTGGTCATCGAAGCGCCACAAACATTGGACGCAAACGTGGCAACCACGCCGCTCACCAGCTACAATTCAAACGATGGAACCGCATCGGCCAGCCCGAACGGCGGCACGGCACCTTTTAGCTATTTATGGAACAACGGGGCCACCGTCGAATCCATCGCCAACCTTGCCCCCGGCACCTACAGCGTTGTCGTAACGGATGCAAACGGATGCTCCGACGAACAAACGATAAGCATCGAACCTTATGACTGCGGCTTTTTTGCAAGCGCCGTTGCCACCAATATCAGTTGCAATGGATTGACCGATGGAACGGCCACCGCCAGCCTTACTGGTGGGGTTGCACCCTTCGATTATCTTTGGTCAAATGGCGAAACCACCGCCAGCATCAACGGCCTCACGGCTGGAGTTTATACGGTTTCGATAAATGATGAAATCGGCTGCCCCGCCACGGCGGATGTGACGGTCATAGAGCCTGCTGCACTCGGCGTGGATGTGGTGAACATGGTAGAAGCCAGTTGCGCCAGCAGCAATGGCGTTTTGGGCATCAACGCCACGGGCGGCACCCCAGGTTATACCCTGCTTTGGGAAAATGGCGAAACCACTGCCACCATCAGCGGCCTCGCAGCTGGTATTTACAACGTGGTGGTGACGGATGCCAACAACTGCGTGGACAACTTTGATGTGGTGCTGGGCACGGACGATGAAAATCCACCGGTCGTTTTGACCCAAAACATCACGATTGTGTTGGGGGCAAACGGCACAGCAAGCACAACGCCCAACGCCGTTGACAATGGCAGCACCGACAATTGCGCCATTTCCAATTATGCACTCAGCCAAACCGATTTTGATTGCAGCGATTTGGGCGACAACAACGTGTCCTTGACCGTCACCGATGTTGGCAACAACAGCGTTTCCGCTGATGCAGTCGTGACAGTGGTGGACAACACACCACCTGTTTTGAGCCTTCAAAACACGACCTTGGTGATTGGCGCAGGTGGCACAATAACCTTGACGCCACTGCAAATTGACAACGGCAGCACCGACAATTGTGCCATCACAAATTGGACCTTTAGCCAGACCAGTTTCGGTTGCGACGATGTAGGTCCGAACGATGTGACCGTAACTGCTACGGATGCCTCCGGCAATATTGCCACAGGCACTATTGTGGTGACGATTCAGGAAACCACGCCACCGACTATCAATTGCCCAGCAAGCTTCACGCTAGCGGGTTGTGATGCCATTGGCCAATTCGACGTCACGGCTACCGACAACTGCGTGGGCGCAGTGGTGCTGACGCAAACGGCAGGCCCAGCCAGCGGTTCCACTTTCCCGGCAGGCACCACGACCGTTTCGTTCACGGCAACGGATGTTAGCGGAAATAACACCAATTGCAGTTTTACGGTAACGGTGTCCCCTACCCTTTCCGTCACTACGTCGGTTACGAATGTTGACTGCCATGGCGACGACACGGGCAGCGCAACGGCTACGCCCAACGGCGGCTTGGCTCCTTTCAATTATATTTGGAGCAATGGGGCCACTACTGCTACGACAAGCAATTTGACGATTGGCAGCTATACGGTTTCCGTTACGGACGCAGGCGGCTGCACCTCCGTGCAGACCGTAAGCATTAGCGAGCCGCCATTGCTCGTAACTGCATTGGTGAGTATTACCAACGCCACCAATGGCCAGGCAAACGGCGAAATTGACGTGAACGTAACGGGCGGCGTTTCGCCATATAGCTACAATTGGTTGAACTCGGCTGGCGGTTCCGTCGGCAATACACAGGACATTGAGGGTTTGGCACCCGGCACCTACACACTGTCGGTCATGGATGCCAATGGTTGCGTCTCACTCAGTGGTTTCACCATCCAGAACTCCACAGGTACCGACGAGACCGACCTCGATAGCCATGTGATGCTTTATCCGAACCCGACATCTGGCAAAGTGATGCTCGAACTGGTGGGCTTGCCCAATATCGCAAGTGTACAAGTGAGCGCCTTCGATGTAACGGGCCGCAGCGTATTGCAGCAGTCTTCGGCGAGCAGCAAGCAATTGCTGGATTTTTCAGCCTTGCCCGGTGGGGTTTATATGCTGAAAATCGTCATCGGCGGGGAGATGTTGACGAAGCGTTTGGTGGTGAGCAAGTAGTAGTATTTGTTCAAGTTTGCTAAAAAAGCCGAGCGGAGAAATTCGCTCGGCTTTTTTCGTGTTTTTGAGCATGAGCAAGATTTGAGCTTAGGCGAGACACTTGAAACCTGGTGCGCTAACTTTACTCAAATCCTTGTTCGCCTCTTTTAAATCACCTGCCTATAACGTATTGTAGTGATAAGTGCCTGAGAATAGGTTATCCCCAAAATCCAAGGGGCAGCGCCCCGTAAAATTTGTAGCTTGTGCATACCCGAAGGTTTTGAGGGGCAGCGCCCCGGCATATACAAACTCCGATATTACCGGGCGCTGCCCTTTTTGGCAAAAACAGTGGCCATCTTCGTTCATCACTACAATCCGTTATAGCCAGTAAATCACATTATTGCATGACCATCAATCGAATAATCCTTTCCATTTGCCTTTTACTCACCGCCTTACATTTCGCCAGCGCCCAAGGTTGCAGCGATGCGGGCGTCTGCTCCCTGAACGCCTTCAAGCCAGCGGACCCAGGCGACGACCTTCGCAACCACTTCAAAATCGGTGTGAACAATGGACTGGCCGATTATGATATTGCCGTTTTTGGCGGCTATGTCGAATATGGTCGCAAGTTCAATGAACGCTGGGGTTTTGATGCCAAAATAGCTGCGCTTGGACAGTCCGGCAACGACATTTCCAGCTTTGGCCTGTCGGATATTTACTTGAACGCCAATTACCGTTTTTCAGAAAAAACTGGCCTGACTGTGGGCACGAAAATCCCGTTAAGCTTGGCCGACAAGCGCAAAGACGGCTTGGCGCTGCCGATGGACTACCAGTCGAGCCTCGGCACGATGGATTTTATATTGGGCATTAGCCATGAAATCAACAAGTTGCAAATCGTGGTGGCCTTGCAGCAGCCGCTGACGGACAACGAAAACGCTTTTATACCTGAAGCCTATCCCAGCAGCTCCAAACTTAGGGAGATACCATCCACCAATGGGTTTCAGCGTGCAGGTGACGTGCTGTTGCGGCTTTCCTATCCATTGAAAATAAACAATAGGTTCAGCATCACGCCCAGCATATTGCCCATCTATCATTTGGCGGAGGACAAATACCTTACAACTAATGGAACCGCAAACATCGAAGGCTCAAAGGGCTTCACCCTCAACGGCAATGTTTTCGTGGACTATCGAATCGGTAAAAAAGGGAAGCTGCAATTGAGCCTTGCTTCGCCTTTCATCGTGCGGGAAAGTAGGCCTGATGGGTTGACGAGGGGCTATGTGGTGGGACTGGAATATGGGGTTCGGTTCTAAAATCTCAAAAGCAAGGAAGGCAGGGTGAGGTAGAAAAATCGAAGCTATATCATACTGATAAAAAAAATGGGAGCCAACTTGTCCAGTGGCTCCCATTCTTCATTTGTTGCACAAAAATTAAAGATTAATGCGGATGGACAAGTTGTGTGTGCCAGAATAAATCTTTGTAGTACGGTATGCATAATCGAAAGCCACATGTGGAGCATTTGGCTTCTTTTTGCTGGTTTGGACATTCAGCGTAGCACCAAGCGAAAGGCCCGTGTAAAGGGGCGCTGTGTTAGTGGTATTGTCTGCACTAACTCGGCCGAGGTCGAGTTTGTAAGCTGCCCGTAGCATGACCAGTTCATTGTAAGAAAATTCAAGGCCGGCTCCAAGCTCGTCTTCCGAGAATGCGTTGGAGGTATAGTTTCCAACGCCAGTCAGGCGAGTCTTATCGGCGAGGTAATAGTCATAGGACAAACCAATGTTCAGCACAGATTGCATTTCAAAGGACTTAGCCCGTTGGTTTATCACTAAACCATGCTGGCCATCGTGGTCGGGAATCTCAATGGATTGGGACAGGCCCTCTCCACGGAACTGCATTCTGCCACCAATGTTGCGCAGCGAAATACCGAACTTGAAATTGTCCTTTTCACCTGTAACGTACTGTACGCCAGCGTCCATGCAGATACCCGTGGCAGTCACGTCTTCAACGCCTTCGGAAACAGCACGACCAAGTACACCAACGGACACTTTGTTTTCGAAGATATGCGAAAAAGCAAGTCCGAAATTGGAAAACCTCGGTGAAAAGGTGTTGCCAGTGCCTTCTGGCTGACTGGTCGTTGTACGCTGGATGTCGCCAAAGTCGAGGGTCATGATAGTAAGGCCAAGCGAACTGTTTTTGCCAACTTTCTGAGAAATTCCAATTGCGTTGGTCGTGATGCCAGTGCCTTTCAAGTAAATAGAATGGCCAAACTGGATTTCTGTTTTGGAAATCCTGCCCAGGCCAGCTACGTTGAGCATCATGGACTCAACACCTGTAACCATTGAGGTGCTCATGGAGTGAAGGCCTGCGCTTCTTGCCCATGGGTTCATCAACAATTCTGGAGCGCCAGCCTCGCCCTGACGGTCGGGGTTGCCAGCCTGGAGGCTGCCCGCTGTCATGGTCACCAAGGCCAAGGCCAATATTAGGTATAATGACTTATTCATAAATTTTTTCTTGAGTTAGTTGAATCAACCTTAGCACCAGTTTTCGGTTGCTTGAACTTTTTGTCCAAGCTACCGAAAACCGATACTATGATTGTATTCAGGTTTACAAGCCTGTTGGGTCAAATTGGCGGGAAACGCCAAACCACTTCAAGGTGCGCTCTCCTAATTCACCGGCATCTATATGCACGAGGTAAACGCCTGCCGAAATTGGAATGCCCTTGCTGTTTTTCAAGTCCCATTCAATATCAGGGAGGATTTGATTATAAGGCGTACCTGATCCATTTGGCTGACCCGGAAGTTCATCCCGGTCGTACTGACGTATGAATTTACCGTCCAATGAGTAAATGGTAACCTTGCACTTGGAAGGCAGGTTGGTGATTTTCACGATGTTGGCCAAACGGCTGTCTTCGTAGTCGGAAAACGCATAGTAAGGGTTCGGCACCATGTTGATCATGTTCAATTGCTCACTGTATGCTGATGGATCAATGTCAGCAGCTTTTTTGCCTTCAATCTTGAAATTGTAGGTTGGGTAGCCATTGAACTGGTTTGTTCCTACGCTTACCTCATAAGGATTGTCCACCCTCAACTTGATGGTAAGGTCGTTTGGAATCAACCCATCGGCATAAGACTTCAGGGAAGTACCCGAAGCGAGCATTGGCATACCAGCCCAAGTTATCCTTTTCAGTGCGTTTACCTTTTTGAGGTCGCTCTGGGTAGGGTCCAACCTGCTGGCCAAATACTTGGTCTGCCCATCCGTTTCATCATAATAGTCTTCGTTGGTAACAAATACCATGTGTTGTCCGCCGGAGTAGAAAACCATCGGAGAGTTGAAAGCCTCAAAGTTTGAACCAACATTTTCTGGGAACAACAACTGAGAAGATGGATTGAACATCATGTCAGCACCATTGGGCTTTGCGCCACCGGTGTAATTGTCCAAATAACCAGTTGCATTGGAGTACGCAGAGTTTTCACCGAAGAAAACATTCAAGCGCCTGCCAGTTTCGACGTCCACTGCATAACCAGGAAACCATCCAAACCCAATATCGTCAATATCAACCGTATTCGGGTCGGTATCAACATCAAGGTCGGGCAACCCATCACCATCATTGTCATCCTTGCTGACCGACTTCGTATTGCGAAGGTCGAAGCTGAGTATTTGGTTGTTGGCCGTGGCGCCATCTGCCAAGAGTGGCGTACCATCTTCCCGCTGGCCAAAGCTGGCGTAGTCTGGGTTGAACATTTCAACGACGATGCAACGGCTCCATTTGCTCTTGTCACTGGTGAAAACAATGTCCACATTGTTCAGATCTTTCAATGCATCTTCTTTCACCACCAAGGAGTTTTGTGCACTCCTCCAACCTGGGCTGTTATAGAATGGGTATTCTGGTGATCCCGTCCTTGACCTAAAATCGGCAATTTGGTAAGGCACGAAGATGCCATTGCCCATTGCACCGAGGGAAAGCTCGTGGTGGCAAGCCCATGAGTTGTCAAAACGAAGGAAGTCATAAGCTGAGTTGAACACGGTTGGAATTTCCGGGTCAGGCATTGCGAAGCCATCATTAATACCCGTAAACCACTGAGGGGCGTTGCCATCTGCGTATTCCAATTCGGCACCAAGGGCACCATTATTGTCCCCAACACAAGTACCAACATCATCTCTTTGACCAATGGTCACGGTAAATCCATATTGGCCAAAAATCTGCTCATTGAGGATGTCCAAGGATTTCTCAGAGGTTATTTCCTCATTGGTGCCAAGGTTCGTGAGTTTCCAGAAAACTTCCTCATCCAATTTGTCATTGGCCATGTTCTCGTCAAAGAAGGTGATTTGGAACTCACCATCCTGCACTTCCAAAGGATTGAAGATGCTGACATCAATTGGACCACGGCCATCCTTGTAGAGAATGGTTCCATCAAAGGATCTGTCCAAGATTTTCGCCTTTGTTTCATCCGTCATGTCCAGGAAATTGCCTCCTGTACCGATGCCGTCAAGCCGAGTAATCGCAGCACCGTCACCATAAGCAGCGTTTAGCGTTTTATCCGTAATAGGCCTTGGGATAACGGTGTACGGTAGGCCGTCACCGTTTGGTCCTATGTTGCCCCGGCCTACTAAGAAGGTGGTTTTTTGACCTACCTGTGTGGTTGGGTCAAATTGCTGCCAATTGTTGGTGGCATAAGCAAGTACCGTGTAATAATACTTGCGGTGGTTAAGCAATCGGCGGTTGCCAGAAGCAAATTGGTCTTCCTGAATGCTGAAAGTGTGCTGAATACCATTGTCCAACGCCTCAATCTTCACTTCAGGATAGAAGATAAAATCGGGCTGATTTGGGTCAACCTCATCGGTCGGGTTGGCAACTGGTATCCAATTGTAGAGTGTTTTGATACTGTTCTTTACGTCCACCCAATAGATGAGCTTTGCTTTGGTTGGGTCATCAAAATCCGTTGAACCAACGTTTGGGTTGGCAACCTGATAAATCAGATAACCTTCAAAGTTGTAGGTTGAATCCGTACCTGGCAGGTATCCAATAATGTTTTCCTGGTAACCTTCCTGATAGTTGTTGCCGGCAGGTGCTGGTTTGTTGGTCAGCACTGCAATCACTTCCCTGTCCAAGGCTATCCAGTCAACGTCTGGTGCGTCAGGCCCGTCTACGATGTCAAAGCAGTTGTCGAAGAGGCCCTGTGCAAGGTCGTCCGCAAATTGGAGCTTAGTGATGTCTGGGCATGGGTAATCTAAGTTCGGAGCCCAAACTGCACCAACGATAAGCTCGTTCCTTGCACCGGGCTGGAGTACGAAGGGGCCAGAGGCCTGAACGGTACGACGGTCATATGCAGGTAGGCCATCAGGAAAGTCTGGGCCAGGGTTGCACATAGACCAACCATTCTCATCATCTGGGTCAGCGGTAAATGCGTAATCAATAAAGGTAGAGCTTGCTGGGTCATAAGCATCGCCATCAAAAGTGAATGGTGTCCCATCCTTCCAGCTACCAGAAAGATAACGGTAAAACTCTGTGTCGGTATTTGGGTCAGTAGTGCCGGGAGGAGGGTTGCCGGTACCACCGTTATTGAAGTAGGTGAAAGATGACATCCCTAGTTCATTGTTGTTTTCATCCCGTGGACCACGGAAATAGTCAATACCAATGATTGGAATTTCAGTGCCGTAAGTAGGTACGCCAGCGCAAATGATACCTGGCTGTCCATCTTCCGCATCCACGTTGTAGGTATAAGCCAAATCCCTTTCAAGGTCGCAACCGACATAGTCATCAAGGTAGCAACCAAGGTCGGCATCCACCCATATTGCGAAATAGGTGCTGTCAATATCCTCTTTTGCCCGGTTGATGAGCTTGTAACGTTGGAAGGTCATGTCATTGATTTGGTCATTCGTGGAATAGCCAAATGCTTGTACTTGCACCTCCATACGAATGGCGGCAGCATTGGTCTCGCCGTGCACGGCTCCACCTCCGTCATCGTTATAAATCCAGAAAATCATTTCATCTGGGTACTGAGGTGTTTTTTCATCGCATCCACGGATTTCGATATAAGGGAAATCACCATCCAATGGATTGAAAATACCATCCGTGTTTTGGTCATAAAAACCAGCAAGGCCCTGGTCTGTGTTGGGCAGGGTGAAACTGTGCACACCAAAGAAAAACTCATTTCCTTTGCCCGGCCAACCTTTAACGCCAGCTGGAATCATATCTTCTGTATAAGCAACACCGCCAGCTTCCGAGTCAGCCCAAAGCGATAAGTGCTGCTTAATCTCAGCGCCCGAAACCTCGAAGAACCTGTCCCAGTTGTCGCAGGTAACTTTATCCGTCGTACCCTCATCTGGGTCGAGTGGGCCAGGCCAGAAATCGCTGTTGCCACCACTGTTGCCGTACATCTGAGCAGCAACTTTGAGGTTGCCTCCTTCGTCAAGGCCGCCCAGCCAAACTGCACCGGCAAAAATGGAGGAAACCTCCACGGTTCCGATGGGTACTTTAGGCACGACGTATTTACCATCGTTACGGTCCCACCAAACGTCGCCACCTGTGGTCAAACGAGCACGAACGTTGTTTATATCCTGGTCAATCTGGGCCTTTGAAGTAACGCAGGCTTCCCGGAAGCTGACCGTATTTTTGCTGGGCTTTTTGCCTTGACGGCTTGGGTCGTAATAGGCACTTGCCGACGACGCAAAGACCATTATAGCCACAGCGGTTGTTAGAATTGTTTTTAAACTACGCATGGTTCAAAATTTTGGTTTTACTGCTGAAAATGGCTTGGCATCAATAAGGAATTCAAAATGCTACCTTTTCGACGCCAAGCAATTTTTCAACAATAATTACGAATCATGTTCACTATAGAATTAAACTGGTGAAAATAGCTGGTTCAGCTAAAGCAATTCAACAGTTAAAAGTTAAAGATTACACCGATGTACGTCCTACGTGGTAAGCTGTAGTTGTCAGGGTTCAACATCCTCCATTGGTAGGAAGCAAGGAATGCACCTGCGCTTTGGCCACTGCCAGTTGCGTTGGCCAAAAACACCTTGCCCCGGTCAGACTGAAGGAAACCATCATCGTTGGGTTGGCCTGAGAACTTGTAAACATTTTGGATGTTGCGCTTGTCAAACAGGTTGGATACCCTGATATAGACGTTCATGCCAATATTGCGCTTCGAACCTTCTTTTGAAAGGGTGAATTGCTTGTCCAACTGTGCATTGATAAGGGTGTTCCAAGGAAGCCTTGCACCATTGACAGCACCTTTGATACCAGAATCTCCAAATGGCTCCGCCTGCTGAGCAGCAGTGAATGGCCTACCAGAAACGGTAGAAGCTGCTATGTTGAGGCCAGTGTTTGCGAAGATGTCAAGGCTACCAATAGTTGGGCCATTGTAGGCAATACCCGAGCTGTAACGGTAATCGAATATAGCACTGATACGGTGGCGCTCATCATAGTTCATTGGGAACAATGAACGCTGAATGCCCCTGGAACCCAAGCCCCTCGAAGAGTTGGCATCGGAACCCGTTCCATCGGCAAACTGAAGGGTGTAAGCCAAGTTCATTTGAACGTTGCCCGTGCGACGGAGGTCGTAGCTGACAGAGAATGCCTTAACCGTAGCGAAGTCAAGGTTGGCATAAGTCTCATAAGCGTTTACTGGTGCCGGCACGTTCAGGTAGAAACGGCTCTGAATCATGTCACGAAGCTCTTTGTAATAAGCAGAAAGCTTCAAGGCCGAGTTGGCGCCTACCCGCTGTTGGAAGCCTACTTCATAAGTCACTGTGCGCTCTGGCTTCAGGTTTGAGTTGTTCCTCAAATTACTGCCGTTTTGCTCCCAATAGAAATAGGTGCGTGGGCTTACCAAAGAATTGCCCGGAGGGCGCTGAACGAGCACGTCGTAGTTGGCAAAGAAGTTTGCTTCGTCAGAAATCGGAAAGGAGAATGCCAAGCGGGGCATCCAGTTGACTTGAGGAGTATAATCCTCGAAGGATATGTCTGGGTCGAAATTGACGTTGGTGATGTCACGCTTCGTCTTGTCTGACTCGGCATATCGTGGATAAACGATGGTACCACCAAAAATCTCAGTACCGCTGTTGGCAGGTGCCCCGTTGTCGAAGTACCAGGTATCTTCATTACGGTAAGCTTTCAAAGCGTTGCCGCCATCGCTTGTCACATATACTTTAAAGTCGTCACCGATATTGCCTGGCCGCTCAACTGTAGGATTGAGGCTGTGGTAGTCAGCAGCAGTCATGACGTCATACAAAGAGTATGGGTCTTTGAGCACTTTCGTATTGGCATCATACCGGTCCACACGAACCCCTACCCGGAAGAACACATCCCTGAACTTGAATTTGTCCTGGATGAAAGCCGCCTGATAGTTTGGCTCAAAAGCCGCTATTGGAAAGGTACGGATTAGCTTGCCACCTCCAACATCTTCTGTTGCAGTAAAGAAGTCCTCAAATGTCACTCCGTCCAATTCATTGCCGAGGTAGTCATAGCCCCAGTAGTTGAGCAGGTTGTCGTCGTTCAACTCACGGGCAGAAAACATGTCGAGGCTGAGTTGGCTTGGGTCAAGTCCGTCCACGTTGACGTACTGGTTGAGCGGAACGCCCAAGGATTCACGAATCCTTCTAAAGAAAAGGTTGTCGTTGCTACCCGATGCAGTATTGGGTGCAAAAATTGGAACCAAGGTATCGAAAGTAAAAAAACCTTCAATGGTTTGCATTGAAAACGTACCTGGTTCATATCCAATCACTTGGGAGGAATCAAGGCCTTGTCCATCAATATGCTCGTTGGCGTGTAGCCTTGCCGTCGTCCAAAGGTTGCGAGGATTTATATCGTAGCCACGCTGAATGGACTGCTCGTAAAGGATACCAAACTGGATATTGTGGCGATTGCCGCCAGAACCACCGGGCACCAATTCAAAAGATGTATTGGCGTTGAAGGTATAAAGGTCATTGTCCCGCTTACGGTTCAAGTTGTAAACCGTTCCTGTATTAATATGGTGGTCGCTCCAAACGTTGGTAAGTTGTGAAGGCGTGAAGCCGTTCCTGACTTCAAAATCAGCATAATCGTCATAATCTTGGCCCCCGTTAGGAATATAGGCAGCCAATACTGGATTGATGTTTGGGTCTGCGGTATAATTCTTCAGCGTCCTTGTATAATCCACTTGGCCGTCGTAAATGAACAATGTATCAGGGTTGTCCTGGTCAATGATAGTACCAATGGTGGGTTCCCAATCCAGTTCATACTTGCCGATATAGCCATAGTTGAAATAGTTGTCGCCATGGCGTGGGTCGGCTATCCGCTCTTTTGATTTTTCATAACCAAACTGGAGGGTATAAACGGCATTTTGAATGACGGAACCCTTGCCTTCCTCACCACCGGAGGTGGAATTGGCACCACCCAACCTGTGGCGGAAACGGAAGTTTCCACGAAGCCGCTCATTTGTGCTGGTTGGGTTGTTGTGGGAGTTGAAAACCCGCCACCTATCTGGCGTAAACTTGTCTTCTATATTATAATAGGTGCCAGAAAGGGTCACGTCTATGTTTTTGCCAAGGTTGGCATCCAATTTACCGTTGAGGTCAAGTGTTTTCCTGTCCTCGTTTGGCCTGAACTTCATCTTGTCAACGCCTTCATTGTCTATGTACTGTGCTTCTGGATAAACAGTACCATTGAATACCCGGATTGGATTGGCTTCCAACTGTTGGCGAACCTCGTCCTTAACGCTATAGACAGGAATCGCAGGCGGGTCGTCGTCTTTGTTGTACTGATACTGACCGTTGACCCGGTAGCCAAGCAGTGTCCTGCCGCCTTTTTTGACGATGGGGCCGCTCAGCTGAAGACTGCCGAGGTCTTGGTAGTAGGCATCGGTAAGCCTGGATGACTCTACCTCGATTCCGCCACCAAATGTCTCTGAAGGGCCTTTGGTAGTGATGGAAACGATACCACCTGTAACGTCGCCATAACGGGCCTCCACACCACCTGTAATAACTGAAAGCTCCTCGATGGCCTGCTTGGGAGGCAGGTTGCCCGTGACCCGGATTCCATCAATATAGTAGTTGGTGGCATCGGAACGTGAACCCCTCACGTTAAGGTCGGCGCCTTCGTCAGCAGAAGCAACACCCGCTGTAAAGGAGGCAAGGCCTTTTACATCACGGGTAGGCAAATTCTTAATCTGCTCTGAGGTCAAGCTTCTACCGACCGTCGTGTTGTCTTGCTCGATGACGGGAGGCTTGTAGGTGACAATAACGTCGGGCAAGTCAATACCTGCTTGGAGTTTAATGTCAAGCTTGTTGGATTTGCCGCTGGTGATGACCATCCCGTTCATCCGTTGTGGGGCAAAACCCGTTGTGGAGAACTCGACATCATAAGTCCCTGCGTCAATTTCTGTGATACTGTAGTACCCGTCGAAGTCCGTCTCGGATCCTGTAACCAATACCCCATTCTTGAATAGGGCAATGGTTGCAATTGCGATTGGCTCGCCGGTATCAGCATCTGTCACTGTTCCTTCCAGCTTGGCCTGGGCCATGGCCACGACTCCAGCTAATAGGAAAGTGAAAGTGAGTAGTAAATAACGTGCCATAAACATGAGTTTTATTTGTAATGAAAATGAATGCTAAAGTCTTCTTTTAAGAAAGTGCGCAAACTTAGTGAAAGATACTTTCCCCACAAAATCAACTGGGCTTATGGGCAAATAAGAAAGTTCCAAATCCTGATTTACCCAACGAACCATCTGTTCAAAAAATGCCACTATCACATGGTACAAATGTAGATAGTCGGCATTGCTCTTACCTGCCAACTTCCACCAAAAGTCAGCTTCCTGATTTTGGGCATGTCAAAGCCAGATATGCTTTTGATATTGTGAACTCGTTCAAAAGTTGGAGGATTAGAAGTTTTTGAAGCAGCAATAAGCTTTAGAAAAGCAATCACTCCTCAGCAAGCACATTCTCTGCTCCAATGAAAGCCGTAGTTGAATAGGATAGCTGGTTCCGCCCACAAACAGTATTTCGTTTCAATAATCAGCATTCTGACTTGTAAAAATGCCCGTAAAAAAAGCTTATATCTGATTGCCTCACTCCTTGGAAATATGAATTTTGCAGCCTGTACGACAATTTGAAGCCACCCTGTTTTGGAAAAGAAAAGCCGCTACCAATGGCAGCGGCTCAGAATCTGGACAGGATAAATAAAAAAACTTGTTGTTCTCCTTTATCTACTTCAAGCCTTAACAAAGTCGTTAGGTGGCTTTTCTAATCTGCAAGTAAAATAATTTCTCTTATTTCTTACCGTTCAGTCCCTCTACTTGGTCGTGAATATTTGAATCCTTTCGATTAGAGAAAAAAGGCGTGGCACCCACAGGATGCCACGGTGCTTAAAACTAAATGGTAATACATGAAACTTAAATACATAGCAAAGGTAATGGGGTGAATGGCGAGCAGACTACGCTGATTTTAACAAATACTGATACAATTTTAACTAAGTAGCTTAATTTTGCGCCCCACTTGGTTAATATTCGCAAAGTCACGAGAAAATTATGCGCAGAGACAAGCCTATTTTCGAAAGCATACAGCCCTCCTTTGGTAGCTCGTTCACCGTAAGGAGGTTCACTGAGGAGCACTGCTCCAGCCTACCCTATTGGCACTGCCACCCTGAGTACGAAATCGTCTTTATTTCCAATGGCCGGGGCCGCAGGCAGATTGCCGACCATATCAGCTTTTACGATGAAGGCGACCTGATTTTCCTTGGGCCGAACATCCCTCACCTCGGATTTGCGCAGGAATTGTACGAACAACACGTGGAGGTAGTCGTGCAGATGAGGGATGATTTTCTCGGAAAAGACTTCATGGAGCGCCCTGAAATGGTTGCCGTAAGACAACTTTTCGAAAGGGCGAGGTCGGGCGTGACCTTCCACGGGCATACCCGTTGGGAAGTCGGCCAAATCTTGCAGCAGATGGTGGACATGGACAATTTCTTCCGCATGGTGGACCTGTTAAAAGTGCTCCAAATCATGGCAACCTCCCAGGAATTTACGGCGTTGAACATCAACCAAGTCAGCGCAGAGGTGAAACCACAAGACCATTACAGGATGAAACAGGTATTTGAGTTCGTGGAGGCCAATTTCAATCGGCAGTTTTCTCAGGACGAAGTTGCGTCGCACATCAATATGACGACCCCGGCTTTTTGCAGGTTCTTCAAAAAACTCAACCACAAGGTGTTCACTGATTTCCTCAATGAGTACCGGGTGGCCCGTGCCTGCAACCTGCTTTCTGGCGACACCCTCAGCATCAGCAATACTTGCTTTGACAGTGGCTTCAACAACCTCTCGAATTTCAACAAGCAGTTCAAACAGGTGACCGGGCAGACTCCCTCTGATTATCGGCGCAGCTTGCGCAATTTTGTTCTTTCACCCATATAAGGGAATAGGGGATTGGCGCTTTTATCGCATCTTGGTATAAAAATGAGCTACCAAATCCCAACCTTTTGGAGTTCACGATTGTCTTTAGACTACGTTTCATCCACGTAATCCTCCTTTTGCTCGATCAAGCTTAGAAGCTTGTCTAAAAAACGATGGGTTATGATGTGTCTTTGAAACAAAATGGCGTTCTTTGCCGATTAAATTCGCTCCACAAATGAAAAAATCATCTTTTACTTCGCTTGTTTTGACGAGCCTTACCGTAATCAGCTTGGTCTGTTACCTCTACTTGATTACCACCGCCTCCAACACTAATGGAACGATAGCACGGGCTAAACAAGTCGCTGAAACGGAATTACGGGAAGAGCAATCTGAAGCTGTTTTGTTCCCTGATATTTCATTGGTGAAAAAACTTTTGAATGTCACGAAGATTGTGCTTCCAAGGGATTGAGTGGATAGTAATTTACAACTTACTTCCCAACCCAATTACCCCATCCATCATCGCTTTCCAAGAGAACCTTTTTTTGCCTTCGGCAACACCTACCCCAAAGGCACGTGCCCGGTCGTTTTCATAAAAATCCACAATCGCATCCGCAATAGCCTTGGCATCCACCGCTACCACGTAGCCAGCTTTGCCATTCGGCACTATCTCCGAAAGCCCACCAACGTCCGTGACCAGCATCGGTTTTTCAAAGTGATAAGCCATTTGTGAAATGCCGCTTTGAGTAGCAGTCCGATAGGGCTGCACCACAAGGTCGGCTGCGCCAAAATAGTGGCGCACTTCCTCATTTGGGATATAGTCCGTCCGCATAACCAATTGGTCCTTAATACCTAAGCTGCTAATTTGCGCCTCGTACTTCTCCTGGTTGCCATAGTATTCGCCAGCTACAATCAGCCTCACGCCCAACTGCCGAATGCGCTCGTCGGCCATTGCCTCCAGCAACAAATCCAGCCCTTTATAGTCACGGATGAAGCCGAAGAAGAGCAGGTAGCGCATTGCCGATTCATCCCTTTGGGAAGGCAACCCCAACTGCGCAACGGCGGCGTCACGAGGCGACTTTTCACCATAATTGTCATAAATAGGGTGTGGGATACAGCGTGCAGGTTTTTGCGTGAAAAGCCGCAGGTCATCCAGCACCGATTGGCTCATGACTACAAAGGCATCGCAAGCATTGACGAACCAGCGGGTGAACGCCTTATCGCCCGGTCGTTTTTCATGTGGCAGCACATTGTCGGCAACGGCCACTACCCTGGTATGCCCATTGCCCTTTGCCAATCGCAAAACACTGCCGAGGCACGGCCCCATGAACGGCAGCCAGTACCGGGGCACGATGAGGTCTGGGCGGAGACGCCGCAGTCGCAGCCCGATTTTAAGCCAATTAAATGGGTTGACGGAATTGAGGCAAGGAAGGATGGTGAGGCCAGCAGGAGCCGGGTCGCTACTGAATTGGGTTTTACCGGGGAACAAAAAACCGGGGTATTGCAATGAAAACGAGTAGATGACCACCTCATAGCCGTTGTTTTGCAGCTCGATTGCGAAGCGCTCCGTAAAGGCGGCGATGCCCCCACGCAGCGGGTGGGCAGGGCTGAGAAGGACGACAGTCTTTATTTCGGATGGCGGAGTTCGGATTTCGGACATGGCTGCAAGTGTTTATGTCCGTTTCTCAATCACGTACTGGTTCCGGGTCATCGAATTCCGAACCAACAGCTCCGCCAAAAAGCCCGTGACGAACAACTGAGTGCCGACGATGAGCGTCAGTATGCCAAAGAAAAACATGGGGCGCTCCGCAATTCCGAATTCTTTGTAAAACAATTTCTCGAAGCTCATCCAGACCAAGATGCCCAAGCCCACCATGAAAAACAGCACGCCCCAAGTGCCGAAGAAGTGCATGGGCCGCTTGCCGAATTTACCAATAAAAGTGATAGAAAGCAGGTCAAGGAAACCGTTTACGAATCGGTCGAGGCCAAACTTGGAAGTGCCGAACTTACGGGCACGGTGCTCTACTACTTTTTCGCCAATTTTATGAAAGCCCGACCACTTGGCCAGCAGCGGAGTATAGCGGTGCATTTCGCCATAGATTTCGATGCTTTTCACCACATCAATTCGGTAGGCTTTCAGGCCGCAGTTGAAATCGTGGAGCGGAATATGGCTTATCCAGCGGGTGACACCATTGAAGAACTTGCTGGGGATGGTTTTCATCAGGGGGTCGTAGCGCTTCTGTTTCCAGCCGCTCACGAGGTCGAGGCCACCTTCGACGATCATGCGTCGCAATTCGGGGATTTCGTCGGGGCTGTCCTGCAGGTCGGCATCCATCGTGATGACTACATCGCCCTTGGCGGCCTCAAAACCAACGAACAGCGCCGCCGACTTGCCATAGTTTCGCCGGAACTTGAAGCCCCGCACATTTGGGTTTTGCTTCGTCAATTCTTCAATGACCTTCCAGGAGCGGTCGGTGCTACCATCGTCCACCATGATTATTTCATAAGTGAAGCGGTGCTGCTCCATCACTCGGCGAATCCAAGCCTCCAATTCTGGCAGGCTCTCGTCTTCATTGAAAAGTGGAATTACGATGGTTAGGTCCATTTCAGTTGGCAGTTGGCAGTTAGCAGTTGGCAGTCTGTGTCGTGGTAGCCCCTGACTGCCAACTGTCAACTGCCAACTGGACTATCTTTTCATAAAACTGGCCACCATGTACGACAAGAAGAAGCCAGGAATGAGCATATAAGCGTATTGGAACAAAATCTTGCCAAAGGTCATGGTAAAATGAAGCCCATTAATTTTCCGGCCAGCATCGAGCATGGCCTTTTTTTGCAGTTCCACCAGACCCGGGTCTATGACATTGAACAGCGCAAAAATGAACAGGGAAAATAATAGATAGGCAATCACATAGGTCAGGAAGGCGTGTTTCAATGCCACCCGTTGCGCAATTTTGCCCTCGTTGGCTTCCCGCTCCTTCCTCACGACCATCGTCATTGCTACCACTATCACAAGGACTGGACTCCAATAAACCAATGGGTTCAGCATCAGCTCCCGATTGATTTGGTGAAAAACAAACAGGTATAGCACGATTGCTATACCTGTTATGATACCGTATTTTACAGCGGTTTGTTGCATGTACCTTGTCAATGGTTAAAAATTGGGGGCCGGTTCTTTTTTCATGATGGCACCAACGATTAGTGACACGATGGCACCAATTATGAGCGAGCCAATCAAAGTGGCTATTGGGCCCAAAATGGGGCTTGTAGTCACATTGGCTATCGTTTCCATCATACCCTCCTGACCAGGTTGGGCTTGCTCCATCATCATTTCACGGGTTTTTTCCATCATATCAGGAGCAATAAGATTATTGAAGAGAAGCCCCCAAACTACACTGATGCCACCATAAACAAGCGAGGTGGCCATGCCAACGCCAAATGCCCTACCAAAGCTGATGGCTCCACCGAGGTCAACATCACGGTGCTTTTTGACGGCCATTACATAAATAACGATAGTAAGTATAATGGAGAGGCACCCAATTCCTCCACTAACTGCTGGGTTTGAACTTTCTGGGTCAGTCATGCCAGTAAGGTACATGATTAAGCCAAGCACGACGGCTATGGCACCGAGTATGCCACCATACTTGATGGCTGTTGGCCAAACAGAAACGCTGGCTGGATCAACAATTCTACGAGGATCGTCCAAAGTTGTCATTACGTTTTGATTTTTAATGGTGAATGAATGGCCGAAAGATAGCCAAGCGAATTAATTACTCGCATTTTTTTAGATAAAATTACTGCCCAAGCCCATTGCCTGCATACCCACATACCTTCCTGACGTTTCGGGACAGGCTATACCTCATACCTCCAGAACCTCCCCTTATTCATCACGCCCAGCACTTTTCCCTTCATGCGCCAGCCCACGAACGGTGTGTTTTTCGATTTTGAATAAATGTCGTTTATGGAAAAGGTCCATTCCTCGTCTGGATTGAAAATAGTCAGGCAGGCATCCATGCCGGGGCCGAGGGCAGGCACAGGAAGTCCCAACAGTTTGCGGGGCCCAATAGCCAATTTTTCCACCAATTGACTGACGGTCAACGAGTTGCTCAGGTGCATCCAACTGAGGCCGAAGGCCGTCTCCAATCCAATAGCCCCAAAATCGGCAAAGGGGAACTCAAGGTTCTTCGCCTCTGGGTCGAGCGGGCAGTGGTTGGAGGTGATGCAATCAATGGTACCATCGGCGAGGCCTGCTTGAAGGGCCTCCATATCCGAAAGCTCCCGGATGGGTGGCATCACTTTATAGTTAGGGTCAAATTCGCTGAGCAGGTGGTCGTCGCAGGCGAGGTTCATGGCAGCTACTGAGGCCGTCACTTGCAAGCCCCTTGCCTTTGCTTCCCGCACCAATTGCACAGCGCCAGCCGTCGAAATGTTCAGCGCATGGAAGCGGGAGCCCGTGTATTCCGCAAGGTAAATATCCCTTCGTAACATTAGTTCCTCGGCCAGGGCGGGTATGCCCTTCATGCCGAGCGATGTGCTCATCACCCCTTCGTGCATCTGCCCGCTTGGGGCCATCGTGCGGTCATGTGGGCGGTTAATTATCACGCCGTCAAAGGGCTGCACGTATTGCAATGCTCGTAGCATCAGCCCACTATCCTGCAACGATTTTTTTCCATCGGAAAAAGCCACTGCGCCCGCCGCCTGCATGTCGTACATCTCGGTGATATCCTTGCCGGCGCAGTCGTGGGTCACCGCACCAATTGGCAGGAAGTCCACCAGGCTGCCTTCGGAGCGGCTGCGCACGTATTGCACTTCCGATTTGGAATGCAGCGCCGGGCTGGTATTGGGCAATACGGCGATGGAGGCAAAGCCGCCAGCCACAGCTGCCCGAGCCACGGAGGCAAAGTCCTCCCGATGTTCCATGCCGGGGTCACCGACATATGTGCCAATGTCGAGCCAGCCGGGCGAAACGCAGGCACCTTTGACATCAATGACCTTGGCCCCAGCGTCCGATAGCCCAATTCCGACAGCTTCTATCTTGCCTTTTTTGATGAAAATATCTGCCATCGTGCCATCGTGCTTGGAGCCGGGCTGGACGAGGGTGGCATTTTTGATAAGTAATTGCATGACTGCGGTTTGGCGCAAAAATAGGTTGGACGAATGAGAAATCGCTATGGAATGTCAAAGCTGCTCCTCTACTTGCTCTTCCTCGCCTTCTATTACCCTTTTCTGCACCCGTTCATAAAACTTCGCCGATTTCTCGCTGAGCACCCCAGCATCGAATTCGATGTTGTTCAGGATGTCCAATAAGGTGTTGATACGTGCCTCCGTTTCAAAGAACTTGTTGATTATCACAATATTGCGTGCCTCCACGATGCAATAGCCGGAATTGAAATTGCCCTTTTCGTACCGGATGATGTAGCCTAATTCCTGGAACAGGACTTCAAGTTTCTGGAGGGAATGTTTCGTCAGGTTTATCATGTCAAGGCTTAGATTTTGGTGCAAAGATGATGAAAAAAGAGGCAGAAGGCATATTTGTTAAAAAAGAATAAAATACTGTGATTTTTACACTAATTAATCTATGATTTTAATAATTGCTTAGAAAATGTTTTTTTATGTTAGTAAGATTTGAATTTTAAGATTATTATTGTATATTTGCTCAATCCACTTTTCTTTCACTTCCTAAAACGATTGCAGCATGAAGACACACCATCGTGAAATCTTGATATACTACAATCCGGAATCGAGCAATGACCGTAAGACAGTTGCCCATGCCCAGAGCTTGTCGCCGCACATCCGTACCTATGCTTTTGTTCAAGCACCCTCCACAGGTACCAGTTGGCAGCAAATTATCAGCGCATTGGACATGCATCCGAAAGAACTGATGAACAAGTCTCATCCCTATTACCAGCAGAACATTCGTGGGAAAACTTTCAACGAACAAGACTGGCTCAATGTCATCATGCACAACCCTTCCCTTCTTAAAGCCCCCATCGCCATGCGGGGCGACAAGGCCGTGCTTTGCAGCAACGCCACCGATATTTACAAGCTAACCGCCGGCGAGGCTGTTACGTTTTTTTAAAAATCGTCGCCTGCCTTGTATGCAATCGCTAGATAATACCTAATTTTGATGGCGGAATGAAAGACGGAGTAATTCCGTCTTTTGTTTTTTAGGCCATTTCAAAGCCTAATCGCCTAATAATCAAGCAATTCATCAATCCAACAATCCACTATGCCCAGCTTTGAAATCGAGGGTAAACTCGTCCGCAAATTCGACACCGAGAACAAATCTCAATCCTTCACAGCCCGTGAATTCGTCATCGAAGTGCCCGATGGCAATTACCCGCAGTTCGTCAAGTTCCAACTGACGCAAGACCGTTGCGCTGCCATTGACGCTCATAAAGAGGGCGAAAACATCAAGGTGCATTTCGACCTGCGTGGCAGGGAATGGCAAGGCAAGTACTTCACCAACCTGAACGCCTGGCGAGTAGAGAAGGCTGGAGCCGCCGCCGCACCACCCGCTGCAGCCGACCCCGACTACGACTTTCCAACTGCCTCCGACGAACCGGCGCACGTGAACGAGGATTTGCCCTTCTAAGCAATTTCGACAATACTTCATTACGATTAAAAAGCAATTGACGACTTCGCAACCACCTTTAGAGCAGTGGTCGTCAATTGTTTTTTTTTGCCCTCCGGGCTGTGCAGCCTTTTGCAAAGTGCCATTTTCCTTTCTTTTCCCGTAATTGCTACCTTCCATGTTTCTTCCAGTTTTTTTTGACAGAACACCTTTCTGCACTCGATAATATTTCGATACCTTTCGCCCACTCAATTTCCAATTTCTCAATTTCCAAAAGAAATGAACCGTAGAGAAGCCCTTTCCCGTGCCGCCATCCTCTTGGGTGGAGCCATCAGCGCACCGACCATCGCCGCCCTCATGTCAGGCTGCAAGGCCGACCCGACGGCCAGCACCAGCTACCTTTCCAACAGTGAGGAAGCACTGCTGAACGAGTTGTGTGACCTGATTTTACCAAAAACAAGTACGCCAAGCGCCACCGAAGTTGGCGTGCCTGCCTTCATACACGCCGTTATGCAGGATTGTACAACACCCGCCGACCGTGACACTTTTGTGGCTGGCCTTCGGCAATTGGATACCGAGGCTGGGCGCTTTGTCAAAATGCGGCCTGAGGATAAACAAGCTTTTTTGAAAAAACTGGATGCTGACGCCCGTGCTGCTGGCGACAAGGCCACGCCTGCACAAGCCACTTGGCGAAGGTTGAAAGAACTGACAGTAGTGGGCTATTTCACCTCGGAAATTGGGGCGAGCGAGGTGCTGGAGTATGTGGCGGTGCCGGGAAGGTGGGAGGCTTGTATTCCGTTAAAGAAGGAGCAGAAGGCGTATGCAATGTGATTGATATTGTCGCTTATTATGTCCCAATGCATCCTGCTACGTCCCGCTGTTCGCCGCTTTGTCATTGTCGAAGGCAAACTGCAACGTCATG
>JANPLH010000603.1:0-20566 GCA_031426435.1 Saprospiraceae bacterium | reverse complement strand
AATTACATTGGCACAGAGCATCTGTTATTGGCACTACTGCGTGAAAAAGATGGAGCAGCCGCTAATGTTTTGCACAAAATGGGCCTCAACCTCGAAAAAGTGCGCATCCTCGCAAGCCTCAACTGGAAATGCGACATCGAGCCGCTGAAGGAAGACCTCAACTTCCAGCCGCAGTATGACTTGGAAGAAGGGCTGGCGGAGACGCTGGCTTGGTACAAGGAGAAGGGGTGGCTTTGATTTGATTTGCAAACCCATCGTGAATTAAATTATGCCCCCTCCCATTTTTCCCAAAATAAATCATCCTTTCCCCTATTTTTACCGCCATAAAATCACTCAACTGTTTCACAACCTTAGCATCATGGCAACCTTCAACTTGAACATCAACGGAAAAAAACAGCAGGTGGAACTCGACCCGGCCACACCCATGCTTTGGGTGCTGCGTGACCACCTTAACCTCGTGGGCACCAAGTATGGCTGCGGCGTGGCCCAGTGCGGAGCTTGCACCATCCATGTGGGCGACGTGGCCATGCGCTCCTGTATGATGCCTGTTTCGCAGGTCGGCAACCAGGCCATCACCACCATAGAGGGCCTCTCGGAAAACGGCGACCACCCTGTGCAAAAAGCATGGCTGGAACACGACGTGGCCCAGTGCGGCTACTGCCAAGCCGGTCAAATCATGAACGCCGCCGCATTGCTGAAAGCAAACCCAAACCCTAACGATGCCGAAATCGAAGGGGCGATGAACGGGAATATTTGCCGCTGCGCAACGTATGTGCGCATTAAGGCGGCGATAAAGACTGCGGCAGGATGATGAAATTGAGAAATTAGGAAATTGAGAAATTGGGCGACTTGCTCCAACTTCCAGTTCTCCTAAATTTCCCAATTTCTTAATTTCTTAATTTCAAACATCAACAGAAATGACAATAATAAAGACAACCATCGGCCGTCGCTCTTTCATCAAAACAACCGCCCTTACTGGCGGCGGCTTCATGCTCGGCATCAGTTGGCTGGCAGCCTGCAAATCCGGCACGAAAGAGGCCGAGGCCATGCTCACCATGCCCAAAGAATGGTTCGACCTGACCGGCTTCCTGAAAATCGGGGAGAACGGCGTCGTCACCATCATGTCGCCCAACCCCGAAATCGGACAGAACGTGAAGACCTCCATGCCCATGATCGTGGCCGAGGAACTTGACTGCGATTGGAAAAACGTCATCGTAGAGCAAGCCCCGCTGAACACGGCCATCTTTACCCGTCAAATAGCAGGCGGCAGCGAGTCCATCAAGGAATCGTGGAAGGCACTGCGCACTGCCGGCGCTGCGGCCCGGCAGATGCTGCGGGAAGCAGCAGCCCAAGCATGGCAAGTGCCTGCCGATGAAATCACCACCGAGGCAGGCGTTTTGAAGCATGAAAAAAGCGGCAAATCGGCGGGCTACGGCGAGATGGCTTCGGCAGCCGCCAAAATCATCGTGCCCAAAGAAGTGAAACTGAAGGACGTGAAGGACTTCAAAATCATCGGTACACCCCGCAAGAACGTGGACGGCAAAAAGATAGTGACCGGGCAGCCGCTCTTCGGCCTCGACTACAAGCGGGAGGGGATGCTCATCGCCATGATTGCCAGCCCGCCCAGCTTTGGCATGAAGCTGAAATCGGTGGACGGCACGGCGGCCAAGGCCATGCCCGGTATCAAAGACGTTTTTACCATCAAGGTTTACGAAGATGGCTATGAAAAGCAGTGGTGCGACACGGAGGCTTTCAACGAAAAGGTCGTCGTCGTAGGCAATTCCACCTGGGAGGTGATGCAGGCCAAGAAGGCGCTGAAAATCGAGTGGGAGCCATTTGCCAGCTATTCCGAGAACGTACAGGGCTGGGGCGGTCCGCAGAAAGTGACCGTGCCGGGCGGCTTGGAGAACACCAACGATTACAAGAAAAAGATGGCCGACCTCACTGCCAAGCCAGCCAAGATGCTGCGCAAGGATGGCGATCCGGAGGCCGCTTTCAAATCTGCTGCGCAAATTATCGAGCGCACCTACACCGCCCCCTTCCTCGCCCACAACACGATGGAACCGATGAACTTCTTCGCCCATGTGACCGCCGACAAGGCCGAACTCGTCGGGCCGATACAGACACCGGAGTTTATGGAACAGACGCTGTCAAAAAGGCTCGGCTTGCCGATAGATAAGATTGACATTCAAATGACCCGCATGGGCGGCGGCTTCGGTCGCAGGCTTTATGGGCATTTCGTGGTGGAGGCAGCCGTCATTTCAAAGCAGATGAATGCCCCTATCAAGCTCGTCTATACCCGTGAGGACGACATGATGGCAGGCGTTTATCGCCCGGCCTATCACGTCACCTACCGGGCGGCATTGGATGCCAATAAGAACCTCGTCGGCTTCCACATCCGGGGAGGCGGCACCTCCGATAGCCCCGTCCACGCCAACCGGTTCCCCGCAGGTGCCGTGGACAACTACCTCGCCGAAGACTGGACGCTGAACACCAATGTCAGCACCGGGGCATGGCGGGCACCAGGGTCTAACTTCATCGCTGGGGCCGAACAGTCCTTCCTCGACGAAGTGGCCGAGGCCGCAGGGAAAGACCCCATAGAGTTCCGCTTGGCGCTATTCGATAAGGCACAGAAAAGCCCTGTCGGCAAGGACAACGACTACGATGCTGCCCGCTACGCTGGCGTCTTGAAAGAAGTAAAGGAAAAATCGGGCTGGGCCACATCGCCCGCTGGCGTCCATCGGGGCGTCTCCGCCTATTTCTGCCACAACAGCTACGTGGCCCAGGTGGTGGACATGGTGGTGGAGAACGGCAAGCCCGTCGTGCAGAAAATCCACGCCGCCGTTGACTGCGGCATCCTCGTGAACCCGCTCGCCGCCACCAACCTCTGCGAAGGCGGCATGGTGGACGGTATGGGCCACGCCATGTACAGTGCCTTGACCATCAAGAACGGCATGCCAGAGCAAACAAACTTTGACAAGTACCGCCTCATCCGCCACTCGGAAGCACCCAAAGCGATTGATGTCCACTTCGTTAAAAGCGAGGTTGACCCCACTGGACTCGGCGAACCGCTGAACCCGCCCATCATCGGGGCCATTGCCAATGCGCTGTACAAGGCGACGGGAAAAAGGGTTTATGACCAGCCGTTTATGGGAAATGCTGCGGTGCTGGGGTAACACGGACTGGCAGTCCATGTTACAAAAAAGAACGGATAGCAAGTCCATTTTCAAAAAACCCCCTACATTAACGCCCTCAATCGCTCCAACGATTGAGGGCGTTTCATTTAATTTAGATGGGTTTAAGCGGATTAACAACTAAACCCATCTAAACCTTCTAAACATCAACTAATTGGTAACCATGTCAACTACAGCTTCTGAAAAGAAAAGCACCCTCAAGCGGAGGGACTTCGTGAAGACCGCCGGACTGGGCGCAGCGGGCTTCTTCATCGTGCCAAGGCACGTGCTGGGCAAGGGCTTCACGGCTCCCAGCGACAAACTCAACATCGCACTCATCGGCGCTGGCGGCAGGGCCAATTCGCACCGGGACGCCTTGAAGGACACCGAGAACCTCGTGGCCTTCTGCGACGTGGACGACGCAAGGGCAAAGGAAACCTACGAGATGTTCCCGAAAGTGCCTCACTACCGTGACTTCCGCAAGATGCTCGATGCACAGGACAAGCAGATTGACGCCGTCGTCATCGCCACGCCCGACCATACCCATGCCGTGGCGGCCATGGCGGCCATCACCCGCAGCAAGCACGTCTATGTCGAAAAGCCGCTGGTACACAGCATCTGGGAGGGGCGTGAGCTGCTCAAGGCCGCCCAAAAGCACAAAGTCGTGACGCAAATGGGCAACCAGGGCGCTTCCATGGACTGCAACCGGGAACTGGTGGAATGGGTGCAAAGCGGTGCCATCGGCGATGTGACCCGTGCCCATATCTGGACGAACCGGCCCGTTTGGCCCCAAGGCATTCCCACGCCCAAAAGCGGTGCAAAAGTGCCCGATACCCTCGACTGGGACCTCTGGCTCGGCCCGGCGCAGTACCGTGACTACGACCCCGCCTACCTGCCTTTCGCATGGCGTGGCTGGTGGGACTACGGCACTGGCTCCTTCGGCGACATGGGCTGCCACCTCGTTGACCCCGTCTATCGGGCGCTCAAGCTGCACCTGCCTACCGCCGTGGAGGCCAGCACCAGTACCGTTTGGCTGAACGGCGTTGAACAAAACTACCCCGACTCCTGTCCGCCCTCCAGTTTCGTGAAAATGGACTTCGCAGCCCGTGAGAAAATGCCAGCTTTCGAGCTTTTCTGGTACGATGGTGGCCTTCGGCCAATGCGCCCTGCCGAGCTGGGTTCCGACGAGCCGTTCGGCAACTGGGATGGCGGCGTGCTGATAGAAGGCTCCAATGGGAAGATAATGTGCGGCATTTACGGTGAAAACGCAACCCTGCTCCCGACAAAGCGGATGAAAGACACACCGCCGCCAAAGCCTTGGTTGCCACGCCGCAAGGGGTCGCACCAGCAGATTTGGGCGGATGCCTGCAAGGGCATCGGCGAGGCCACCTCGCCTTTCGAGTACGCCGTGCCGCTCACCGAGACGCTGAACATCGGCAACCTTGCCGTGCGCTGCTACGACATCAAGCAACTGCAAAAGGGCAAGCAGCCCGATTGGTGGGCACCCTACGACTACCCCGGCCGTGTCCGCCTCGACTGGGATGCCGAGAAGGGGCAGTGCAAGAATTTTGGCGAAGCCAACAAATGGGTGAAGCGGGAGTACCGGAAGGGGTGGAACTGGTAAGCTCCAGTTGGCAGTTCATCAGTTCGCAGTGGGCAGTGAGCGGCTGCTAAATTGATGCTGACAGCATTTTTTGATAGTAATCTTCAGTTTAAGTTTTGGGAAAAAGCGGCACTTGTTGAAGTGTCGCTTTTTTCATGCCCGACGGGATTATTTGATTTTCACCACCGCCAATTCGCCTTTTTTCCATTGAATGCGCACCTTGGCGATGGTTTCATGGGGCCTTGTGTAAAAGGTCGTGTCCATGAGGTAAAAAGCGGTCTTGTCAAAATCCCCGGCAAATTGTTTGCGCATGATTTGGCCCGTCTCACGGGTGAAATAATAGCCCGTCACGGGCTGGAAATCAAGGCTGTTTTTATAGATATAAATAGGGCGGCCCTGCATTTTTTCGGTTGCCTGAAGCGTGGTTTCTCGCACCACGTTGTTGAAGTCAATGCCAATTCGGTTGGGCACCACGAACCAGTTGAAGCCGATGCGGGCCACCAGCAGCAGCACGGCGAAGGTCAGCAAACGCTGGGATTCCCAGCGGCGGTACAGCCAGATGAGCAGTGCCATTGCAGCGGCCAAAAAAGCTATTTTTGGGTAAATATGGGTCACTGGTTCCAACCCTTTCCAAAAAAACGGTGCAAAGCAAGCGGCCAGCCCCAGCCAGCACAGCCCCTGAAAAATGCCTTCCACCCACCGCACCATTGGCGAGCCAGCTTCCTTGTTTTTTTGATGGAGATATAGCAGCACCGTGAACGCCAAAGGCACGTGCATGAGCAGGTAGCGGGCATAGACTTCCACCGACACCCAATAGGGCAGTATGGTGGTCAGCAAAACCAAGGCGTTCCAGATGATGAACCTATGCTGCCGGATGAGCGGGAGCGCATTTTTTTTGAACAAATAAATTACCAGCAGCGTCCACGGCAGGAAGTGGTACAGCGTCTCGAAGGGGAAAGTAAACAAGTGCAGCACCGTTTTGCCAAGGCCATGCTCCACGAAAGTGCGCTTGGCCGACTCATTGAACATGGTATCGAACAGCACTGACAGGCCGTTCTGCCGGGCATAGAGGGCATAGTAGCCACCCACCATTGCAATAAAAACGGCCATGCCACCGAGGTGCGCCACCGAGAACAGCTTGCGCCATTTTTTTACCCAAATGAAATAAGTCAAAAGCGCAATGCCAAGAAACACCACGGCTGGCAGCGCCTTTAGCAGGAACCCAATGGCCGCCAGCAGGTAGGCCCCAGCGAACAACCGCCCATATTTTTCCTTTTCGCCTTGCGAAAAAACGACCATGAACATGCCGTAGATGACCCACGAAAAGCAGGTGTCAATTAGCCCCAGCATGGAGTCGTAGAAAAGGATGCGGCCACAAGTGAGGAAGGAAAGCGGGATTAGGAAATTGGAAATTGGAAATTGGGGGATTGGTGATTGGTGACTGGCTTGCCCCCTTGGGATGATTGGTTGGGGCAGGTGCTTTTTTACGATAAAAAAAACGGTGCTGACGTAGGCCAGGAGGAACAGCACGGTAGGCAGGCGCACGATGAACTCGTCGGTGCGGCCCGTGAGGCGGAAGAGGGCGAGGAGCAGCCAGTTGTATAGGGGGGGCTTGTTGTAATAAGGTTCTCCCCACATGGTTGGTGTGACGAGGTTGCCGGAGATGTCCATTTCCAGGGCTACCAGCGCCCGGATGCCTTCATCGCCGTAAAGGGCCAGCAGGCCAAGGTTGGTGAGCAGTGCGGGCAGCAACAGCAGCCCCGCTGCCAGCAACAGGATGCTTTGGGGTGTGGCCAATAAGCTGCGCAAGGGTTTCACGTAGGCGAACATTTTGAAGGGCAAAGGTATTTATCTCGTGGTTGCCCCATCGAACAAACTCGTAGCTTGCAACTTCTTCAGTTTCGCTACATTTGCCGGGCACACCATTCAACTACATGAAAAACAAAGGAACTGGTTCAACTATTGAATTTTTAAAGGACAAATGGCAGGGCTTCAAGTCCAGGGTCTACCCCCTCGTGCGCCCCGTCGTGCAGCCTTATCGCAGGCTGCAGGAGCGCTCGCCCCGGCTCGCAAAGCTGGTCTTTTGGCTGGGGTCAATTTTTGCCGTGGGATTTGGCAGTGTGCTGCTGTTCATCTTCGCCATCTTGATAGGTGTCTTTGGCCACGTGGCTTCCCGCTCCGACCTGCGCAACCTCAACCAGAGCGTGGCCAGCGAAGTCTATTCAGCAGACAGTGTGCTTTTGGGCAAATATTTCATCGAAAACCGCCTGCCCACTTCCCTCGACAGCATTTCCCCCTATATTGTCAATGCACTCATCGCAACGGAAGACGCCCGTTTTTTTGAGCACGGCGGCGTTGACCTTCGGGCCACTTTCCGGGTGCTGTTCCGCACCATCCTCTCCGGCGACGAATCGAGCGGCGGAGGCAGCACCATCAGCCAACAGTTGGCAAAGAACCTGTACCCCCGCAAACGCCTCGGAAAGCTGACGATGCCAGTGGCCAAGTTCAAGGAGATGATTGTGGCCCGTCGCTTGGAAAGGGTCTATGACAAAAACCAGATTCTGGCGCTTTACCTCAACACAGTGCCTTATGGCGAGAATGTTTTTGGGATAAAAATCGCAGCTGAGCGGTTTTTCAGCACCACGCCTTTTGACATCAAAATAGAGGATGCTGCCACGCTGGTCGGCATGTTGAAGGCCAACACAGCCTACAACCCGGTGCGCAACCCGGAGCGGGCCAAGGAGCGCCGCAACGTCGTGTTTGGGCAAATGGTCAAGTACAAGCACCTCGACCAAGCTGCTGCCGACTCTTTGTCGAAGCTGCCGGTCGTGACCCACTACTACGTCGAGAGCCACAACGATGGCAAGGCCACCTACTTCCGGGAAACGTTGCGGCTGCAATTGGACGAGGAGCTGAAAAAGTACAACCACCCAGACGGCAGGCCCTATAATTTATACACGGACGGCCTCAAGATTTACACCACCATCAATTCCAAGATGCAGGATCATGCCGAGGAGGCCGTGCAGTTCCAGATGAAGGCGCTGCAAAAAAGTTTTATCCAACACTTCAAAGGATATGGGAAGAGCGCCGTGCCTTATGGCAGTGAAACATTGCTCGAAGAGCAAAAAAAACTCACTGACCGCTACAAGCAACTCAAAGAACGGGGGCTGACGGATGCACAGATTGACTCCAACTTCCTTACCCCGACCAAGATGACCATCTTCAGTTGGGATACCAAGACGCAGGACTTGGACACACTCATGTCGCCGCTCGACTCGCTTAAATACTACCTTTCCATCCTCAGCACGGGCCTGCTGGCCGCCGACCCGCATACGGGCAAGGTGCTGGCATGGGTGGGCGGTGTCAATTTCAAGCACTTCAAGTTTGACCATGTGAACGCCCTGCGGCAAGTGGGTTCCACTTTCAAGCCCGTGGTGTACGCCAAGGCCATCGAGGCGGGCGTGTCGCCGTGCGATCGGTTCTCCAACGAGTTCACCAACTATCCCGAATGGGACAACTGGGCACCCCGCAACGCAGACGGCAAGTACGGCGGCAGCTACTCCATGATGGGCGGCATGCGCATGTCCGTGAACACGACCGCCGTGCGCCTCATCATGCACGACAGTGTGGGCATTGACTCGGTCATTGCCTTGGCAAAGCGCATGGGCATATCCTCGAAAATACCACAAGAGCCGGGCATCGCACTTGGTGCGGTGGACGCCACCTTGTTCGAGATGGTGCGGCTGTTTTCGGTCTTCGCCAATCGGGGCGTCATGCCGAAAATGACCATGCTTTCCCGCATAGAAACCAAGGACGGCCAACCCATTGCTGAGTTTGAATCGCCCGACCCCCGGACGTTCACGAGGGTGCTGCAAGAGCAACACGCCGACATGGTGCGCCACCTGCTGCAAGGCGTGGTGGACGGCGGCACGGGCGGCCGCTTGCGCTGGCTGCAAAATTCCGATTTCCGATTCCTGCATGCCGCTGGCAAAACGGGCACCACGGACAACAACTCCGACGGCTGGTTCCTATGCTTCACGCCGAGCATCGTCGTAGGCGGCTGGGTAGGGGCCGAGCAGCCGCTGGTGCGCTGGCGCTCCACGAGGCTGGGGCAGGGTGGCGCCACGGCGTTGCCCATCGTTGGCCGCTTTTTGAGAAACACCTATAACGACCCGGCCTTCAAGGATTGGACGAAACAGAGCTTCCCGCCCCTCACGGGCGCTGCCGCCATGGCCTTTGGCTGCCCCGACCGCTTTTACCCACGCTATTGGGTGCTCGACTCCATTGACTACTGGCAAAACATCCCCCTCGACTCCATTCCAGAGGAAATACGGCAGGCCAACCTGAGCCGCCTCCGTGCTATTTTGGCCGCCAGGGACTCTATCAATGCGACCGACTCCACTGCTATTGATGTTGACCTTCCTATTGAAGATGGCACCGATGAAAATGGAGGAAAGCGTGACCGCCGCATGTCAGGCTCGGATGCCCGCAGCCAAGAGTCGGAGCGCATAAAGCGCAAAAACGAAAAGCTCGAACGAAAACGGGACCGAAAGGAAAAACGAAAGGACTTTATTGATGGGATATTGGGGAAGGGGAATTGAGGGAATTAATAAAAATATTCGATTAAACAATGAAGCCTTTAATAGCTTATAGCATATTGTGTTTTACGCTTTATTCATGCAGTATAAAACATGATATGAGCATTAAAGTCCTTTCCAAGCCTGAAAGCTTTTCATTTAAAGCGCCCGACAATTCCAATAATGCGTCGCTATTTATAAATGGAGAAGCCAATGGTAGCTTTGAAATTCAAGTATTGAAAGATGGGCATGTCTATGATAAAATTGAGCTTCATACTGGTGATATAGACGCTGTTTCAACCTGTGATTGGTATGGTGCAGAAATGGGTATAAAATATTTACCCTTGAATAATAGCGAAGGCGAATTGGAAATGCAATGTGTTTTTTATTATTTAAACCATGCGCTGTTATTTATGGCATACGATGCACTCGAAGCTTGCCATCCGATATTCCACGAAAACGACTTCATCCACCACCTTCGGCACATGGCATTTCTCGCAAGCCACCCCGACGTGTTTCCCCTCTAATTTGAACCTCGTTTTATCATGGTCAAAATCGCTCATTGCCCAGCCGTCAAAACTATGGCAGCGGGTGCAGTCCGTAACGCCATTTTGGACAAACTGGCTGCCGTGGCCATGCTCGTGGCAATCGGCGCAAGCGGATGGCAGACCAGCGAAGTGGCGCTTTGGCGGCTCGTCGTCACTGAGGTGGCAGGCCCGGCAGTCCTGCTGCTGGTGCTTTCCTTGGAGTTGGAATGCCGTTTTAGCGTGGTCAAAGCGGTTGCTGGCCGCCGTCCATGAATCGGTGATGTGGCAGGTCTGGCAGTTTTGGTTTGGGTACCATTTCCCAGCGATTTCATTTCCCTGCTGATGGATGTCGGTGTGGCAGTCCACGCAGCGCTGGCCGATGTTGCGGAAGCGCCATTTGCGCTGCCCAACGTCGGGGAGGTTCCGAACCTCCCCGACGTTTTTGTTGGTTAAATGACAAGCAAAACAAGGCGTCGCCAAGTGCGCCCCATCAAGTGGGAACTTGGTTTGGGCATGTTGTTCAATGCTGAAACTGCTGCCCGCAAAGCCGTCCGTGGTATGGCAAGCGGCGCAGTCCGGCCGGCCATCCCCTTTAGGGGGCAGGGGGTTGTTGGCAAACTGCCCTTCATGGTAGTCGCTGTGGCAAGCGGCGCAGGTATTGTGCGGCAGCGGCTCGGTAAAGCTGTCCGAAATATGGCATTTTTTGCAGTCAACGGCGGCATGTTTGCCCGCCAGCTCGAAGCCAGTGAGGGCATGGTTGAATTCATCGAGGTTGCTGGCGGCCACTTTATTAAATGAATTTTCAGAGTGGCAGCCAGCACAGTCTGACCCGAATTTTCTATCGTGCGGGTCTTTGTGACAGGTGGCGCATTCGCTCGTTTTTACCCCCAACCTATCTTGAAAAACATTTTGTGGAGTAGCGGCAGCCATGCTATGGCATTGGGTGCAGTCCACTTGTTTGTGCTTGCCTTTTAAGGAGAAATTGGTCTTGCTGTGGTTGAATTTGTCGAGGCTGCCCGTGTTGGCAAAGGATTGTTCGTTGTGGCATTGCTTGCAGCCAGTGCCGAGGTGGCTGCGGTGCGGGTCGTCGTGGCAAGCGTTGCAGTTTTTGAATGCGAGGCCTGTAAACTGCTGGAAGTCCTTGCCGTTTTTTACCTCCGTTTTATGGCATTCCTTGCATTCCACCGCCTTGTGTTTGCCAATCAGTACGAAGTACGCCTTGTCGTGGTTGAACTTGCTGGCTGGCTTGAAGTCCTCGGTCGTATGGCATTTGGCGCAGTCGTTGGGGAGGGTCTTTTGGTGGTAGTCGGTATGGCAGTCCAGGCATTGCTGGCCGAGGCCGAGGAAGGTGTCCTTCTTTTTTTTCAGGTTCACATCGTCCACATAGTCGGGCTTGTGGCATTCCCGGCAGTCTATCTTCTTGTGCGCTCCCGTGAGTTCGTAGCCCGCCAGCGAATGGTTGAATTTCTTTTCGTCGAAGCGCACCATCTCGAAATTCCGCCCGTGGTGCTCGCTGTGGCAGGTGGCGCAGTCCTTTCCCTTCACGTCCTTGGAGGAGTGGTAGCCCGTTCGCTTGTCCACCCGGCTCTTGATTTCCTTGTGGCAGGCGAGACATTTGTTGTTGGAGACCTTGTCGCCGAGGTCGTGGCACTGGGTGCAGTTGGACATGCCTTCCAGCTTGGCGTGCGCCGTGGAGAGGTCGCCGGGGGAGAGCTGGGCGGAGGCCCTGCCGACCAACAACAGGAGCAATAAGGTATGTAAAATGCGGTATTTCAAAATCCAGATTTATTACTTATCGATGCTTCTTCACCGTATATCCAAACCGCTTCGTAATCTTCACGCCCACCTTTTCAAGGAACTGCGTCGGCAGCTCGCCACCTGCGAAGATATACACCAAATCGTTTGGAACCGCTTGTCTGCCACCGTTTTCTTCCAGTGCAAGTTCGACCAATTCCTTGTCTATTTTAAGCACGTTCGATTTCAGTTTCAAGTTCACCTTGCCGTCCTGCATGGCTGCTTCCAGTTTCTCCCGGTTCTTCGGTTTCACCCTGGCGAAGGCATCGCCACGATAACTGAGCAAGACCGTGTTTTGCTCTGACAAGGAAAGCGCCGCTTCGATGGCAGAGTCGCCGCCGCTGACCACGACCACGTTTTTTCCACTGATGTTTTCGGGTTCCAACAAGCGGTAGGCCACTTTTTCCATGCCCTCGCCAGGGACGCCGAGCTTGCGGGGGCTGCCCCGTCGGCCAATGGCCAGCAGCACAGTCTTGGTCTTGAACTCGTCGCCCTTGTTGGTGCGCACCCAGAAAAACTCCCCATCGAGTTGAATGCCCTCCACCTTGGTGTTTTCCCGGATGGTAATGTCGTTCTTGGAAAGCGCCTCGTTCCAAATATCCAACAATGCCGCCTTGTTCGTGTCGAAAAGTTTCACCTTCCCATAGAGCGGCAGCTCCACCGGGGCGGTCATCACGATTTTGGAGCGGGGGAAATTGAACACCGTGCCGCCAAGCGAATCCTGTTCCACAGTCAGGAAGTTCAGCCCATGTTTTTTGGCCGTGAGTGAGCCGGAAACACCCGCCGGGCCTGCACCGATGATGATGAGGTCATAAGTGCTTGTCCCTGCGGAGTAGCCGCCCCGTTTTGTCAATGATTTGGCGATGGCATTGACGGCGGCCTCGCCCTGTTCGATGCTGTTTTTTATGAGGCCCATGCCGCCCAGTTCGCCAGCGATGTAAATACCTTGGATGTTGGATTCGTAATCGGGACTCACATGCGGCAAGTCCACGCCCCGCTTCTCGGTGCCGATGACGAGCGAAATGGCTTCCACTGGACAGGCATGAAAACAAGCGCCGTGCCCGACGCATTCGGCAGCGTTCACGAGAGTGGCACGGCCGTTCACCATGCCGATGATGTCCTTTTCCGGGCAAGCCTCTAAGCAAGCTCCGCTCTTTATACAGGTGCCTAAGTCAATGACCGGGTGCAGCGAGACCGGCTCGTGCATGCCCATCAGCTTGGCTATTTCAATTTTGGCGACAGTGGTCTGCGTGGTCTGCTTCTGTTTTTTCAAATAAAACCAGATGACCGCCAAAATGAGCAGGCCGACACTTCCGTATATGATGAATTGTTCAAGCAGCATATTATTCCAACTGCCAATTTTACTTGGCAGGTTTGTCAGCATTTCGATGCAATGGAGCCAACCAAATGAGTTTGGGGGCTACTTCAAAATATCCAACGTTGCCCAAAAGCGATGGTGACACAGACGTGGATAACCATGATGACCAGCATGATCAAGGCAAATGGCAAATGCGCCACGTGCCAGTACCTGAACAGTTTCTGCATCACTTGCAGGCGCTCTATGCGGCGGTTCAGCGAGATTTCGTTGCTTACCAAGCCTACCAGTTGCCGCAGGTTGGCGTTGGGAAGCTGGTTTTGCCGTAGGGCACTCCTCACTTTGCCCACCGTTTTTTTGTCTTCAAAATACTGCCGCACCATGCGGGAGACTAAGTTGCCATCGGCAATGCGGAACTCCGATTTGGTAGATTCCAATATCAATTGGCGGCTTGCCTCATCCAATCCATACATACCGTTCAGCACCTCGCCGAGATTGGCCTTCATGTTTTTCACCTCCGCCAAGCTCAACTCCCGCCCCTCGATGGTGCGGGGTATTTGCACATAAATGAACCGCCCGATGATGCCGCTTGCCACCACTGTCACCATGCTCCAAAAACTGACCGACACGATGCCGCCGAACTTGAACGCCGTGTGGAACAGAATCATCACCGGGCCGAGGCTGCACAGGAAAATGTGGAATTCCAGCCAGTATTTCAGCCTGCCAAAACGGGTGTTCAGCCAGCGGAACTTCTTCTTGGCTTGGTAGCCAAACACGCCTATCAGTATCAGCAGCGTACCGACGATGCCAAGCCCATGACCGAACACACCGCTCGGCTTGAACCAATTGTGGTCGGGATGGTAAAATCGTTCTTCAATGGAGGTGCTGTAATAGGGGAGGCCCTTTATCAAAAGGAACAAGAACGCAAGAGCAACAATGCTCGCCAAGGTACCGACGTATATTCGATGAGCCAGTTGGGACATTAGGTGGAAATTGTTAACGGGATAAATATATCTATAAATTAAATCCAGAAGAAAGTGCTAAGGGGCTGAACGGGGAGAAAGCTGTTCTGAATAGGGAAACGGGCTGTTTTAAAAAAAAAATCCCCAGTTCGAATCAACGAACCGGGGATTATCATCTTTAAAGGCTTGTGCCTAATTACTCTGCTTTGTCGTCGCCAAGTTGCTCCTTGAGTTGGCTGAAAGCATCCAAGTCGCCGAGTGTAGAGCTGACAACAGTTGCCTGCTGCTTCTTCACCGTCTGGCGGACTTCGTCAACTTCCTTGTCCTTCTCTTTCTTTACCGTCTCATCTGCCTCACGACGGATGTCGTCGAGGTAGCGGGTGTGGGAAACCAAAAGGCGCTTGTCGTCACGGTTGAACTCAATCACCTTGAAAATCAACACTTCCTCCAATTCGGCGGTAGAGTTATCTTCTTTCTTCAGGTGCTTGATAGGGGCGAAAGCCTCTAAACCATGCGGCAACTGAACGATGGCGCCACGGTCGTCACGACGAACGATGGTTCCTTGGTGGTAAGAACCAACAGGGAACACGTTCTCAAAAGTATCCCATGGGTTTTCTTCTGTCTGTTTGTGGCCGAGGGACAGTTTGCGGTTGTCCTTGTCCACTTCCAGTACCACGGCGTCAATCTCAGCGCCAACCTTTGTGAACTCGGATGGGTGCGAGTAGCGCTTCGTCCAAGAAAGGTCGGAGATGTGAATCATGCCGCCGATGCCGTCTTCCATTTCAACGAATACGCCATACTGCGTAAGGTTTTTCACCTTCACTTTGTGGCGGCTGCCAACTGGGAAACGCTCGCTGAGGGCCTCCCATGGGTCGTTGGTCAACTGCTTGATGCTCAAGGACATCTTGCGCTCGTCACGGTCAATGGTGACGACTTTGGCTTCCAGTTCAGCGCCCATTTTGAAGTAATCCTTGGCGTTGATTTGCTGGTTGCCCCAAGATACCTCCGACACGTGGATAAGTCCTTCCACGCCGGGCATCACTTCGAGGAATGCACCGTAGTCTTCCACGTTCACCACCTTGCCCTTGATGGTATCGCCCTCCTTGATATTGGCGGACAAAACTTCCCATGGGTGCGGCTGCAATTGCTTGAGGCCGAGGGAGATACGCTTCTTGTTCTCGTCGAAGTCGAGCACCGCCACGTTGATTTTCTGGTTGAGGTGCAGCACTTCGCTTGGGTGGTTGATACGGCCCCAAGAGATGTCGGTGATGTAAAGCAGACCGTCCACGCCACCGAGGTCAAGGAACGCACCGAAGTCGGTGATGTTCTTGACGAGACCTTCGAGTACCTGGCCTTTTTCGAGGCGGCCAATGATGGCGTCACGCTGCTCTGCGAGGTCGCTCTCGATGAGCGCCTTGTGCGATACAACGGCGTTTTTGATGGTCTCGTTGATTTTGACAACCTTGAACTCCATCTGCTTGCCCACGAACTGGTCGTAGTCGAGGATGGGCTTGATGTCAATCTGCGAACCTGGGAGGAACGTCTCCAAGCCGCTGCAATCAACGATGAGACCACCTTTGGTTTTGCTGATGACCGTACCACGGATGACCGTGCCGTTCTCGAAGGAATCCTTGAGGGACTCCCAAGCTTTCAGCAATTTGGCCTTGCGGCGTGACAGTACGAGCTGGCCTTTTTCATCTTCCTGGCGCTCCACATAGACATCTACTTTGTCGCCTACTTTGAGGTCGGGGATGTCTTTGAAATCGCCTACGGACACGAGGCCGTCGGATTTAAAATTGAGGTCGAGTACCACGTCGCCGCTGGTAATAGAGGTGACGGTAGCTGCCACAATTTCGTTTTCGAGCAGGGAGCTTAGGGTCTGGTCGTACTTTTCGGTGAAGCGCTCACGCTCCTCCTTTGAATAGGCAACGCCATGTTTGTTGGCGGAGTCCCAGTTGAAGTCATCGAAAGCACCTGTGTTTCCGAGCAGTTCCTCAATGGGCACTACCTCTGGTTCAAGTTCTTCTTCGGTTCCGTTCTTTGTTGTAATGATGTCAGCGTCATCGGAGAGCAGGTCGTCCGTCTCTTCGATTACTTCATTCGTCTTTTTCTCGTCGAGCATTGACAAATGTTTTTTTAAGATGTTAGAAAATTGGCGGGCTGCGTTTCAGGTACGGTTTTCGGCAACAAGGCCTGGCTGTCCGCACCGTTGGCACAAAACCACCGGTGAACACTCGATTTTGATGAAGCTTATTTTTGATGGATTACTGAAAGCCAGTTAAGGAGAGAAATGAATTGACAATCAATGAGTTGTAAATAATTTCCAAATTCAACCAAATTCCAAATTTCAACCAAAAAACACCTTCCGTCAAAAGCGGCGCAAAGGTAAGCGATGCGTGGCGGGAAACCAAGTATAGCCCAGGTTTTCTTTGCTGCGCAATGTTTTTTTGGAGCAAGTATAGACTACATTCTATTTTTACGAATGAACAAACTGCGCCAATGCTGCTTTTTCGCTTGGCGAGACACGTTGTGAATCCCAATTTCAACAAATCACAAAATGCACAAAATCAAGTCGTTACGATGAAAAAAACACTGCTTGAGGCCCCTCCTACCGAGTTCAAGTTCCTCGATTCCATGTCCGACCTTCTGGACAGCCGCTTCCGCATTCCCGGCACCGACATCCGCTTTGGGCTGGACTTCCTCGTGGGCCTGGTGCCTTATGCTGGCGACCTCGTCACCTTTGCTTTTTCGGGCATGCTCGTCGTCTCCATGGCACGCAACGGGGCCGGCGGCATGGTAATGCTGAAGATGCTCGGTAACATCCTGCTGGACACGCTGGTGGGCAGTGTGCCCATTCTCGGCGACCTCTTCGACCTCTCGTTTAAGGCCAACCGCCGCAACTACAAACTGCTACAAGAACACTACCAAGAAGGCAAGCACGGGGGCAGCGCATTGCCCGTAGTTTTGACCGTACTTTTTTTGTTACTTTTGATGGGGATTCTCGTTATTTTTATCGCTGTAAAAAGCTTTGGCTGGTTACTCGACTTTTTGCGTCAGCTTTAAATCAATAGTTCATGAAGGTTTAAGGTTTCAAGTTTCACGGGAGCGTCTGCTGAAATCATTTTTTAGTCGGTAGTTTGGCAACCCCAACCGTTTCAAAAATGCGATTCGTTTGCAATTGAGCCAGTAACTTCTTGAAACCTTGAACTTGAAACTTTCACGAACCATCATAAATACACGCTAATGCAAACTACGTGGAACCCAATTCGAGTTAGCTGTACGTCATTGTGACAATCCGCCAAACTTGACCAAAATGAGACTTAAATACATCCTGCCGATATTCCTTTTAGGTTATCATTGGCTCACCGCCCAAACGGCGGCTGGCGAGCAGGAGAACATCATTCCGAACCCCAGCTTTGAGTTGTACGCCTCGCCGCCCATCGGCTGGTTTTACAAGGGCGAGCATTTCACCAACGTGATGAAATACTGGTCGTCGGCGAGCAACGCCAGCCCCGACGTGTTTGGCCCGAAAGTCCGGGTGCCCTCGCACTGGGAGGAGAAGGGTTTTGGCAAACAAGTGCCCCGCACGGGCCTTTCTATGGTGGGCATTACCACCTACGGCTGCTCCCAGGGCAAGCCCCACTGCCGGGAGTACATCGAGATTCAATTGAGCGAGCCATTGGTGTTGGGTCAAAGTTACCTTGCAGAAATGTACGTCAGCCATTTACCCAAATCATTGAGAACCAATAATTTAGGCTTCCATTTTTCCAAGGAAAAAATCGAGGCAACTACCGATGGGGTAATCAGCTACCCGCCCCAGGTCACGAGCGAGGACATCCAGGAAGGCACCAACCGTTGGCTAAGGGTCGCTGGCAAGTTCATCGCCGACACGGAGGCCGAGTACCTCGTCATCGGCAATTTTTCCCCAGACAGCCTAACACTCACCAAACCCGGGCCCAGTGGCAGCTTGCCCTTCGGGTACTACTATATCGAGGATGTATTGGTGAAAAAAATACCGCCTATCCTGCCCATCCCCATCCCCGACGACGACCTATCCAACATCCCGCTCGTGCCAGGCAAGTCGGTGCCGCTGCGTGACATCTACTTCGAGCACGACCGCTCGGAGCTTATGCCCCGCTCCTTCGTTGAACTGAAAAAACTGCTGAAAATCATGCGGGAAAACCCGCAATTGGCCATCGAGGTCTGTGGCCATACGGACAGCATCGGCGATGACTTGCACAACCAAACCCTTTCTGAAAAAAGGGCCAAGGCCGTTGCGGAATTCTTGACCGGGAACGGCATCCCCACCTCCCGCACCCGCTTCAAGGGTTGCGGCAGCGCACAGCCCGTGGCGAACAACGACACGGCGCAGGGGCGGCAGATGAATAGGCGGGTGGAGTTTATTGTGTTGCAAACCGAGTAGGAGCGACCCTTGCGGTCGCCCACCGTTACGTTGACCACCGCCAAATAGGCGCCCACCGTCACGCCAATCAGGGCAACCGCAAGAGTCGTCCATACGGAATATCACCTACCTTTGCGGTGGCGTCCGCCCGCCGTCAACCGTCAACCGTCAACCGTTTCATAAAATGGCCTACACCGAGTCCAACATGCTGCCCATTGGCACCAAAGCGCCCGAATTCAGCTTGCCCGATACCGTTTCCGGCAAAACGCTCACGCTGCATGATGTGGCTGGCGCAAAAGCCACCGTCATCATTTTCAGTTGCAACCACTGTCCCTACGTCATCCACGTGAACCCGGAAATCGTGCGGCTGGCCAACGACTACCTGCCAAAGGGCGTCGGCTTCGTGGCCATCAGCGCCAACGACGTGGTTAAATATCCTGCCGACTCGCCCGACAAGATGAAAGAACTGGCCGCAGCGGTCGGCTACCCCTTCGCCTATCTCTACGATGAAACGCAGGCCGTGGCCAAGGCTTACGATGCCGCCTGCACGCCCGATTTTTATGTCTTCGATGAAAATCTGCGCCTCGCCTACCGGGGCCGCCTCGACGACTCCCGCCCCAAAACGGACACGCCGCTCACTGGCCGTGACCTCCGTGCAGCCCTCGATGCCGTGCTGGCTGGCGTGGCACCCGTTGCGAAGCAATACCCAAGTGCGGGGTGCAATATCAAGTGGAAATGAAAGTGGCAGGAGAATAGTTGAACTGGTTGAATTGGTTGAGGTACTGCCTAATTTCCTCAATTCAACCAATTCAACCAATTTCCTAATTTCCAATCCTCACCGAAGCCCCAATCCGCGCCGAATAACTGCGGGCATCGCCGGGGTTTATCAAGGAGAAAAGATTGTCGGTGACACCAAAGACCTGCACCGGGCCGAGCGTCAGCACAAGGTTCAGGCCCAGGTTGTTGTAGCTGTCCGGCTGCTTGAAGGCGTAGGTGAGGCCTGCGTTGAGGTATTTAAGCGGGCTGTAATTGACGCCAACGGCCACAGAGGAGTAAGGCTCGTCCCTGTAGTTTTCATTGTAAAAAAGGCCGCTCAAGACTAATTGCTCGGTGAGCTTGTAACGAGCGCTCAGGTACGCCTTGCGGGTGAGCTTCGTCTCGTAGCTGCCACTTGTTTCCTGTACTTTGAAGATGGCCTTCAGCGTGTCCAATGCATCGCCGAATTGAACCTCATCGCCAGTGAGGGCACCTGAGAAATCAAGGCCGTCGTAGGTGTATGTTTGCGTGGCGGCGTAGTCGGTCACGTTGTCGTCCCAAGTGATTTTGCCGAGGTCGAGGATGCTGGCGGCGAGTTCGAGTTTGCCGAGTTCGGCTCGGATGCCAAAGTCGAAAGCCATGCCGCTGTTTTTGCTGAAAAACTTCTTGGCGGTGAGCTTGGCGTAGTCGAGGTCCACTTTCACGTCCTCGAACTCCTGGTAGTCCACCGTACCGGCGGAGTGCAGGATATAGTCGCCGTTGAGGGTGATTTGGTAAATATCGGGGTCGGTGTAGAGGCTGACCGAGTGGTGCTCCCGGTCGGTGGCGGCACCGGCGATGCCGCTGAGGAGCTTGGCGTTGGCACCGAGCGTCACCTTGCCGATTTTGTAGGCCAAGCCTGCCATCAACTCATGGTAGCTCGCCAGGTCAACCTCGTTGCCTAGGTCCACGGTCTCGCCGATGAACTGCGCATTGCCCTGCCAGACGACCTGAGGCAGCGTTTTCGGGTACTCCAAAAAGGCATTGTACTTCACCGTATGCCCGATGCTCAGGTGCAGATTTTTCAGCTTAAAACTAAGGCTGAGGGACGGGACGCCCAGTTCGTTTCGGACGGTGTTCTGCGCCTCCAGCTCTCCGATGAGCTTGTCAATGTCCACCACGGCCTTGCCGTTTTTCTTCGAAACGATTTGGTTGTAGGTCGGCCCATCAAAAGCGATGGCGCTGTAAATGCCTGGCAGGCCGACGGTCAGCTTGGCATCCTGCACAAAGGCCGGGTTGGTGTTGTTCGACTGCCAGGTTTGCCGCAGGAAGTGCAGGCCAAGTTCTTGCTGTGCCAGCAATTGCGAAGCAAAAAGGATAAGAAGGAGGGTGGTTTTCAGGGCTTTTTTTGTTCGAAAATAAATCATGTTAGGGCATTTTGCTAAAATCAACGCAGGCAACCCTGCCTGTGTTCTATC
>JANPLH010000602.1:0-4799 GCA_031426435.1 Saprospiraceae bacterium | reverse complement strand
TCATTGGCCGAAATGGTTACATCGGATTTGATGTCGGCTGTGCTTTCCACGCCCCGGTTGTATTCACGGTAAGCATAAAAACCACCGCCAATGGCTAAGATGGCTGCGATGATGATGAGTTTTTTCATGACAAATAAGGTTGAGTTTTAGATGGATTGATTGACGCATGGCTTCATGGCTTCATGGCTTCATGGTTTCATTGCTATTGCGGAGCACCTGCTGCAATCCAAGCCTCGATTTTGGCGATGTTGCAATCTACGAGTTGGGCTGCATTTTTAGGCATCGGTGAAAAACCAGCGCTGTGCTTGATGGCTCCGAGCAGCTCCCCGTTGTCCACATAAATTTTCAGGTTGGCGTAGCCTTCCAAGGTGATGTTGGCGATATTGGTGGCAGCATTGTGGCAGTTGTTGTAGCAGTTCGCCCGAATGATGGGTTCCACCACCGCCAAGTAAGTTGCACCGCTGGTGGCACAATCGAGGCTTGGGTAAAGTTCCTCTTCCACATCGTAATAGCAGGAGCTTAAGACCGTTGCCGCCGCTAAGGTGCTGATTATCAGGTAATTTTTCATTGCTTCATTGTTTTATTGTTTCATGGCTTCATTGCTTCATTGCTTCATGGCATCATTGTTTCATGGCATCATTGTTTTTTGTTGAAACCATCAGGTTAGTTCACTGCCAACCGCCCACTGCCAACTGCCAACCGCCAACCGCCCACTGCCCACTGCCGACTAATTCTCCGGTGCGCCTGCGGCAATCCATGCCTCGAACTTGGAAATGGTGCAGGCGTCCAATTTGTTGCCACCCTGCGGCATTTTCTGAAAACCTGCTGCCCATGAAATGGTGCCGAGCAGCTTGCCATTCAACGCCACTGTTTTCACGCCATCGTAAGTGGCTAAGCCGATGCCGCCAGAGGGGGCGTTGCCGCTGTGGCAGCCTTTGCAGTAGGTATCAACAACGGGTTTTATAAAACTGGAATAACGCACATCCGTCGTATTGCACTCGCCATAATTGGGGTTGCAAGTGAGGTTTTGCGCCCCTTGGTTTATCCATTTTGCTATCAACTGGATTTGTGCCTGTGAGAGTGCGGCATTGGGCGGAGGCGGCATTTTTTTATCAGGGTCGGTCTCGGTGATGGCTTCATAGAGTTTGCTTTCACCGGGGTTAAACGGCTCCACTTCGCCAGTATTTACTACGTTTTGATAGTTGTCGAGGATGATGTCCTCTTCATGCGAGGCGGCATTGTGGCAGCCCGACATTGCGCAGTTGGAGACGAGTATTGGCAGTATGTCCGTTTCAAAATAGACCGTATCAGGGTCGCAGGGGATGCCATCGGGGATGGTGTCAATGATGACCAACGTATCCGTTGTGTCCATGGAATCAATCGGCCCAAGGCCGTCATCGTCGAAGAGGGGCTGGTGCTTGCAGCCCGTGTTCAGCGTCAGCAGGAAGGCCAAGGAATAGCCTATAGAAGCCAACAGCAGGAGTTTTCGGATAGCGGGATTTGAAATCATAGGGCAAATAACGGGAGCCAGTACAATAATAGTGTTGGCAGTTGGCTGAGTGGGAAGAATGGAGGGCTGAAAGCTGATTTTATGGCTTGGTCTGGAAATCTTGGGCGACTTATTTCAGGACAAATCAAAATCTGTGCTGCGCAACAGGATATTATAATGGCTCCAGCAGGGGGAAAGTGCTTGGTACAATCAGGCATTGATTTAGCGCTGCCCAGAACAAATCGGGGTTATTCAGGTTCCATCCAATAGGCAACCTAAAAGGCATAATGCCCAATTATGTAATTGGTCGGTTGTCAACAATCCCTCATTTCCCTTATTTTCTGAACAGTTTTGTTGCGAAGCAAAATAGTGGACTTGAATATTTGCTAGCAAGCCTATGCGCCATTCTGACACTGAAAAATGATAAAACAACTACTGGCACTCTTCGTGCTAACCTTGCTTTTTGGTTGCAACACATCTCGAAAAGCCTTTTACCATGAGGAAGAGGCGGGGTGGGCGGCACGCCAATTGCCCGATAGCTCATTGCTGGAGCATACCGTCTTCATGGCGGGCGGTGCAGGTGAAGGCAACGCCGCCGACTCGCTGCTTCCCCTGCTCGGCGAGCAATTCCAACAGGCGGGCAAGCACAGCACGATGGTCTTCCTTGGCGACAATGTGCCAGTTCCAAGTTCCAATGCCAAAAAGCGCAACGAACAGTCAAAACAACTTTTGGACAAACAAATAGCAGCTGTGAAGGGTAGCCCCGGCCAGGTGGTTTTCCTACCTGGCGACAACGATTGGGAGGGCGGTTGCGATGCAATAAGCTGGCAGAAATATTACCTCGCCCAGGCCCTCGGCAACGAACGGGCCTTCCTTCCCGGCAATTGCTGTGGCGAGCCCGAAAAGCTCAAAATCAGCGACAATGCCCGCCTGCTCTTCGCCGACAGCCAGTGGTGGCTCCATCCCAACAGCAAGGAAGAAGACGGCTGCAAGGACGATGATCGCTTTGGTTTTCTCCAATCCATTGAAAAGGAGTTGAAAAAGCAGGAAAAGGCCCGCATCGTGCTTTTTATGCATCACCCCATGCGCAGCAATGGCATGCACGGCGGCAGTTATTCGTGGCGGCACCACCTCTTCCCGCTCACCATGTGGAAGAAAAAAGCCTGGCTGCCCCTACCCGGCATCGGCTCCTTGGCCGTACTGTTCCGGCGCATGGGCGGCCATCAGCAAGACCTCATGAGCAACAAACAGACCCTTTTGCGCAGCGAATTGCTCCGCATCGTGCACACGCCGCCCCGCAATGAAAGCGTGATTTTCGTGGGGGCACATGACCAAAGCTTGCAACTTTTCACCGAGGTGGGCAACGTCAGCCAGTCCATTGTCAGTGGTTCAATGGCCGGAGCGGAATTTGCCGCTGGCGGCAAAGCGGCAAGGTTCGTGCAAGCTCGCCAAGGCTTTGCGAAGCTCTATTTCTATGAAAACCGAGAGGTCTGGGTCGAGTTTTTGGCAAAGCCAAAACATGGGGCGAAACTGGAAACAGTGTTCAGAAAACAATTGTACATGGGCAATCCCATTGCGAAGGAGGTTATGTCGGAGGCCATTTTCCCACCCCTGACGGACAGTATCACCATAGCCGCAGCTGAGGTTTTTGATGCCAGCAGACTCAAAAAAATTGCCCTCGGCAACCGCTACAGGGCCGCTTGGACGACACCCGTTCGGGTGCCTGTTCTCAATCTCGACGATGAATACAGCCACCTGAAAATCGTGGAGGAAGGCGGCGGGCGAACCACCCGCTCGCTGCGGCTGGAGGCCAATGACGGTAAGCAATATGTGCTGCGTTCGCTGTTCAAGGACGTGCGGCGGGGCAAGATGTCCACCTACATGTACAATACCGTGCTGGAGGATATCACTGCCGACCTCAAGAGCGGCCTGCATCCGTATGCTGCGCTGGCTGTGCCTCCGCTGGCCGCCGCCGCTGGCATTTACCACACCAATCCCAAAGTGGTTTTCCTTGCAGCGCAACCCCGGCTCGCACCCTACAACGAAGGCTATGGAGACGGTATATACCTGTTCGAAGAGCGGCCTGACGATGATGATTGGGCTGATGCGCCAAATTTTGGAAACAGCAAGGAAATCGTCGGAACGCAAGATTTGCTGGCAGCAATGGCCAAGAGCCACAAGCACCGCCCTGATGCCGAGTGGACGCTGCGCTCCCGCCTTTTTGACCTCTGGATAAACGACACCGACCGCCATGACGACCAATGGCGCTGGGCCAAGCTCCCGCAATTAGACAGCACGACCTTGTATCGCCCGATTCCACGTGACCGTGACCAAGCTTTTTACGACCTGCGGGGCATATTGCCGTTCATTGGCAGCCGCCGTTGGATGCCGAAATCAACGAGAGGTTTTCACAAAAAAATATGGGACGTGCCGGGGCAAAGCCGCTCGGCTGGCAGTTTCGACCGCAGCTTCCTCGTCCCGCTCGACCATGAAGCATGGATGCAGACTGCCCAAAAATTGCAGGCCAGCCTGACGGATGAGGCCATTGAAGCAGCTTTTGCGGCTTGGCCGCCGGAGGTTTATAAATACAATGCGCCTGAAATGATAGACATACTGAAAGCCCGGCGCAACGGCTTGGTGAAGGATGCGAACAAGCTTTATCGGTTTTTGGCGAAATACGTCAACGTGGTTGGCACCGACAAAAAAGACCATTTTGAAGTGGTGCGCCGCAGCGGCGGCGAAACGGAGGTCAGCGTTTTCGACCTTAAAAAAGACGGCAGCAAAGGCGACCGCTTTTTCCATCGGGTTTTCAAAAAAAATGAGACCAAGGAAATTAGGCTCTACGGCTTGGATGCCGGCGATGAGTTCCACCTTTCCGGCAAGGCACAACGGGGCATCCTCGTCCGAATCATCGGTGGAGACGGCAAGGACGAGGTGGCCGACGAGTCTTCGGCGGGCGTTTTCAGGAAGAAAACCATCGTTTATGACACGCCCGATGGTATGGACGAAAAAGGCGATGAAATTTGGGACCAACGCTCTAACCGTTTGAAAGTCAATGAGTACAACCGGACGGAGTTCCGTTACAATGGCTATATGCCCAGCATACAATTTGGACGAACCGTGGACGATGGCCTGCTGCTCGGCGGTGGCGTCAGTTTTACCCGCTACCGTTTCAGGAAGCTACCGTATGGCAGTCAGCACCAGTTTTCTGGACGAACTTCGCTGAACACCAATGCAATAAACTTGCGGTACGTTGGTGACTTCGTAAAGTCGATCGGTAATTTGGATTTCAACCCCGAAATCCGTTTTG
>JANPLH010000601.1:0-10821 GCA_031426435.1 Saprospiraceae bacterium | reverse complement strand
CAGGCGGGCGGCCAAGCGGCCCAACAGCGACTTGCCCGTAGAGGTATGCGATAGCACGATAACCGTTGCGCCCAACTTCTCGGCTGCTTGCGCAATGACCGAAGCATAAACCTGGCTGTCGAAATTGGCAAGGCTGTCATTGGCCACATTCAGCACCTTGGAAGCGCCATAAATGCCCAATTGACCTGCGTTCTCAGCATTGCCCAAGGTCAATGCAACGCATTGGCTGCCAAGCAGTTGTGCCGTTTGGCTACCATAGGTCACGGCCTCAAATGCCGATTTTTTGAAATGGCCGTTGACGGCCTCTGCGAAAACTAAAATCATTTTTTCAACTGTGAACTGTGAACTGTGAACTGTGAACCGAGGGACACGCTCATTGGCTGTGTTCACAGTTCACCATTCACAGTTCACAGTTAATTAGATAACTTTTGCCTCTTCATGGAGCAGCCTTACCAGCTCGTCCATGTCGTCGGGGCTGACGAGCTTGACGCCCGTTTTTTCCTTCGGCAATTTGTAGGAAACAGGCACTGAATGGTCGGGGAAAGCAACCGCTGGAACGACTTTGAAAGGCTTCGACTTAGCCTTCATAATGCCCATCATGTTGGGGATGCGCTGCTCGGCCATGCCCTTCGCTGCGCTGAGCACGAATGGGCCGCTGACTTCCACTGTTTCCACGCCGCCTTCGATGTCCCGCTCCACGGTGGCCATGCTGCCACTTATGTCGAGCTTGCTGGCATAAGAAATGAAGGGCAAATCGAGGAACTCGGCAACCATGGCACCTACTTCGGAACCGTTGTAATCAATGCTTTCCTTGCCACAGATGATAATGTCGTAGTTCTGCGACTTGGCATGTTCAGCGATTTGCTTCGCAATGAACAGGGCACTTTTCGGCTCGGCATCAATGCGCACGGCATCTGTAGCACCGATGGCAAGACCCTTGCGGATGGTCTGGTCATTGTCCGCACCACCCACGTTGATGAGGGTCACGGTACCGCCATTTTTCTCCACCAGCTCACAAGCCCGAACGAGGGCGTACCACTCATCGTAGGGGTTCATGATAAAAGTGATGCCAGCTTCGTTGAACTTGGTGCCATCCGAGGTAAAGGAAATCTTGGCAGTGGTGTCGGGCGTTTTGCTAACGCAAACGAGGATTTTCATAATTGGAAGCTAAAAGTTTAAAGGAAAAAGGAAAAAGTGGCCTTGACGCAACCCTTTCCTGTTGCCTTTTTACTTTGTACTTTTTACTTTTTTAAAGGCCGCAAATATATCCATTAAATGCTGAACGGGTAATTTGGTTGCGAAAATTCGCTGCATTTTACAAATCTTTGTACGTCCGCACTAAAGGCTAATTTCGGTCGTTTGTGGATTTGATTTGTCCCTGCTCCTCTACTTTGGAACCCGATTTCGTGCATGCTTCCCTAATTTTTGATGGCATTTATTGTCCGTCACATCTAAAAAGAAGGCTCCCGATGCGAGAGCAGGGACATCATTCACAATGGTTCGTGTGAGGTTTCAAGTTTAAGGTTTCACGGGATTTTCTGCATAACTGAAAATAAACAGCTTTTTTGGAATAGCTTCTTTGCCTAATCAACCTTTTCAAAAATGATGTAAGCAGGCTCTTCCCTGAAACTTGAAACCAGAAACCTCACGAACCATTGATTCATTTTCCTATGAAGAAATTACTGCCGATTCTTTGCTTTTTGACCATTGCCGCCAGCGCCTTTTCGCAGAAAGCGGGCAAAATTGACAACGCCAGCTTCGCCCAGCTGAAGGAGTATGAAGACACTTTGGGGCTTTGCGGCTTCTTGGTCATCAATGATTCCTTGCCGGAGGAGCGCTTTGCAAGCTGCAAAAAGCTGATTACCACCTTGAAAACAGCGCTGAAATTGCCCAATTCTTTCAACTACCCTTTCGAGCAAATCAAATCGGTTTCCATCCAGTACCCCGCCGACAGCACCTTCCGCATTTTCACCTGGCAATTGTACGTGGACAAAGACGACTACCGCTATTATGGTGCCATTCAAATGAACAGCCCGGACTTGAAGCTGATACCCCTTATTGACCGCTCCGTTGATGTTCAATCGGAGGAATACGACATCCTCCAGCCAGACAAATGGTATGGCTCCCTATATTATAATGTGAAGCAGTTTGCCACGCCGGAGGGCAATAAATACTTGCTGTTTGGCTACGATGGCTTCAGTTTTTTTAACAAACGGAAATTGGTGGACGTGCTGAGTTTCAAGGACGGCAAACCTGCTTTCGGCGCACCCGTCTTTGTTCAACACGATTCTTTGGGCAACGAAATCGCCGTTCGGAACCGCCTCCTGTTTGAATACTCCGCTGAGGCCAGTTTCAAAATGAACTTCGATGAAGCTTACGGTCTCATCCTCTATGACCACCTGATGACGATGGCTGGCAGCTACGGCCCCACGATGGTACCAGACGGCACTTACGAAGGCTACAAACTGACAAATGGCCGCTGGGAATGGGTCGAAAAATACTGGACTGATGTCATGGACGAAGCACCAAGGCCAGAACCTGTGCTCGACAGCCGCAGTGGACAAGACGTTTTTGGGAAAAACAAAAAGAAGAAAAAGAGTTGATTTTTATAAAAGCTACTAAATGGGGTTCTTGGCGGTGCTGCTGCTAAGAACCCCATTTTCATTTAGGTATCTTTATTACCTTTCGCCGCAAATAGAACCACTAAATTTCATGCAAACGAAAATCCTCCACCTCGCCTTGGCATTACTCGCCATTGCCACTTCTGTTTTCTCGCAAAAAGTAAACGTCGAACAACTCAAGGCGATCAAAACCCGCAATGTCGGCCCGGCAGGAATGAGCGGACGGGTGACGGCAATTGACGCCGTGAACAGTAACTCCGATATTATTTATTTAGGCACGGCCAGCGGCGGCGTTTGGAAGAGCGTGAGCGGCGGCACCAATTGGCAGCCCATTTTTGACAAAATGCCAGTGCAGGCCATCGGCTCGGTGAAAATCAACCAACGCAATCCTTCCGAAATCTGGGTCGGCACCGGCGAAGGTAACCCCCGCAACTCGCAGAACAGCGGAGAAGGCATCTACAAATCTCTTGACGGCGGCGTGACCTGGAAGTGCATGGGCTTGGAGAGAACCAAGACTATTCACCGCATCATCATCCATCGGGATGACCCGAATACGGTGCTGGTGGCGGCGCACGGTTCCAGCTACGGCCCAACCGATGACAGAGGCGTTTATAAAACGACAGATGGGGGTAAAACTTGGCGCAAAGTGTTGTTTGTCAACAACTTAACCGGCTGCGCCGAACTCGTCGTTGACCCCACCAACCCGAATAAACTCATCGCTGCCATGTGGGAATATGAGCGCAAACCGTGGTTCTTCAACTCTGGCGGCACGGGCAGTGGCCTCTATATCAGCTACGATGGCGGCGAGACTTGGGAGCGCCGCACCCACAAGGACGGCCTACCTGAAGGCAACCTCGGACGCATGGGCCTAGCCATTGCGCCAAGCAGCCCGAATATAGTTTACGCTTTAGTTGAGGCAAAGGAAAACGCCCTCTACAAAAGCACCGATGGCGGCCTGAAATGGCAAAAAATGGTCAGCGCCGATACCGAGAGCGGCAATGTGGCCAACCGCCCATTTTATTTCTTCGAAATCTATGTGGATCCCAAAAACGAGAACCGGATTTACAGCCTTTGGACCTTCCTGAGCATTAGCGAAGATGGTGGTAAATCCTTTAGGGAGCTGGCTGGCTGGAAAATCCACCTCGACCACCATGCTTTTTGGATAAACCCTAATGACCCCGCCCACCTCCTCGACGGCAATGACGGCGGCCTCAATATCAGCCATGACCACGGCAAGACGTGGCGCTTCGCCGACAACCTGCCGGTTGGCCAATTTTACCATGTAAACTATGACATGAGCGTGCCCTACCGCATTGCTGGAGGCATGCAGGACAACGGCTCGTGGGTCGGCCCCTCGGCGGTGTGGCGCTCCGGCGGCATCCGCAACTCCGACTGGCAGGAGGTCTATTTTGGTGATGGCTTTGACGTAGGCTTCCAACCCGACAACGGGCGCTACTGCTATGCAATGGCGCAGGGCGGCTACCTCGGCTACGTGGACATGCTCACGGGGCATACCCAAGGCATCCGGCCCGTACACCCCGATGGCAAGACCAAGCTGCGCTTCCATTGGAATTCGGGCTTCGCCCAAAACCCCTTCTACAACCGAGGGATTTACTACGGCAGTCAGTTCCTCCACAAGAGCATGGACAGCGGCCAAACCTGGGAAATCATCAGCCCCGACCTAACCACCAACGACACTTCCAAGCTCCACCAGGACAAAACGGGGGGCCTTACCCCCGATGCAACAGGTGCCGAAAACCACTGTACCATCCTCGCCATCGCACCAAGCCCAGTGGACGAAAAGGTCATCTGGGTTGGCACCGATGATGGCAACGTGCAACTCACCCGTGATGGCGGCAAAACTTGGACGAGCTGCTCCGCAAAACTGCCGACTGTAAAATCCGGCTCATGGGTGCCCCAAATTGAGGCCGGCAAGCGGGCTGGCGAGGCATTCGTCATCGTGAACGATTACCGCAGGAATGACTGGCGTCCCATGGCTTTTTTCACCAAAGACCACGGTGCCACATGGACTCGCCTCGTGGACGAAAAGCAGGTGCAAGGCCATGCACTCTGCATCGTGCAAGACCCCGAAGTGGACAACCTGCTATTTCTAGGCACAGACAACGGCCTTTGGTTCAGCATTGATTTTGGTAAAAATTGGAACAAATGGTCGCATGATTTCCCTGCTGTTTCCACCATAGATTTGAAGATACATCCACGTGAGCACGACCTTATCATTGCCACTTTTGGCCGGGCATTTTGGGTCTTGGACGATATTCGGCCCCTTCGGGAAATAGCCCGCAGCCAAGGCAAGGTGATGGAGCAACCGTTCAAGGTTTTCCCTGCCCCGGATGCCTACCTCGCCGAGTTTCGCAGCTACAATGGCGTCCGTTTTGACGGGGATGCCGTGTTCAATGGAACGAACCGCAGCCCATCTGCGATGCTGACTTTTTGGGCGAAGCCCAATCTATTTATTGAGGAAAAAAAGTCGGAAGGCAAGGACGAAAATCCCAACGCAGCAGGGAAGGAAGATAACCCGAAAGGGACTATGAAAGACGACGGCAAAATCCGCATACAAGTGTTTGACAATCAAGGCGATTCGGTGCGGACTTTCAGCATAAAACCTGACTCTTGCATGAACCGAATCTATTGGGGATTGGAGCAAGACGGCATCCGTTTCCCCAGTCGGAACAAACCAAAGCCAGAGGACGACAAACCAGGCGGACAGTCGGTACTGCCCGGCAAGTACAAGCTGGTCTTTAATTGGAAAGGGCACAAAGACAGCACTTTCGTTAATGTCCTTGCCGACCCTCGGTTGGACTTCCCAATGGATGCAAGGCTAACGCAACAGGATGCCTTCAATGAGTTTGGGAAAACGGTCAAGGTCGCTACTGACGCTTTTGACCGTTTGCAAGAAGCCAAGCACACCATCAAATTGGTGAATGACGCATTGGTGAATGCACCGGACAGCCTCAAAAAGGAAATTGCGAAGCAAGGCCAAGCCCTATCCGATAGCATTGCTGTGCTGGAAAAGCTGTTCATGCAGCCCGAAGGATTGAAGGGAATCCCAGACGAAGCTGACGACATCATCAGTGCACTTTATTCCACAATGGGGTATCTCGGTGCCTCCGATGGAGCGCCCAATGCCAGTGCAAAGGTTTACCAAACCAAATTAAAACTGAAATTGACAGAAGCAGTGGAACGCATTAATCGTTTCTCGGCAGGAGATTTTGCCAAGTACAAGGTGAAAGTTGAGGGAGCGCAGTCGCCGCTGTTTAAAAAATGGGAAGCATTGAAGTTGGATTAATTTCACTGCAGCACCACCAACCGCAGCACCTGCTCCCGCTCTCCATCCACCATAAAGTAGAGGGCATAAACCCCTTGTGCATACCCCCGCAGATTGAAACGAATCGGCTCATTGCCAAGCAGGTCAAAATGGTTGTCATAGACCAATTGGCCAGTTGCATTGGCAATGAAAATGCGGGCGGGTAGGCCATTGTAAGGATAAACATGCAGGATGGCCTCCGATGAAGCGGGGTTTGGGTAAACGAAAACGGCATCCAGGTCCACGTTGAAATCCGTTTCGATAAGGTTGGAAAGCACCTCCGAACTATCCTCCATCACCATCCGGATACGGTAATAATTGTGGCCATAGTAGGGCGTCCTGTCATCGAAGGCATATAAAACGGGCAGTTGGCCGCTTGCAATGGGCAGCACCTCACCTGCCACTTCGTATTGTATCCCATCAGCGGAGCGCTCCACTTTGAACAATTTCACATCACAATTGCTGTTGCCGAGCCAAGCCAGCTTCACCTTTAGTTGGTCTGCCTCAGCTTGCAGCGTACCGAAGGTCCAATCGCAATTGGTGGGGTTGAAAAGGCTGGAATCCACGAATTCCACGGTATAGTCCTCCGACTCTCCGGCGAGGTAATCGCCACAGGCAGCGACATAATCCCAGCGGGACATGGCAATGCGCAGGCCGATAGGGCCAGTTGGCAGATTGGCCAACACGTCGTAGCAGAAGTCCTGCTCCCCTACCCCTTCCAATGAGCCAAGTATTTCGTTGTCGTCGAAAAAGTCGCCGTCTAAATTGAGGTCGGCCCAGATGCGCCAGTACATATAATTGTCGGCAGCGGGGCCGCCGGGCGTCAACTTGAGGATGCAGCCGGGGTCGGGCAATTGGAAAACGGTGCCAGCGAAATCGCCCCGCCCGCCATCGTCGCCAGAGGGGTTGCTGAAACCTTCCGTCTGCACGTTTTCAATCCAACCAAAATCAGAATTGCCTGTGGCAGTGCAAGGCGTAACATGCTGACTTTGAACCACTTGCACCTCAAAATCACAAAAGCAGGTGTTGCCGCAATTATCGGTCACCTCATAGCTAATCGTGGTGCTACCCAATGGAAAAACCAAACTGTTCAGCGCCGCTGGGTTGCTCGAACTGAGGTCAAGTTGGTAGCATGGCACCTCCATGATGAAACTATGAGTAGCCGTAGCAGCATCGTCGAACCAGAAGCCGTCGTTGCGCAGCACCGCAAAATCGAGCGGGTCGTGGGCGGGTGTGAGGCCGGTTTCCCAATTGGTAAAGCTCACTGCCTCGCCATTTGACCAAACAAACTGGCCTTCATTCGTCTCGTCATTGAACCCAATCCAAGCCGTTTGGAACAAAGCGGAGAATTCTTTGCGGAGCAAATCATTTTCGGTGGCTTCGCCAATGGCCACCAAGTACCCCCCGTGTTGCGAAGCAATATCAGAAGCCGCTTGCCAGGCCACTTGCCCGCCGAGGTAGGCGTAGTAGCGATGCCCCGTTTTTTCACCTAAAAACAAAAAGCCAGGGATGTTGACGCTGGCGCAAACGGCGCAGTTGGTTGCGCCAGGCGGGGTGTTCCAATTGACAGTAGAAGAAGTTTCAGTGGGGCCGACATTCACCATTATATCATCTGGACATTCGAGGGCCAGCAACGCCACCACGCTGATGACAAAGCTGCAATTGGAACTGTTGCCACTGAAGTCGGTGGCGGTGTATTCAATAAGGTTTTGCCCAACTGGCAACACATCGCCCGGCTGGTAATTGGAGGCCACAACATCGAGGCAGGGGTCACTGGCAGTTGGCGGCGTCCAAGTGCCAACGGCCACATCGCCGCAGTCGAACAGGGTGATGGTGCTGTTGCCGGGGCAATTGCTCCAAACTGGCGGCTGCGAATCGGCCACGGTGACGATGAACTGGCAGGTGGCCGTGTTCAAGCTGGCATCGGAGACCAGCACTGTCACGGATGTTGCTCCAGCATCGAAAACACTGCCAGAAGATATGGAAAACACCTGCGTTGGAGTGCTACAATTGTCGGTGGCGATGGCAGCACCCCATGTCGCAACTGCTTGACAACCATTCGTTTGCGGTTGCACGATGATATTAGATGGGCAAGTGACAATCACAGGTGGCTGGTTATCCACCACGGTGATGACTTGCTGGCAGGTAGCCATATTGCCGAAGGCATCAATGGCCGTCCATGTGAGGGTGTTTATCCCTACGGGAATGGTCGGGGCGGCATTATTGATGACCGTCGGCGTTCCGCAATTGTCGAAGGCAAAAGCCGGGTCGCCAGCAATGGCCGATGATTGGCTCGAAATGCCGCAAAGGTTGGGGGCAGCGTTCAGCGTTTTTGCTTGCGGACAACTTATGCTCGGCGGCGATTGGTCAACGACGAGGACGATCTGGGTGCAAAAGCCAGCGTTGCCGTTCTGGTCAGCGACCGTCCACGTCACCACCGTTTGGCCGATTGGCAAAAGGCTGGGTGCGTTGTTGGTGATGCTCGCCACGGCGCAGTTTTCCACCAAGACGGTTGGTGCGATTAGGTTAGGGGGTGCGGTGCATTGCCCACTGCCAAGTTGCAGGGTCTGGGCAGGTTGGCAGGCGATGATGGGGGCGAGGTCGTCCACGACAGTAACTATGGCGGTGCAGTTCGTGGTACGGCCATAGGGGTCCATGAAAGCCACGCTCACGCTGTGGTCGCCAACGCTGGCGCAACCAGTGAAGGTGAAAACAGGTAGCCCATTGACGAGAATCGTCCAGCCTGAGCAGAAATCGAGTTGGTCGTTGGCGAGGTCAAGCCCTTCGACGGTTGCGGCGTTATTGGCCGCAAGGCCGACCGTGAAATTATGGCAAAGTGTGCCAGCGTTGGTTGGCGTGATGACCACGCCACTTCCAGTGTTGGTTGGTTGTTGCGGTGCAAAGGGGCTGTCGGCATAAATAAAACCTTCGTTTTCAAGGAAACTTGTGTTGAGGAAGGTTCCTTTGTTTTCAAAAATGGCGCAGAACACATTGCTAATCATGCCTTGGTTGGTCCAGCTTCCGCTCGAAGCATTGCGCACCAATTGGCTGTTGGTGGTCATCGAGCCCGAATTTGTGATGACCTGCCCTTGGTTTTGGAACAACTTGTTGTTGAGAAAGGAACCAGCGACCATAATGGTGCCACTTGGCAGGTTCGTCAGGTTCAGGTCATTGCGAAGCGTGGCGCCTACGATGGAGTTGATGGTTCCAGCATTGGAGGCCGCATCGTTGTTGTTCAAAAGGTCGTGGTTATTGAAAACCCCCGTGTTTTGAAAGGTCGCTTCAGAATAGAATTCCCCAAAATTGTTGAATTGGCCTTGGTTCAAAAAACCACCGTCTGTGTGGGAGTAAATATGATTGTTGCTAAATATGCCTGTCGTTCCGTTGGTAAATACACCTTGATTGCTAAAAGTGCCGTTGTTTGTGATATTTCCGTGGTTTTCGAGTGTCCCATTGTTTTCCACCAAAAAGTTCGTTGTGTTGTTGCCCAAGACCAAGGATGCCCCGCTGTGGTTGATGAAAGTACCAAACAGCGATACCCCACCATCGGCATCAATGCTGATGGTGCCGTAATTCAGCACGTTGAAGTTGAAATAGGTGAAAACGTTGACGGATGGGAAGTGCGGGCCAAAGGGAGAAGCCGGGATGGTCGGTTCATTGAAAGGGCCGGGCAAGCCGTTGGTCCAATTGGAGGCCAGGTTCCAATTGGAAGAATTAGTGCCTTTCCAAGTAGTTTGGGCATTCAGCTGCGCTCCAATAAGCAGCATGGCAATAAGGGCAAAACCATAGACTCGCTGGTTCATAGTGGACTATAATGATTAACCGTAATAAACTAACGCTTACTCAAAGTACAGAGACCTGAAATCCTTCAACAATGGGGAGAAAATCTTAACTCAAGGATTGTTTTGAAACGGATGTTTGAAACGGATGTTCAAATTGAAAAAGTGCTGCAAAGCTAACAGCAATTCAAAACCCAGCAAACTTTAGCGAAGGTTTTTGGCAAAATCATACCTTGCGGGCTTTAATGGGTTTAAAAGGTTTAGATTGCCACCATGCTGCATTCCTGTCATTTTAAACCTCCTGAACTTCGCTAAACCTCCAAAACCAATCGTATAAAATGACCAATAAAGAAATAGCCAAGCAATTCCAGTACCTCGCCGAAATCATGGAATTGCACGAGGACAATCCGTTTAAGATAAAGACCTACTTGAACACCTACCTCACCATCCGCAAATTGCCTGATGCGCTTGCCGAGATGACGCCAGAATCCATTGGGCAAATCAAGGGAATCGGCAGTTCGACAAGTACCAGCATCAAGGAACTGTTGGAAACGGGCACTATGCAAGCCTTGAAGAAATTCGAGGACATCACTCCAACGGGTGTGCAGGAAATGCTGCATATCCCCGGTTTTGGCCCGAAGAAAATCAGGGTCATCTGGAAGGAGCTTGACGTGGAGACCATCGGCGAACTGCGCTATGCCTGCAACGAGAACCGACTTGTGGAGCTAAAGGGCTTTGGGGAAAAGACGCAGGAAGACCTTCGGCAAAAACTTGAATATTTCCAAAAATCACAGGGCAAGTTCCTTTTTGCCGAAATTGAGGAGGTGGCCAATGCATTACTGGAGCAAATTTCAAAAGCATTGCCTAATGCAAAAACCAGCCTCGTCGGTGCCATTCGCCGCAGGAGCAATATTGTGGAACGGGTGGAAATCCTCATCGGCAGCGACGAAAGTATTGCACAACTATTTGACGATGAATCGCTTGTGAAAATTAGCGAACGGGAAGGGGTTTATTTTGCAAAAACTGCCGATGAAGTTCATGCCACCATTTACCATTGCCCTCTCGAAGAGTTTGGCAGCAAGCTGTTCCGCTACTC
>JANPLH010000600.1:0-27271 GCA_031426435.1 Saprospiraceae bacterium | reverse complement strand
TATTGGCTATAAGCAGTAATGAAGATGATTTCAAAATCAATATGCTCCCCGAATTGCTCCAGCAGGTCGAAGGCCGTACCATGCGGCATCTCGATGTCGAGGAAAATGAGCTGTGGCCGTAGCTTGAGGATGGCCGCCCGTGCCTCAATGATATTGGCGCACTCCCCCACCAACTGCACCTGCGGGCAATACCTGCCCACGTAGCTGCGGAGGGTGCTTCGGCTATCGAGTTCGTCGTCTATGATGAGGGCAGCAATTGTTTGCATATTGGAAGCTTTTGAGACATGCTATAACGTAGCCAATGGGTCAAAACTTGTACCCATATACTACCCGCACCACTTGCGTTTCATAATAATCAGTGCTGTGTAAGGTGAAAGTATTCCCTTGTATTTTCTTTTTTACCTGCATGGTGTTCAATAAATCCGTGGCGTTGAGGAAGATTTCCCCTTTCCCTTTTTGGATGGCTTTTTTCACACCCAAATCAAGAGAAAAACGCCGGTCAATCGTGCCCTGTGGGATAATATCGGGTGCCAAATAAACCGCAGATACTTGGGCTTCCAAGCCTTTTGGCAGGTGCAATTGGGTGTTCAGTTTTATGTTACCCGATGTCAGTTGTTGCTCCTCGTCGGAATAGGTGGTGGGCACCGGATATTTATTCGTTACCATAAATGCATTAATGGTATTTTGATAAATATTAAAACTGGCGGTAAAACCCAGCCATTTCGCTGGGTTTTGCTGGAAAATCACCTCCAAACCCGTGTTGTAGCTGCGCCCCGCATTTTGAAATATATTGTACAATAAAACATTGTTGGGCACTTGCGTTGCAATGCGGGTTATGGTTCCGTCAATAATGCGGTGGTAGGCAGCGGCATAAAAACTGCCCTTTGGCAGCGTGTTTTTATAGCCCAATTCAAAGGTCGTGGTGAATTGTGGTTTCAGGGTCGGGTTGCCCACTTTAATCAGTTCCGGCTCGTCGTATTTTGGGAAAATGCGGATATCCACCTCGTTCGGTCGGTCCACCCGGCGGTTGATGAAGAAGGAAAGCTTATTCAGGTCGCTTATTTTATATGCCACCCGGATATTCGGAAACGGCTGCAAATAGTCATACCCGTCGCTTTTATAGGTATTGTGGTTGGGGTTCACTTCATAATCCACTTTCACATATTCCATGCGGAGGCCGCCTTCCAGTTCTATTTTATGGCTTTCGTACACATAGTTGCCATAAAGGGCGGGAATGGTTTCATAATAATTGGCCCAGCCGCCCGCATTGGTATCTATGGGCGAATTGACGCCGGGAAAAAACTGCATATTGGTGGGAATGGCCCGCCGCCGAAACTTCACGCCAGCCTCTACCCGCCCCTGTTTCAGCGCCTTTGCATAATCCATATTTATATCAAAAACATGCTCGTCGGAAAGCAGTTTAAAGGCATCGGTGCCGGTGAAGCTCGGCAATATATTGGTGAAAAAATACTTTTCGTCTTCCCGGTGAAAATAATAATTACTATTGATGTTTAAGGAATGTCCAGGCTGCTTGAACTTATGCACAAATGCCGCCGAGGCCGATGCCGTGTATTTAACCTCATCCTCAATGAATTGCCAAAGGCGATAACGGTTGGTGTAGTCATTTAAAAAATAAGGATTGTCGCCCCGGTCGTCTATTTTTTCCCGATTAAATAAACCGGATATGGTAAGCGTATTATTGGGCGTTAAATAATAATCCATCCCAGCTTTCGCTGTGGCATAAGTGGTGGTCCGGTTGCGCTTTACTTGCTGGTAAATCGTTTCGCCAGTGTCATAAACCCTTGTCGAAAACTCGTTTTTATTCAAGGTCTGGGTATATAGCCAATCGCCTTGCAGGAATAAATTGACCTTTTCCTTGCGGTAATTAATGGACAGCGATGGGTTCAATTTAGGCGTGTCCTGAAATTGGGGCCGAATGGTGGGCAGGTTCTCCCTTTTTATCCACAATGCCCCCAAGCCAGCCGCCAAACCAAGGCTGCCGTTCAACCCTTCCTGGTTGTTTTTCTTGAAAACAATATTGATGATGCCCGCATTGCCGTTGGCATCGTATTTAGCGGAGGGGTTGTTGATGATTTCGATGCGCTCGATGGCCGAGGCCGGGATGTTTTCCAGCCCTTTTTGGCTGTCGAAGCCCGTCAATGCGGTTTGTTTGCCATCTATCAGGACGGTCACTTTGTCGCTGCCCCGCAGTTGCACCTTGCCCTCTTGGGTAACGTTGACGCTCGGCAAGTTGCTCATCGCTTGCAGGACCGAGCCGCCGCCCTGACTGATGTTGTCCGCTAAAGCATAAGATTTCTTGTCCATTTTGGCCCCTATCGCCGCTTGTTCGGCGGTCACGATTACCTCTTCCAAGTCCTTACTGTTCTCCATCAAAACGATGGTACCCAAATCCAGAAAACTGCTCAATTGGCCAATCAGCACCGCCTGTCGGTGGTCTTGGTATCCGACAAAGGACGCCTCCAACAGGTAGTCGCCCGGCTTCAATTCCGAAAAACTGAAAAGCCCCTCCTCATTGGTGATTGTGCCAGCAACGAAGCTGCTGTCCTTGGCAGCCCTCAAAAGCATATTGACATAAGCCAAGGGGGCTCTTGGATTGTCCGCTTCAAGAATACCCGAAAGCGTGACGCCTTTGCGCTGTGCGAATAAGCAAATCGGGGCAAGCAACACAATCCAAACAAGGAACACTGATTTTTTCATGCCGCAAAGTTCTGGTTTCTTGGCCGAATGGCCACGGCTATTAATGCCCACTACACCTGCCTCCTACCCCACCAGTTCGCCAGCAGCGAACCCGTGAAGTTCATCAGCGGCCCGAACAGCACGGCGGCCAGGCCCATCGTCCCAATTTTGCCGAGCTTGAGCGCAATGCCCGATGCGATGCCCGCATTTTGCAGCCCCACCTCGATGCTGACGGTGCGGCAGCTTTGCTCGTCCAGCCCAGCAAGGCGGGCACCCCAGTAGCCGAGCAGGTAGCCGAAGCCGTTGTGCAGCAGCACGGCCAGCACCATCAGCCAGCCGACCTGCATTAGCGATTCGTGACCGGCAGCCGTGACGACCACAATGATGCAGGCGATGCCAGCCATGCTCAACATGGGCAGCAACCGTTTGAGCCAGTCACCTTTTTCGCCCAGAAGCCGGTTGACCAACAGACCGCCCAGCACGGGCAGGATGACCATTTTGGTGATGTCCCACATCATGGACAAGAAGCTGATTTCAACGAACTGGCCCGCCAGCAGCTTCATCAAAGCAGGCGTCAAAATTGGCGAGAGCAGCGTGGCCAAGGTGGTGATGGTGATGGACAGCGCCACGTTGGCCTTGGCGATATAGGCCATCACGTTTGACGCCAGCCCGCTCGGCGAGCAGCCAATGAGCACAATGCCTGCGGCAATTTCCGGGGGAAAATTGAAGCTATTGGCCAAGCCAAAACCCACGAACGGCATGATGGTGAACTGGCAGACCAGCCCCACGATGACCGCCTTTGGCATCTTCACCACGTTGCGGAAGTCCTGCCAGCTCATGGTGGCACCCATGCCGAACATGATGATTTGCAGCAGCGGCACGATGAGGTTCTTCAGCGGCCAGCCGTTGATTTCGGTGAAATACTGTGGGAACAGCACGGCGACCGTGGCTGCAAGGACGACTGCGAGGGTGAAGAGGTAGTTTTTCATTCAAGCTTGGTAAGGCACGAATGTAGGCAGGGAAAGTAGATTTCCAAACTTTGTCCATCTTTGGGCTTAGAAACCTGTCAGTTGAATAGGCTTTTTGCTGACTATTTTCATAAAAAATGTTTCATAAAAAACAACACAGCATGAAAAATGCATTTGCCATCTTATTCCTTTTTGGCTTCCACTTTTTGGCTAAATCGCAAGGCAGTATCATCACCATCAACCTGGCAGATACCGTGCATATTGTCGGCGAGGAGTTTATTTATATGATATCCTCCTACTCAGGAGAATATGAAGAAGGTATGCCTGCGACCAATGCGCCTGTCGGGGTTCAGAGCGAACTGGAGATTTGGTTGAAGGCAAAATCCATATCGTATGAAGTAAATGACATGATGGGATATGGCGGCGCTGGCAATGGTTTTTACCTCAAGTTTAAATCCCTGAAAGAGATGGAGGCGGTCACCAAAGACCTAAAATCAAAAATAGGCAATACCATGGGCTGGTTGGTGCAGGTGAACGCTCCGGAATCGGAAAAGCACTATGAAAAACTGCTTGAAAAGCTCATGCAGAAAGCAAGGGTCTCCGCCGAGCAGGTTGCCAAGAAGATGGGCAAGCAGAACATTGCCATAGCCGAGGTCAATTTTATGAGGGGCGTAAGCGAAATCGGTGGCAGCGTTTATTATCCGGCCTTGAGTGGCATATCATCAACGACGGTACAAGACCCCAGTCAATATATTGGCGGCAATTCAAAAGGCAAGGTGGTGGTGGGCGGCACCCTCGAAATCAAGTTCGTGGCCAATTGACGGCATGCTGCCCGATATGACCACCTGTTTTTTTGCTGAAATCTGGGCCGAATATGATTAAACTGGTAAATTATTCATTGGTTTTAATGACCTTTGAAGCCTCAGTGCAGCTTTGACGCTGCGCTGATATTGACCTATATTTTTCACCAACTTTAAATCAGTTTATTATGAAAAAACAAATCATCGCCACGGTCGTAGCGGGCATTCTTTTGTTCGTATGGCAATTCCTTTCATGGTCACTTCTGAACGTTCATGGGAGTGAAATGCAATACACCGACAAACAGGACGCCGTCATGCAGGCACTTTCACAAAACCTCAAGGAAGGCAGCTACTACCTGCCCAACGTTGCTCCCGGCAGCACAGCAGAGCAAACGCAGGCGGCTATGGACGCCAGTGCTGGAAAGCCCTGGGCCGTGGTACAATACCATGAGGCTATGAACACAAATATGGGCATGAACATGTTCCGGGGATTGGTCATTGACCTCTTAGCGGCCTTTTTGCTGATATGGTTGCTGATGAAAATACCCGGATTGAACCTGCAAACAGCTTTATTATCTTCTCTGGCTGTTGGCCTTATTGGGTATTTGACCATACCTTATTTAAACACGATATGGTTTGAAACTGACTCCATTGGCCATCTTATTGATGCCGTCGTGCAATGGGGATTGGTAGGGGCCTGGCTGGGGTGGTTTTTGCCAAGGAAATAGGAATAAATGATTCGGCAGTTTGTCCCTTTTTAGGATAAACTGCCGAACTTAACTTATTGGAATCCGCACCCGCACTACCGTCCCCACGTCCGCTGCATTGACGTCTGCATTGCTCACCGCAATCTCATAATTCTTCCCATACAGTTCATTGATGAGCGCAATGCGTTTCGCCACGTTCTCCAATCCTGCGCTCTTCTGGCGGCGCTGGCTTTCGGTCTTGATGGCCTTCGAGCGCTCCCGCCCGATGCCGTCGTCCTCGATGGTGACGGTGACGTGCGTGGCATCCTGCCCGACCCGCACGGAGAGGTGGCCCTTGCCCTCCTTGTAGCGCAGGCCGTGCCACACGGCGTTCTCGATGAACGGCTGGATGAGCATCGGCGGCACTTCGAGGTCGGGGGCGTGGGCATTGTTTTCAAAGCTGAACTCAAATTGGTCACGGAAGCGGAAATGCTCCAATCGCAGGTAAAGCTCGTTCAGTTCCATCTCCTCCTCGAAGGGGATAAAGTCCTTTTGCGAGTGGTCGAGCACCTTGCGCATCAGGCGGCTGAACTCGGCGAGGTACTTGTTCGCCGCCTTTTCGTCGTGCTGCGCAATGAAGCTGTTCACCGAGTTGAGGGCGTTGAATATGAAATGCGGGTTCATCTGCGTTCGCAGGGATTTTAGCAGCAAACGCTGGTGCGCCCGCTGCTTTTCCCGGATGTTTTTACGAAGGAAATAAAAGAAAACGAGCGATGCGAGCAGCAAAACCGTGAGCAGCCCGATGATGATGCGCTGGCGGCTCAGTTGCGATTGCAGCAGCGCCCGCTCCTTCTCCTCGATGTCGTAATCCTTCTCCTGCACGTCAATCTGCTGCTGGCCCTTCACGATTTCCACTTGCTCCGCCAGTTCGGCCTGTGCTGCCGCAATGGTCTTTTCCCGCTCCGCAACATAGCGCTCCATGTCCGAAAAAGCGGCGGTCAGGTTGCCTTTCCGGCGGTTGAGTTCCGCCGATTTCTTGAATACCTCGGCGGCAAGCACAGCGTCTGTGCGCTCATTGACCAATGCCTTCGAGCGGGCGATGAAGCGCTCGGCCTCGGCAAGTTTCTTCTCTTTTTCATAAACGGCGGCCACCTTCAAGTTGCCAGAAATCACGTCGTCGTTGGAGGCCAGCGAGGCATTGCCCGCAGGGCTATTCTTCGCAATTTCCACCTTGGCATTCACGTCGGCAGCCTCGTAGGCCAGCAGGTTCGACTGTGCCTGCTCGATGGCTTTCAGGTCTTCCTTTGACATTGGGGCGTCCTTCGGCAGGGTGTTGATGGAGTTCAGGTAGGACTCCGATGCCCTCGAAAAATCGTTTTGCTGGATATAGACATTGGAGCGCCGTGCCTCGATATTGGCGATGCCCACGCTGTCGAGCGGGTAGTTTTCCTCTACTTTGTCCAATTGTGAAATGGAGGCATTGGCGTTGCCCCGCAGCAGTTCCACATCTGCCAAGCCGACTTCGCAGCGTTGCCGTAGCCCTGCGTCCGTTGACTTGTCAATACAGATTTGGAAGCTCGTGGCGGCGGCCTTGTCATTCTTTTGGTCAAGGTATAGCTGCCCCATGCGCTGGTGAATCGGGGCCGTGTTCGGGGAAAACGAATCCTTTTTCGAGGGGGCTCTCTTCGATTTTTCGTCGGAAGGACTGAACGCATTCAGCGCCTGTTGGTAGCGCTGGAGGGCGAGTTCAGGCTGGCCAATGTCCTCGTAGATATTGCCGAGGAGGGTGTAAGCTTCGGCCTGCGCCTGCACGTCTCCGTCCTTTCGGGCGTAGAGCAGCGCCTCTTCGAGCAGTTTCACGGCTTGTTTGGGCGATTTTTCCCGGAGGTCTCGGGCCTCGCCAAGATAGTCCCGCCTTATTTGCCGCTTGTTCTTGCTGATGGCTTTCTTCTCTTCGCCCTTCCCAGCATCTTCCTGTTTTTGCTGCGCAAAAAGGCCGCTCGAAACAACGAGCAGGAAGAAGAGGAATATGTGGCGGAAGTACATCATTTTGACCTATTGAGCCTGCCAAATAAATTTGGCGGCTACTAAAAGGGCGAAAGGTACACCATTTTTCACATGCTGTTTTTCCGATGAAAAATACGGCGCAGTTCAAAAAGCAGCTTTACCAAGTCATTCGGCATATTCACCCAATGAAAGGGAATGACGGCTCATTTGCGGTTTTTTTTGAAAATTTTAGAGAAGACATTTGGGGCATGAGGTTCAGAAAGTTTAGCTGGTATGGCGAAAAAGCAACTGCCCATCTAAACTTGCTAAACATCAATAAACCTTCTAAACATCCGAAATATGCTCAACTCAAAACAGTTCACCATCGCACTGACCCTCGGCTTCTGCATCTGGCTGGGCAGTTCCCACAGCAAAACGCTGTTCTCCCTCATCCCCCGTTTCAACTTTCAAACGGCAGTGGTTGCTGACCCCATGGCAGCCGTAGTAGCTGGCCACAATGCCATCCAGGTTGCCCTGTTGCTCGACACCAGCAGCTCCATGGACGGCCTCATCGAGCAGGCCAAATCGCAACTCTGGAAAATCCTCAACGAACTGAACCGGATGCGTAAAAACGGCGAAATGCCCGCACTCGAAGTGGCACTTTACGAGTATGGCAACACGGGCCGCCGCTCGTCGGACAAGTTTGAAATCAACCAGCTTTCAGGCTTCACGACGGACATGGACCTGATTTCCGAAAAGCTGTTTTCCCTCTCCACTAATGGCGGTGACGAGTATTGCGGAGCGACCATCAAAGCCTCGCTGGACGAACTGGACTGGAAGCAGGGAGATGGCCTTCGTATCATCTACATCGCTGGGAATGAGCCGTTTACACAAGGCCATGTTGACTTTCGTTCGGCTTGCGCCAATGCCGTGATGCGGAGCATCATCGTGAACACGATCCACTGTGGCAACTGCGAGGAAGGCATCAATGGCCAATGGCAAGCAGGCGCACGGGCTGGCAAGGGCGAGTACCTGTGCATCAACCAAGACCAGCGCACGGTGTATATCCAGACGCCCTACGACGACCAAATCAATGCCCTGAACGCACAGTTGAACGACACTTATGTCCCCGTAGGTAGGCGGGGCGAAGAGAAGAAAATGAACCAGAACACGCAGGATTCCAATGCCTCTTTTTACAGCCGTTCCAATGCGGCCGAGCGTGCCGCCTTCAAGTCCTCGAAGAGCTACAAGGCCGAAGATTGGGACTTGGTGGATGCGTACAAAAAGGACAAAAAAGTGGTGGAAAACCGGGCCGACCTGCCAGCAGAGATGCGTGACTTGAGCATTGAGGAAATGGAGCAGAAAATTGAGGCCATTAGCGCCCGCCGGGAGGCTGTGCAGCAGCAGATGCAACAGTTGGACATCCAGCGTAGGCAGTACATCGAGCAACAGTCCGCAGAAAAGGGCGGTGGCGGTTTGGAGGACTCCATCTTGCAGTCGTTGCGGAAGCAGGCGGCGGAGAAGGGGTTTGAAGTGGAGAAATTGTGAGAGGGTGAGAGAGTGAGAGGGTGAGAGGGGCATTAATTAACTGGCACATTTGTGTCGCAAATCAATAGAAAAATGAAAATCAAATCCTTTATCGCATGGGCCAGCTTATTCAGTTTGGCCATTATTTCCACGGCTTTTGTTCAAAAGCCAACCCCAGTTATAACTACTGAATTAGCTGGAAGTAAGGAATCTTTTCTGGCGTTTTTGAGTCAATTTAAAAAGGTGGAACTGCCTTATAGCATTGGGCTGAACGACATGGAAGGTTACCAAGCTTATCGGGATAATAAATCAAAACCAGCAGTTAAAAGCGCGAAGAAAACGGTCATTAAACCAACGCAGTTTATTCCCGAATCACAGGCTGGGAAATTCAGCCGCATGGGGCCGCCGGAGTTGGTGCCAGTTGCCCGGTATTATCCAAATGATAAAATGGTGGCAGTGATTTACAGCTCAAAGCAGCGTTTTGGTGGCGATTTAAGCACCGCATACCAATTGGTACTGTATGACCTAAAAGGCAATATTTTGCAAAAGCAAAAAGAAAAGTCGCATTTAAGCGGGGCCTTTAACCTGGCATATTCTTCTATGGATAAAACCATGATTTGCTCCATTGATGCAGCGGGCAATGTTTCGCAAACCGAGTATGAAAACGTTTGGAAAAAAGCGGTTCAAGAACACGGCTATGATGACAATAAACTAATTGATTTTAAACCTGAAAAAACCACTTACATGGCATTGGACAGCAAGGGGAATTTTAACGAAACCAAATATGCTGCGATGGCTTCAAAAGCCAGACCATAGTTGGTTTAGCTCCCTATCACGCCTTTATTACGCCCCGGTTGTCGCCCCGCTGTGCGCCGCTTTGTCATCCGCCAAAGGCGGACCTGCAACGCCAAAAATGCCGTCCTGTTTTAACGTGGATATTTCGCCTTTGGCGATAACAAAGCGGCGCACAGCAGGACGACAACCGGGACGTTGCGGTTCGCCTACGGCGATGACAAAGCGGCACACAGCGGGGCGAGAATTGAAACTTGGACGGGTCCCGACCCTTGGTCGGGATGACAAAACCGGGATGACAAACGAGGTTTGAATGAAACAAAAACCAAAATCAATAAATGCGGCATAGTATGAAATTGCCAACCAATTCAATCCAATATATTTCAGCTATAATTTGGCCGCTTGCCATCCTGTTTTTCAGCTACCAATTCATCCTGATAATCGCCCCATATACAAGCTGGAAATTGGATATTGACTTCCTGCTCACCAAGCAGCATATCATCCATTTGGATTATTATCGGGCAGCGTTTTATGCGCATATATTCAGCAGCGTGTTCGTGCTGGCAAGCGGTGCCTTTTTATTCCCTAAATATATACTCCATCAATGGCCGAAATTGCACCGATACGCTGGCCGGATTTATGTGGGATTGCTGCTTTTGGTAAGCGCACCGAGCGGCTTTGTGATGGGGTTCCATGCTAATGGCGGATGGGCAGCGCAGGCCAGCTTCTTTGTGCTGACGCCGCTGTGGTGGTGGTTCACGTGGCAGGGCTTCGTCACGGTGCGAAGGCGGCAATTTGCGCAGCACAAAAACTGGATGACCCGCAGCTATGCGCTCACCCTTTCGGCGGTGAGCCTCAGGGTTTACCAGATGCTCTTGGGTAATTTCCCGGAACTCGACCCCGTGACGCAGTACGTGCTGGTTTCCTGGCTGGCATGGATTGGCAACCTCGCCGTGGCGGAGGTGCTTATTTACCGAAGGAAAAGCAAAAAAACAGCGGCACATGAAGCACCACCGGTGCATTTTCATTCCTCTTCCCTCGTTCCTCATGCCTAACGGACAATGAGCCGTTCCCAACCTGCCCGGCCATCCCTGGTGGCCACCCTGACGAAATAGGTGCCGGGGCTTTCCAATCGAACTTTTTCGCCAAGTTGCATTGCCGTCCTTTGCAGTTGGTGCCTGCCCATTGCGTCATACACATCCAATCGGAGCATTTCTTGGCCGCCTTCCATGTTCAGCCCAAAGCTGCCGTCGGTCGGGTTTGGCGAGACGCTGAACGGGAGGCTGTGCTGCTTTTCGTTGGCCGTGCTCACGAAGCAGGGTGCAGCGAGGTCGAAGGCGGCTTGCAGTGAGTCTATCGGCTCGATGCCGACGGGGTTGTACGACACGTAGAGGCGCAGCGAGGGGTTGAAGTCATCGTCGCTGGGCTTTGCCACTTTGATGAAGGCGAACATGGACGAGGTGCCATTGCTCAAACAGCGGGTATCTGCGCCGGGCACTTTGGCACCCTGCATGGCGGCCATGAGGCGCTCGGCAAGGCATTTGCCCTGTCCCTCGGCGGCGAGGAAGCGGGCCTCCATCGAGTCGAGGATTTCTTGGCCGAGCAGGATATTGCCTTGAATGGAATAGTTGGGGCCGGTCACGTGGTTTTTGTAGTCAAAACAATTGGCGCCAGTATAGCCCGCTGCCATGGGCTGGCCGTTGATGAGTGCTGCTACGCCGTACTGTCGAACGCCGGGGTTGTTCTCGGCGTCGTTGGCGGCCAGCCAGTCTATTACTTCTTGTGGGGTACTGCCGCTGGCGAGTTGCTGGTTCGCATTGTCTTGGTTGGTGGCCAGGTAATACGACTGTGAGTTGATGGCACCCAGGCCCGGCAGCACGTCGCCGAGGAAGTCGGGGTCGTCGAAAGGGAAGTACAGTTGCAGGTTGTCGGCGCTGATACAGGATGCCCCGGCGCTGCCGACCTCGCCCGTGGTGCTGTCCACGGCGACGATGGAGAAGGTATCCTGTGCATTTGCGAAGCCAAAGAAACCGAGGAGAGCGAAAAGATGTGCGAAGAATTTCTGCATGGCAATGGTTATTTTATTTAAGGAAAAGGTGGTGTCGTCAAAGGTAATCAAATCTAATTTGCGTGACATTAATCCAGTAGATTTGCTGCTCAAAACCGAACCACATGCGCACCTTGCTATTCCTGCTGTTGCCAGCCCTCGCCATCACCCAGCCCTGCACCTACCTCGCCTACGACGGATTCGACTACCCCGCCGCTGCCCCACTCGACGACCAGAACGGCGGCGCAGGTTGGGCCGAGCCTTGGCTTACGCAGAACGACGACCAAATCTTGCCCGGCTACCAAACCAGCACGGGCACAGCCAATTCATTGACATTCAACCAGTTGCAGGCACTTGGCCGCTTCGCAACGGGGGGGCGGGTTTACCTCACCGCTGGCCGCAGACTGAACACGCAGGACGGTGGGCCATTTGACGACTACGTCAGCGATTTCAACGAGGGCATCGGCACATCGGCCAATGGCGGCGAGCTTTGGATGAGCGCATTGCTCCGCAAAGACCAGAACAACAACCAGTCGGTATTCGCCGGGCTACATGGCACCGGCCTGCCTTGGTGCGACAACTGCACGGGCGAAAAAGTCGAGTTCGGCTATTTCGAAGGGCAGAGCGACGTAGGTGGGCAGCGCCGTTGGACGCTCCGCATCGGCGACTCGTACTTCCCGACCTCGGTGCCAGTCAGCATTGGCACGGCAGCTTTTTTCGTCATCAAATTCACCTTCAACCCCAACGGCACGGGCATTGATTTTTACATCAACCCCACGGAACTCGGTAACGGCAGCCCGACACCTGTTTTGACCCAAAGCTCTGCCACGCCTTTCACCTTCCGCAGCGTTGTCACCTACCTCGGCAACAACCCCGGCAACGGCTCTGTGGACGAAATCCGCCTCGCCGACACCTACCCCTGCGCCGCCCCAGATGGCACGGTGACGGTGGACCTGCCGCCTGTCGCCATTATCAGCACCCCCGACAACGATGGGCAAGCGCCTTTCACCGTAAACCTATCAGGTTCTGCGAGTTACGACCCCGAAGGTGGCTCGCTCACCTACACTTGGAACTTCGGCGACGGCTCACCCACGGCCACGGGCGCTTCGCAAACGCATACCTACACCGCCCTCGGCAACCTCACCGTGCGCCTCACCGCCACGGACCAAGCGGGCTTGCAGCACACCGCCGTTTATCCGATTACCGTAAGGGATGCTGGCGGTAATTTCCCCTGCCTCAGTAGTTTTTCGTTGGTGAAACAGGCCGACTGCGATGGCATGGGTGGCATCATCCGCATCAACGACCATCCTGAAAATTTTACCCTAAAAAATGTTCAGGGGCTAGACTTGCCACTCACCAATGGCTACGAGTTCCACAACCTCAACGTCGGCCTCTATATTTACAGAGCCAATAGCAACACCGGTTGCAGCGACGATTTCAAGTTCATCGTCCCCATTGACAGCAATACCTGCCCCGGTTGGCAGTCACAGGACTGCGACCTCGCAATCGGTACCAACCTCAGCGGCTTCGCCGATTGGGTGCCGGAGCGGCCGTTGAAGAACCTGCTAAAACACGTGCGCCCCGAACCGATTGCTTTTAACGACGACTGTTTTTGTTGGGACAATGGGAACTTGGCGCTGCTCGAATTTGACGCTGATGGCTACCCGACGCAAATCCCGCAGACGGCCAACGGGGTGCCGAACAAGGTCCGGTACGTGATTTCGAGCGAGGGTGCCAATTTGCCGCCCGGCGAAACCTATGTGCTGCTGTATGACGGCGTGGGCGACTTGAGCGTAGGTGGTGGCGTGACCGTGACGAGCAATGCACCGGGCCGTATCGAGTTCAGCGTGGATGTGGTGGGCAATATTTTTTTCATGGTAAATGCTTCGCAAATGGGCAACCACGTTCGCAACATCCGCATCCTGCGCCTCGCCGATGAGTTCGCCGACCTCGATGTCGAGCCGTTTTACGAAGGCTTTTTGGACAAAATCAGGCCGTTCAAGGCGCTGCGCTTCATGGATTGGGGCGCAACGAACCACAACCCGGTGGAGCATTGGGAAGACCGCTCGTCACTCACGCATTTCACCTATGCTACCGCAACAGGCGTACCTTATGAAATGATGGTGAAACTGTCCAACCACTTGAAAAAGGACGTTTGGCTATGCGTCCCACACGCCGCCGACAGCGCTTACGTGGCGCAGATGGCCGCCCTGTTTCGGGAGCAACTCGACCCCAGCCTGACGATTTATTTGGAGTACAGCAACGAGGTCTGGAACTGGATTTTTGCGCAAGCGCACTACAACGCCGACAATGCCCCCAGCAACCTCAACTATGGTCGGGCGATGGCCATGCGGGCTGGGCGCACGTTCCGCATTTGGCACGAGGTCTTCGGCGATGAAAAAACGAGGGTGAAACGGGTGCTCGGCCTGCAGGGCGGCTTCAACTACCTGAACGAACAAATCCTTTCCCACCTCGACCCCGACGACTGGGATTATGGCTCACCGTCCGGCTACGTCGGCCTCGACCACTCGGACAGCGGCAACCCGATTTTGAATGCCAGCAGCACCCCATCTGATATTATCGAAAATGCCCGGAACAGTTGGGCGGGCTTCCGTCCGCTGGTTTGGCAGGATTATAATAATGTGAAGCTGTTCGGTAAAAAAATCGTGAACTATGAGGCCGGGCAGCATTTTGTCGGCAACGTATTTGGTATTCCATATCCCTACCAACAGGCGATGTGGGATGCGCAATATAGCCCGGAGATTTACAAGCTATATGATGATATGATTGATACGGTTCGGGCGTGGGGCAGCCGGATGTTCGGCAATTTCAGCCTGGCCAGCCCACAGGAGAGCGTCTATGGCTCGTGGGGCGTGTTGAACGATATTGACATCCAGCCGCCGTACATCGAGACGGCTCCGAAGTACCAGGCTTTGCTGGACAATATCTGCGTGGAAGACCCGATTGATGCCGTGGAGGAGGAGGTGGATTTGGTTGCTGCGCAATGGGTGCTGTACCCGAACCCGACGAGTGGGCTGGTGTGGGCAAAATTGCCGGAAACGGAAACGCTGGCAGGGTTTGAAACCCTGCCAGCGTTGGTGGTGGTTTGGGACGTGCTGGGACGGGAGGTGCTGCGGGGGCAGGGATTTCCGGTGGATTTGTCAGCGTTGGAGAGTGGGATATATCGGGTGGGTATAATTACGATTGGCAAGAATTGGACTGGGACAGTGGTTGTTGGAATGTAAGCAGGTCAACGAAATTAGTCTAGATTTTAAATTTAATGCAAGCAATTGAAATTCAAGCAGTTGTCCAATCGTAAGTCGTAAATCTAAAATCGTTGATATACTTAGGTTCGTGACAGTAGAACGTTTATTTAAAAGATATGGACTTGATTAGGGTTGAGATATTTCCTATGGAAAATCAGGGTGCTCCATGATACGCTCAACCTGCTTGGTATGCCTTTCCAAGTGGATACGCATAAATTCCAACCCTTGCAAAAGACTCATACGACCCACAACTGGGTGACGGAAGATTTCCTTTTGTGCGGTTTCCTCATCAACAGCTTCCAAAAATTCTCTTATTTCATTTCTCAATAGTTTCCAGTCAGCCGTTAGTTTTTCATAATCATAACTCTCTTCCAATTCAACTTGAATCGCATCGGGCACTTTGAATTTAAACGGAAGGCGCATTGCGAAATTCAATATTGCTGAACGGAAGCTATTCACAAAGCCAGCTTTGCGGGTGGTGGCAATTCCCAATATCTTTTTTCGTAGATACTTGTTGATTTGCCCTTCAGACTGCATCATATGCCTAAATATTTGCAGTATGCTCCAAGCGTGGGCATCTGACTTGAAATTTTGCTGCTCGCTTCTGAGTATTTTCACCTTTTGCAGCAAGTCGTCCAACTGCTTTTCAAGTCTATCAAATGATAATTTCAGGGAGTTTATCATGGAGGTATTTAAGCATTTGTACAAACGTAAAAGTTTTCCATTATTTCCCGGAAAAGTTCGAGTTGTTTTTATCATTCGGAGGTGATAATATCGCATGTATAAGCAATGATGTCAACAGCATAACACTAAATCACCTTAAAATCCACCCCGCCCCACGTTCCTAATCACCTCCCCATCCAACCGAAAAAGCCCGCCCGACAGGCCAATCCACAGCCTCCCCTTGCTGTCTTTCAGGAGGTGCTGAACGCCGTAGCCGTTGGGCGAAATCAGGTCTTTTCTGTCAGTTTCTTTGTACAAGGTGAAGCCCTTCCCATCGTATTTATAAACGCCAAGTTTATTGGCGCCAACCCAGACGTTTCCAGCCTTGTCCACATGGATGGCGTAAGTCTCGTTTGTGCTAAGTCCTTCTATTTCAGGGAATTGAGTGAAAGTTTTTCCATCAAAACGACTCAGCCCACCAGCACCTTTCCGACTGTCGGGGTCTGGGTGGTCGTTCTCTGTGACACGGGAGCCGAACCAAATATTGCCCTGCTTATCCTCCCGGATGACTTGGATGTTGTTGGAGAGGAGGCCGTCCTTTTTGGTGTATTGGGTGAAGGTTTTCCCGTCCCATTTGCAGGCCCCGTAGCCGTCCCGCCCGAACCAGATATTGCCCTTCGAATCCTCCATGATTTCCGTGACCCAGTTCATGGTGCTTTGGTAAGGTAGCAGTTCGATAGCTGGCGTTGGGAGTTCAAAATCGGTGAACATAATGCCATCAAAACGGCAGACCTTGCCCCAAGTGCCCACCCATACGGTGCCGGATTTATCAATCAGCAACTGGGAAACCCGGTCGTTACATAGGCCGTCTCTTGTGGTGAAATTAGTAATGTTTCTCCCGTCGTATTTGGCGAGGCCGCCGTGGGTACCAAACCACAGATTTCCATGCCTGTCCTCGGCGATGGCCACCACGGTATTATCCACCAAACCGCTAGCAACAGAAAGGTAGGTGAGCGTTTTCCCGTCAAAACGGGCGACACCTTCGCCCACGGTCCCGAACCATAAGTTGCCTTTTTTATCCTCATGGATTTCCACCACGTAATCGGCGATTTGCAAGCTGCCCAAATGGGCAACGCTGCCGACTTCTACCGCTTTTGAATTGGATGGGCTGCCGCAAGAAAAGAGAAGTGCCGCTGCAATCAGCAACGGGAATACGAAAGAATACCATTTTACTTGCTGCATTTATTTTTCCTGCAAAGGTATTTGGAGCTGCGGTTGGAGGGCTTTTTCAATTGTAAAACAGTGTAAAAGAGCTGTAAATCTTTGAAGAAATTGCGCAAGCAGAAAGAAAAAACAGCTGTTGCGAATGAACGGGGTTCCCGCTTCCGTTCCCGTTTTCCGCTCCAGAATTTGGCAATTTTGCTTAACCTTGCCTAAAATTGAGCTATCCTAACATTGCAATATGACCACTTTCAATCTTGCTGGCAAAGATTACATCGAACTCAACAAGCTCCTGAAAATCCAAAACCTCGTCGGCTCTGGCGGGGAGGCCAAAATGCGCATCCGGGAGGAAGGCGAGGCCACCGTGAACGGCGAGGCGGAGACCCAAGTGCGCAAGAAGCTGCGGGCGGGCGACCGGGTGGAGTTCGGCGGGACAGTGATTTTGATTGAAGCATAATACCTACATAAACCTCCTCACCCCCACATGGAACTCAATCGCCTCCGCTGCCCGGAAGCGATAGGCCCTGTTGTTCACGCCTGCAAAGACATTCCGATAAAAATGGTACTTGAAACCCAGCCGCTGAGGAAGTAACCTGAAAAGAAAGCAGAAAGGCCGGAAGCAAAGTTGCTGTCCGGCCTTTCCGTTTGTTACAGGTGGTAAGCCTGATTGTGCGCCAGCGTCTTGCCACATTTTGCGCAAGCAGCAGCTGAGCCTCCACCGCCCGCACAACCTGCGGAGCAGGTATAGTGCCATACGCCCTTGGCGTTTTGGGCGGGTTCATCTTTCTTGATTGGGTTTTCAACAGGCGTTATGCCTGATGGCAACGTAGTGGCACCGGAGGTTGGAGCTGCTGCCGCAGCTGGATTAGGCGCTGGGTGATAGGCAGTATTGTGCGCTAGGGTCGAGCCGCATTTTGCACAAGCCACTGCTGAGCCGGCACCGCCAGCGCAGCCCTTGGGGCAGGTGTAGTGCCATACGCCAGCCGCATTTTGGGCAGGTTCCGGCGTTGTTGGTGTTGCTGGATTGGCAGCTGGTGCGGTCGCACTGGCGGCATCGCCAGCGGGCGTACTGCCTTGTATGCTTTGCACGGCGGTATCACGGGCGGCATCGCCGTCGTTTTTGCAAGCAAAGAAAAAGGCAATTGATACGATTGTTACAAAGCAAAGGATGGACTTGATTTTCATTAAATTCTATTTTGTGAGAGATAAAGGTAGGAGAAATCATGAACACGTTAAAAAAAAACTGATGGAACACCCCATTTTTTGGCGCTTCTATCTTGTACAAAGTTTGTCAACTGAAATATCGGTTTACTTTGTCGGGCCTTCACGATTTGCTTCGAATGGCCAAGTCAATATGATATACCTCATGCCGTCAAGTTTTCCCGACCTTTGGTATGGGATGGGCCAACGTACACCGAAACCCCAGTTTCGGTGGCCTTACGCCGGAACTGGGTTCCGGCATAAATTAGGGCCATGCCAAACCTGTCCCGTACCATAGGTCGGGAAACTTAGCGGCGTGAGGTATAAACTCTTCTAATCTTCATTGAAAATGCACCTTGCAATTCCTATTAAATAAAATCCAATGAAAGCCAATAAGGCGGCTTGGTTCGGATGGCAAAAGAAGGCGATTAAGTGCTGATGTAGATGGCCTTGGGCCCAGCCCAATTCAACCAATTTCCAATTTCAACCAATTTCCAATCCCCCTACTTCCCCCTCACCTCCCCCGCCATTTTCCGCACCTCGTCCACCCGTTGTTGGAAGACGATTTCGATGCGGCGGTTGTGGGAGCGGCCATCCTCGGTTTCGTTGGAGGCCCGTGGCTCGAAGTCGGAGCGGCCAGCGGCGGTGATTTGGCTGCCGTTGACGTAAAAATCACGGATGAGCACATCCGCAACGGCGGTGGCCCGGCTGGTGCTAAAATCGAGGCGGGATTGGAAGCCTTTATACCCCGACTGGCTGTCCGAATGCCCGATGACCTGCACTTGCAGTTCTGGGTGACTGTTGATGACCTTCGATATTTTCTCCAAAACGGCGGTGGCGTTGCGCACCAGTTGGTTGGTGGCTGGGCGGAAAAGCTGCTTCTCGGAGATGCCTAAATATCCTTTGTAATCTTTGTGGTCGAAGTAAAAATCAACTTGTGGGGAATTGGCAAAGGCTTCCCTAAATTCTTTCAACACCGTTTCAATACCTTCCTCCTGCTTTTGCAAAGCGATGCCAAAATTTTGTATAACCTGCTCTTTGTCAGCAATTTGAGAGTCTCGCTTGCGCACTTCTTCGTTCAGCGTCTGCTGTGTGGAGGAGGATTGACTGTTCAGCCGTTCTATCTCCTTTTCCAATTTTTTTATCTCAAAAACCTGCTTGTCGTAAATCTCACGCAGGGCGTTTCCTTCGCCGGTTTTCTCCGCCAAATTGAGTTTCAGGTGGCCAAGCTCCCGGTTCAGTTCGAGGTTTCGGACGTTGAGGAAATGGGCAAGGCTGTCCCGGTTGGCCATCTCTGCCCTGAACTTTTTCTTGCCTACGCAGGCGGTGTTGGTGGTGAAAAATGCCAGTAAGGTTGGCAGCAGGAGAAGGTAGGAGTATTTGCCCATTGCGTTGAATTTTTCATTTTTTGTTCCAAAAAACAAACCTGCCAGCGGTGTCATCGGAGGCAGGTTTGTTTATGCTGAAAACTGGAAAAGGCTTATTGCAGCCTAAAACTTGCCGCTCCCAGCAAGCCTATATCGGTGTAAACGGCCACCCGGTAAAAGCCTGACTTTAGCTTGTCTTCCAGTTCATAGTTGAACGTAAGCCGCTGATTTTCAACGATGTCCAGGTCTTTCTGCTGCAAAGCAATGATGTCCTGCACTTGTCCATTCACTGTCACCTGCGCCTGAATGGGCTTGTTGTTCTTGATGGGAGTCCCCTTGTCGTCGGTGATGACGAGGTACAGCGGTTTTAGCCCTTGGAACTGCTTTTTCACCTCCATCAAATCGAAGCTAACGAGCACCCGGCGGGCACGGCCAGCCCTGGCAGTGGCTTTTGGCTTCTTGCGCTCCACCTCTACCCTGAAAGCACTTGCCTTGAAGTTGGCCAAGGTGAGCTTTTTCATTTCATCCTGGATGGTCTTGTTTAGGGTGTTCAAGCCTTCATTTTCAGACTTTGAACTGGCAAGGTCGACAGTAAGCTGCCCAGTGACGGTGCGCAAGCTGTCGTTTTGGGCCTGCAAGCCAGCGATATTGCCTTCGAGCCGCAGTTTTGCCTTTAGCAATTCCTCTATCTGTGCCTTTAAACTGCTGTTTTCGTTGGCACTCTGCTTCTTGATTTTGGTAATGGCGGCGGTTTGCGAAGCAATGACGGTTTCTGCTTTGTCCACCGAACCTTGGAGGTTTTTGTTCTCTTCGGCAAGGGTGTTGTAAGCGAGTTCTAGGCTGTCAACTTGCTGCTTTAATTCGTCCCGCAGTGAGGTCAGGTCACCGACCTGCCCGTTGAGCGACTCGTTTTGCGAAGCAAGCTGATTCTTTTCGTTGTTGATGTTGTACCCCCAATAGCCAAGGCCAAGCAGGCCAAGCAGTAGGAGTATCAAGAGGGCAATCAATACTTTTTTAGCGTCCATTTTTTGTAAAGATTGAAGGATTGTAGGTAAGAAGGTTTGAAGGCACGTACTTCAAAACCTGCTGGTTTTCAAGTATCTAAAAGCAAAATTAGCCCAGATGTTGTACTGGGCAAGGATGGGCTGATTTTTTTCACCAATTTTTAATAAAAATCAAAAAGCCAAGAACGCATCCACTTGCTTTTCGATGGCATAGAGGGTGCCAAGGTCGGCTATGTTGCCGTCGTCATCCATCAGTTTTTCGATGCTCGATATGGGGAGGATTTGCGGTAGCACCAAGGTGCCAACATGGTGGAGGATGCCCGTGAGGTGGTCAATGCCCCGTAGATTGCCGGCCCTTCCTGTGGCCACGCCTACAAGGGCTGCTTTTTTGCCTGAAAACGTGCGCTTGTAATCCCGAATGGAACAGGCGTCGAGGAAGAGTTTTAGTACACCTGGGAATCCACCGTTGTACTCGGGTATCACGTAAACGAACTTGTCAGCAGGTAGCATGTATTCGTCTTGGAGGGCGGCCAGGCTGGGTGTCTGATTGCCCTTATCATACATGTCGGGGTGGAACCAATCGTGGGAAATGTTTTCTAGGGCCAACAGTTTGACGGGTTCAGTTGACTTGGCGGACAGCAGGTTGAAATAGTGCTTCGCAAATTGGAGTGCCTCACTGTTTTGGCGGTTGGTGCCGGATATGACGGTTATCATCGGAAAATTTTAACCGAAACAAGCTGTCAGCCTAAAGGTTTAGGCCAATTGCGTAAGATATGAGTTACCATTCCAACCCTGGATAGGCCCGTTGCAGGAACTGCATTTCTGCAAGGATAAAACCGAGATGCTCTGAATGGCTGCCGTCCTTGCCGCCTGTTTGCATCCAAATGCCTGCGGGCGCTATAAGGTTGGCAGCTGCAAGCACTTCCGCCATTTTAGCTTCCACCTCCATTTTAATTTGGGTCAAATCGGGGCAAATGCCTTGATTAGCCAGTACTCTTTCAACTTCGTTGGGCATGGTAAGTTCGCCAGCATAGGTCCACAGGTTTCCAATGGCTGCCTGCAACTTGCCGTGGCTGACCTCTGTGCCGTCGCCGAGGCGCATCATCCACTCGGAACTGAAACGCAGGTGGTAGGTGATTTCCTTCAAAGATTTTGCGGCGAAGCCCGCCAGCCATTCATCCTTGCTTTGGGTCAAAGCCCTGTGCAGGTAATAATTATAGGTGTCAAAAATGAACTGCCGGAGGATGGTATGGGCGAAATCGCCATTGGGCTGCTCCACCAGCAGGGCGTTGCGAAACTCCCAAGCATCGCGCAGGTATGCATAGTCATCTTCGTCTTTGTTTAACCCCTCCAATTCTGCTATCCGCTGGTAGAGGCTGCGGGCCTGACCTGTGAGGTCAAGGGCGACATTGGTCAGTGCAATGTCCAACTCCATTTCGGGGGCATGACCGCACCATTCTCCCAAGCGGTGACCGAGGATGAGGGCATTGTCGGCGAGTTGTAGCAGGTATTGATTCATGGCTTCATTGATTCATGGATTCATTGATTCATGGCTTCATTGATTCATGGCTTCATGGCTTCATTGATTCATTGCTTCATTGATTCATGGTTGTGAGGATACGGGAAACAATGAAGAAATTTGACAATGAGGCTATGAGACAATATTACATATGAGACACCTCGTCCGGTACGGTATAAAAAGTTGGGTGGCGATATACCTTGTCCCTTGCTGGCTCGAACAGCGGGTCGGAGTCGTCGGGGTCGGAGGCGGTGATGTGCTTGGACTCGACGACCCAGATGCTGACGCCTTCGTTGCGGCGGGTGTATAGGTCACGGGCGTTTTCGAGCGCCATTTCGGCATCGGCGGCATGGAGGCTACCGACGTGCTTGTGGCTGAGGCCGCTTTTGCTACGGATGAATATTTCCCAGAGGGGCCATTCTTTGCGCATGGTGCAGAAGTTGAAATGGTTGAAATGGTTGAATTGAGGGGAATTAGGCAGCTTTTGAAGCGGCTGCTGGTTGAAGCTTACGCTGTTCTTTCTTTTCGGAATGGGCCATGGCGGCTTCCCGTACCCAAGCGCCATCTTCGTAAGCCTTGGTGCGGGCTTGGATGCGCTGACGGTTGCAGGGACCGTTGCCTTTCACGACGTTCCAGAACTCGTCCCAGTTGATTTTACCGAAATCGTAGTGGCCACGCTCCTCGTTCCAATGGAGGTCGGGGTCGGGCACGGTGAGGCCGAGGTATTCGGCCTGCGGCACGGTCACATCCACGAAGCTTTGGCGAAGCTCATCGTTGGATTTCCGCTTTATCTTCCATTGTAAAGCTTGGTCGGAGTGGGTGGATTCGCTGTCGTGCGGGCCGAACATCATCAGAGCTGGCCACCACCAGCGATTGAGCGAGTCCTGGGCCATTGCTTTTTGTTCGGGCGAGCCAAAGGACATGGCCATCATCAGTTCGTAGCCTTGGCGCTGGTGGAAGCTCTCCTCTTTGCAGATGCGCACCATCGCACGGGCGTAGGGGCCGTAGGAGGTACGGGTGAGCATTACCTGGTTCATGATGGCTGCGCCGTCCACGAGCCAGCCAATGGCGCCAATGTCGGACCAATTGAGCGTGGGGTAGTTGAAGATGGAAGAGTATTTGGCCTTGCCGGTAAGCAACTGCTGCACGAGGTCGTCACGGTCGGCGCCGAGGGTTTCGGCTGCAGAATAGAGGTAGAGGCCGTGGCCGGCTTCGTCCTGCACCTTGGCGAGCAGGATGAGCTTCCGACGGAGGGATGGTGCCCTGGTAATCCAGTTACCTTCAGGCAACATCCCTACGATTTCGGAATGGGCGTGTTGAGAAATTTGACGGATTAGGGTCTTCCGGTAGGCGTCCGGCATCCAGTCCTTTGGTTCTATTTTTAATTCTTCGTCAATTTTGGACTGAAAATTTGCTTCTAAGTTAAAGCTACTCATAATTTGGTAAGGCTGAAGTAGAAAACAACAAAATCTGCGGCAAATGTAATGGTATTTTGGTTAGAAATACGAACAAGTGTTCGGAAAAAATTTATTCGATTAAAAAAACAATGTAATTTCAGGATATGGGCGATGGGTATAACACCATAAAATGAATGAAATTTGCGATCCAACACTCAATTGGACATTTCATCAAAAAAATCAAAACACACCTTTCAAAATAATCCTATAATTGCGGCGTAATTCCTTACCATTTGACTACAATCCAACTTGTAACCCAAACAAAAACTGAGTGTCCTAACTGTTAAGCCCTAATCTAAAGTCCGCTGAAGTTGGTTTTTGCCTACCTGCGTTTATCTACCAATATCAACACCCAAACACCTTGTGTTTAAATTGTTGTAATTATAGTTTTTTGAAGCAATTTGTAAAATCACAACAATGTTTTAGCGGGAGCAATAAGTGAAAGTCTATGTTTCCGCCAGCTCTTGAAATTCGATTACACAAGCACTTTTAATTATTAATCAAGAATTTTTGACAATGGAAACACAAAACAACGAACTCACAACCTTTTTGATGCAGATCGGTGCCAAGTTGAAGAAGGCAGGCTTAATACATCTTACTTTAGACGATGAGCCAATGCCAGATAGAAGACTGCTGCATTATCAGGGCAATTCACTCATCAATTTTACCTCCTGCAACTATGTTGGCTTGGAAACAGACGAACGCTTGAAGGCGGCGGCAATTGAAGGAATCCATCGCTATGGTGTCCAGTACTATTGCGTCAGGACTTACACTTCTCTTCATCCTTATGAAGAGTTGGAGAACATGATGAAACAAATTTTTGGGCATCCATCCGTTGTGATGCCCACAACCATGCTCGGACACATGTCTTGCCTACCTACGATAGTCACTGACAAGGATGCAGTAATCTTGGATTATCAAGTTCATACAAGCGTGGCGATGTCTGCCAAGGTTTTGAAAGCAAGTGGAGTTTACGTGGAAAAGGTAAGGCATAACCGGATGGACTACCTTGAAAGCAGGATTCAGAAGCTCAAAGGCCAGTATCGCAGGATTTGGTATTTAGCTGATGGTGTCTATTCTATGTTTGGAAACTTAGCTCCGTTCAAAGAACTTTATGATTTACTGAACAAATATGATCAGTTTAATCTCTATATTGACGATTCACATGGCATGAGTTGGACTGGCAAGCATGGGGCTGGAACGGTATTGGATGTCATTCCATTCCACGAGCGGATGGTTCTGGTCACATCCCTTGGCAAAGCATTTGGAGCAACGGGTGGTGTTGCGGTTTTTCACGACCAAGCTACTCGTGAAATGGTTCGATCGCTTGGCAAACCGCTTTTATTCACAGGGCCTATACAACCATCCATTCTTTGTGCGGCTGTAGCCTCAGCCAAAATTCACCTTACGGATGAAATAACGGATTTACAGGCACGGCTTAAACAAAAGATAAAATACTTCGAACAAAAAGCCGCTTCGCTCAACCTTCCGATGGTCAGCAAAGATGGCACACCAATTTTCTTTATGGGAATTGGAGATTTCGACGTGGCCGTCAATTTAGTAAAAGGGATTATGGCCAGTGGGTTCTTCACCTGTTTGGCTTGTTACCCTGGAGTACCAATTGAAAATACTGGCATCCGCTTACTGCTTACTATCCATCATACAGAAAAGGATATTGACGGAGTTCTGGAAAGAGCAGCAGAACTTTTACCTCAAGTATTGGAAGAAGGTAACTATTCACTGGAAAAAATTCACGCAGCATTTGAAATGTACCAAAACCCTGTGGGCGAACCGAATGCTGTTTAATTGGCAGAAATATTGCATTGAGCGTGGCAATTATTACGGTGCCGATGCTCAATCCAGTATAATGTCAATCTTGAAATTCATTAGATTCTTTGGCAATAAGTATGATGAAATTTTCATTGCGGACAATCTTAAAGCCTCCCCATTGGATGTTAGGAAGGCCCGTGTGTTGGTGTTCATTCACATATTCATCATTCTAATTGCAATTGCGTTTTTGGTAGCCAATGCCCAGTATCCTGGCGTTGGAGGTCCATCCATTCCTATTGGGGTAGGCGTTGGCATTGTATTGTTGTTTTTGTTCAAAAAGTATGGGAACTTCTTCATCTCCGGAAATTTGATGGCAATGTTCCTGTTCCTGATATTTCTGGATGCTGTTTTTGCCACAGGAGGACTTTATTCAGATAACTTACTTTGGATCATGGCAACGCCGCTCACTGCCCTGCTATTTGCCAACCCAAGATCGGGCATGGTGTGGCTTGGAGTGCTGGTAGGGGTCACCTTCTATCTTTTCTATTTAGACCTCCAGTCCCCAGGTTTTTACAAGCAACAAACAGAAGCCTTGGATGGATTGTATTACCTGATAACCTACACTGGCCTATTCATCATGCTGATAGGCATTGTCCTCATATTTGCCACAGGCCAGTCCATGATTATCAAGGCACTCGACGAAAAGCAAAAAGAACTAACCCTGCAAAAAGCTGAGCTTACCCGCCAAACGGAGGCGCTAATTGCTGCCGAAGAAAAACTCAAGTCCATTAACCAAGAACTGGAGCGATTCGCCTATTCCGCTTCGCATGACCTGAAGGAACCCCTCCGAATGATTGGCAGCTACGTCATGCTGATAAAACGCAAACTGGGAACAGAAGTAGAACCCACCACCCGAGAATACATGGGATTCATCACGGACGGGGTATCCAGGATGGAAAAAATGCTCAACGACCTGCTCCAATACTCTCGCTTGGGCCGAAACAACGAGCAATTGCGGGCACAAGACCTGAACGATACGCTCCTGATTGTCATGCAGAACCTAATGACCACCATGGAAAGCACCAACACGGCCATTTATTCAAACCCGCTTCCAGTAGTTCGATCGGCTTCGGTGGAAATGATACAACTTTTCCAAAACCTCATTTCCAACGCTATTAAATTTCGCAGGAAAGACGTCAGCCCGGTCATCGGCATCACCTACCAAGACGACCATGAGCAGCATCGTTTCATGTTCATGGACAATGGAATAGGCATACCGGAAAAGAGCAAGCAATCCGTGTTCAACATCTTTGAACGCCTGCACTCCATCCAAGACTACGAAGGAAGCGGCATTGGATTGGCCACCTGCAAAAAGATTGTGAACAACATGGGTGGGCACATTTGGGTTGAGCCTGAAAAAGAAGATGGAACCACCTTTATTTTTACCATTCCAAAAGAAAATAAGAACTAACCTAACATACTAGTGCTTCGCAAAAACAAAAAAAGCGTGCCGCTGCTAGCGGCACGCTTTTTTTGTTTTTGCGAAGCATCGTTAATCAAACTTACTCCGCCCTACTACATCGAGGTTGATGTTGCCGTAGTAGGCTGTATTTATGTTCTTCCGCCATTTTACGAAATAAGTTATCTGCCCTGTATGGTAGGAAAAATGCTCAACGATATGCACCAGAATACTAACACCAGTCTCTTCAAATCCCTGAACCTCAACGGTTTGCATGATTTGTTCGCTCGTCAGTTTAGACAATACCTTCTCCATTTCCTCTACCAACTCGTCCAGATGCCGAACCAAAATGCTTGTCGGGAACGGGCCCCGCTCATCGAACTCCTGCTGCCTGCGGCGATTGTCCGTATAGCCGCCGAGGCCACTGAGCAGCCACTGCCGCACATTGCCGCAAAGGTGCAGCACGAGGTTGCCCACACTATTGCTATTGTCGTTGGGGCGGTACCAAATTTCTTCGGTGGTCAGTTCCGCTAAGCACTTTTTTATGCGAGGCACACTTTCCCCTATCAAACGGCGGCGCACCTCATTCACCAGCAAGTCACGAAAATCGTCCATTTGTTTCTGTTGTTAAATTACCGCCCAAGGTTCAAAAAAATCAATGACCTGCGACTATTGTTTTTTGGTGGCATAGGCATTCCGCTTTGTTGCTCCGCAATTTTTTGACATCATCAAAAAAACTGCTTTCTTTTGTCTTTGCTTAAACCAATAGTCCGTGCAGTTTAAGCCCGGAAATTTGGTGAATTAAAAAAGGTCGTGAAGTTTTGCGTTGCGACACCAAAACT
>JANPLH010000599.1:0-13940 GCA_031426435.1 Saprospiraceae bacterium | reverse complement strand
CTCGCAGACGTAGTAGTACAGGGCGATTAGTTTTATTGCATTCATAACATAAAGCTACGTCGTACTGTAAACTTTACGTCTGCTTTTGTTTTGAACCTTTTCAACCCCTAATTCGCATATTATACCAATAAATAAAGCCCGGTGGCCGTGTGGTCATCGGGCTTTTTACGTACACCGTAACCCTCCTTCTATGCCTGCATCTGCCTTGCCTGAACTGGTGTTCCGGTGTGGGTGTGGCACTGTCCAAAATGACAAATTCTTGTCTTTTTCCAGAAACTTTTTCATGTGTAAAACAATGTCTCATCAACCATCCGCCACCATCAAATTGCAGCCCCTCACATCTGAGCTGTCCGCCCGGCCCAGCACCTCGAAGCTGCCATCGGGGAATACCCTGCCGAGGTCGTCCGTGGCGATGAAACTGCACGAGTCGAGGTTGGCGAGGTCTATCAGGTTCAATATGCCGGTCTTCCCGGGCTGCTGCGGCGTTAGCGGGTCTGTGATTTCACGGGTGGATGCCCGAAGCGTTGGGGCTGGGTAGAATAGTCCATCTCCTTTTGAATAGGCTTGTGAAAACAATTCCGTCATGCCATATTCCGAATGAATGGCTGGAGCATTGAATGCTGTCTTAAGCGCTTCGTGCAGCTCCGAGCGGGTGAGTTCCCGGCGTCGGCCCTTCATCCCGCCCGTTTCCATGATGGTAACCTGCTGCAAATCAAGCGAATGGCGCTCGGCGAGGTCGAGGAGGGCGAAGGAGACGCTTAAAAGAAGGATTGAAGGATTGAAGGATTGAAGGGTTGAAGGATTGCCCGTGATTCGACCTCTGATCCCTAAAGGGGAACCTACGGACTCCAAGTTGTCGGAACCTCGATTATCGGTTGGATTAAGCTTGGTATTTCCCAGTTTAGGTTCCCCTTTAGGGGTCAGGGGCTGGGTCAGGGGTCGGGTCACGGACTCCAAGTTGTCGGAACCTCGATTATCGGTTGGATTAAGCTTGGTATTTCCCGGATTAGGTTCCCCTTTAGGGGTCAGGGGTAGGGACAGGGGCTGCGCCACCTGCTTCAGCAACCCCACCAATTCCTCCACATTGTTCAAAAAAAAGCCGCTCTGAGGGTGTTTAGATAGCTGAATGAAATGCTCAGCCATGACAACGAGGCTGCTGCCCGTGCGCTCCAAATAGGAGGGGAGCAGCGCCAGCACCAGCCAATCGGCGGGATTACCGTAGAACTGTTGAAAGCCGTGAACGGTATTCCTTTTGTAAAAATCGAGGTCACGCACGTAGTGTCGGCTGGTGGTTTCGCTTGTGGTGCCGCTGCTGGTGAAGATGGCTTCTTCCTGCCATTCGCCCGTTTTCACCGTATAATTTTTGAAGAACTGGATGGGCAGGTAAGGGATTTGCGCCAGCGATGCAACTGCTTGAACATCAACCTTCAACAAGCTGAGATAGCGCCCGTACAAAGGGTTGTGCGCTGCCTGAAACCGGAAGATTTCCAACGCCAATCCCTCGAAACCTTGGCCGTCGAAGGCTTGGAGTTTTTGGTGGATGGATGCTCGTTGTTCGTTGTACGACATTTGTTGCTAAAGTTGATGGAGGCAAAAATACGGGGGATGAAGTGCCGTTTAATTGGCAAAGATTCACCTAAAATTAAAATTTTAATATTTCCCAAACGGCCAAATCCTAAATAAGCTCTGGTGGCAACGAAACCGGAGCGGCCAATGAATTCAACCAAAGCATCCGACTCGGTGTTAAATGGCTTTCTTATAAAAAATATGATTTGCTTTTTTGAAACACATAAGGCACATAAGGACACATAGTAAGTTCCGCCGAAAGCGGAACGAGGTTCAACTATGTGTCCTTATGTGCCTTATGTGTTTCAAAAATACCGTGTTTCATCGTTGTTAAAACATACCTTGTTTTTTATAAGAAAGCCCGGCTCGGTATTAGGTACCGCTTCCACTTAAAGAAAAAATAGCCTAACTTGGCTTCTGAAAAAAATACTCGCAAGATGAAATCAATCTTTCTGTTCGCTATCCTGGCCTGCTGTGCTTTGTCTGCCATGCTGGGTTGTGTGAAACCACCTGAGTTTCCCATCGAGCCAAATATAGAGTTCATACCTGGTTCTTTTGCCAAGGATACGCTGTTCAGGGCGAACCCAAGCTCCAGAAGGGACACCAATTATTTTTCGCTCACCTTTACCGATGGCGACGGCGATATTGGCGACCTGGACCCCCAGAAAAGGAGCCTGTTCATCATTGATAATCGTGATGGGCATATAGACTCATTGGCCATCCCCGTTGTTCCAGAATTGGGAGCTTCCAATGGCATCAAGGGCGAGATTTCGGCAAGGATGTTCACGACCTGCTGCATTTATCCCGCTCCTTATGAGTTGTACAATGGATGCAATGAAGAAGTGCCTAACTATCCTTATGACCAAATTTCTTACACCGTTTATATTGTTGACCGTGCCGGCCACAAGAGCAACGAACTGCAACTTCCGCCCGTGTACATCCGCTGTTTTGATTGACGGTCCACGGGGTCGGCAGTGCCATTTACTGCAATGTACATGAATTGATTGACCATTTTTGCCGCTTGCAACAAGTTGACAACCAAGCTTTTACCCCACTGCCAACTGCCAACTGCCAACTGCACACTGCCCACTGCCCACTGGACCGCCGTTTCACAGCTTCTTCTTTGGGTTCTCCTTCACAAACGCCGACCAGTCCTTGAACTTCTTCCCGCCACCCAACACGGAATTCGATTGGTAAAAATGGCAGACTGCCGCCGCCAGTGCATCCGTCGCATCCAGGTACTTTTCCTCGATTTTTTGCTTGAAAATGGTCTCCAACATGGCCGCCACCTGCTCTTTGGCCGCATTGCCATTGCCCGTCACCGACTGTTTAATTTTCTTCGGCGAATACTCCGTTATCTCCACGCCCATCGTGATGCCAGCGGCCATCGCCACACCCTGTGCCCGCCCCAGCTTCAGCATGGATTGCACATTTTTGGCATAAAACGGTGCCTCGATGGCCATCTCCGCCGGGCCGTATTGCTTGATGAGCGACTGCACCCCCTCGAAGATTTTTTTTAGCTTATGTTGCTGTTCCTCAAGATGTTGCATCGTGATAACGCCCAGCGCCACGAGGCTCAACTGGCGGTTTTCCACCTCCACGATGCCATAGCCCAGCACGTTGGTGCCGGGGTCTATGCCGAGCAAGCGGTATTTTTTTGTTTCTGTCATTGCGCAGCAAAGCTAACTTCGCCACACGAAAACGAAATTAGGAAATTAGAAATTGAAAAATTACCTGACGCTCAATTTCCCAATTTCCCAATTTCTCCCAAAGGGGCAGGCAATTTCCCAATTTCCCCCAAAGGGGCAGGCAATTTCCAAAGTGAAACCCATCCTCAACCTCTTAGCCAAGCTGCTCATCACGGCACTGCTTGCATGGGCGATTTATCGCCAAGTGTTTGCGAAGCAACAAGCAGAGGAGCTATGGGGGGCCTTCTTGCAGCATTTCACCTACCCGAACCTGTTCTGGCTGCTGGCCGTGGTGGCCCTCGCCCCACTCAACATCGCCCTCGAAGCGCTCAAATGGCATGAGCTGACGAGGAGCTTTACGAAAATCTCTTTTTGGCAAAAGTTCAAGGCGGTGCTGGCAGGCTCGACCATCGGCATCTTCACCCCGAACAGGGTGGGGGAGTACGGCGGGCGGCTGCTCTTCGTGGAGGCGGGTCAGGGCTGGAAGGCCGTCATCTCCACGGTGGTGGGCAGCATGGCACAGTTGCTGGTGCTGCTGGCGGTGGGGCTGCTGGGCGGCATCTATTTTTACCAGCGGTTTTTGGAGCCAGAGCCTTATGTCGTGCCAGTGGCCATAAGCCTTGGTGCGGCATTCATGGGGCTGCTGTTTTTCACCTATTTCAACATTGACATGGTGGTGGTGCTGGCCAAGCGCATCCCGCATGTGGAGCGTTTCCGAAAGCCACTTCGGCAGTTGTCGGTGCTGCGCAATTATCATCGCCGGGAGCTTGGGCGGGCGCTGTGGTACGCCTTTTTGCGGTACGCAACCTTCACCACGCAGTACTATTTGCTGCTGCAATTTTATGGCGTACCGGCCCCTTGGCTGCTGGGCATGGCGGGCATTGCGACCATCTTCCTCGTGCAGGCGAGTGTGCCGCTGCCTCCGGCAATGGGGCTGCTGGCCCGAAGCGAAATCGCTCTGTTCGTTTGGGGCTTTTTCACCGACGACCGTGTGGATATACTGGCCGCCACCTTCTCTTTGTTCGTAATAAACATCGTGGTACCTGCGTTACTCGGCCTGGTGTTTATCGTCCAAGTAAACATTTTAAAATCTATTGGCCTTGAAACTAAGAATTAAAACGGCAGCGTCCCGCCCAACGTCGGCGAGGTTCAAAACCTCGCCGACGTTTTGGATGGTGCTCGTTATTTTGTTTTTTGGCTTCGCCAAAAACGGGGAAACGGTAGCTGATTTAGACCTGTCTCCAACTGAAGTTGGCGACTACTCGCCGTGTGTCACCCAAAACACCACCTACCAAAGCGGCGAGGAACTCACCTACAAACTTTATTACAACTGGGGCCTCATCTGGCTCTCGGCGGGCGAGATGACCTTCAAAGTGATTGACGAAGATGACCAATGGCATTTCAAGGTCATTGGTACCACCTATGATAGCTACGACTGGTTCTTCCGGGTGCGTGACTATTATGATACCTGGGTGCAAAAGGAGACCGGGCTTCCCATCATGGGCATCCGGCAAATAGAGGAGGGCAAGTACCGCCTCTACGATTACCTCAGTTACGACCAAAGCCGCAAGAAGGTACACAACGACCGTGGCAAGGCCATCAACGACATCAGGGAGCACCATGATTTCAAGATAGAGCCTTGCATGCACGACATCGTGAGCATCCTCTACCATGCCCGCAACGTGGACTACTCCAAGATGAAAGTGGGCGATGCGTTTCCCATCAAGATTTTCATGGACAAGGAAATGTGGCCGCTCAAGGTGCGCTACAATGGCCGGGAGGCTGGCAAAGACATCCGTGACCTTGGCAAGTACAACACGCAACGCTTCTCGCCGGAGGTGATTCCGGGCCGGGTGTTCCCCGAAGGGGCCACTATCAACGTTTGGGTGACGGACGATGCGAACCACCTTCCCCTTGTCATCGAGTCGCCGCTGTCCGTCGGCTCCGTGAAGGCGGTGCTGCACAAGCACAAGGGGCTGCGGTGGCCGGTGAAGGCGAAGTTGTGAGGGTTTTTGGTTTCAGGTTTCGGGTTTCAGGTAGGTTCGCAGCTTGGGATTACGATACTTGGTGGCAGTAATTTTTAAATAGCGCAGACGCTTCGAGAGAGGCAGCCGAATATTTTATTTTTCCCACCTTCGTAAAAAAATGCAAGCTATGTCGCAACCAACCTCACCTTCTCCCACAAACAAATACCTGCTCCTGCTTGCCTTGGTGGCCGTCTTTGCCGCAGGCATCTTGCTCACCCGCTGGTACTTCAAGCGGTTCGAGGCGGTGGAACAGGAGAACGGCGTGGTGCTGCTGGAGCGCATCAAGCAAGTGGCCAAATTGGTGACGGTGGAGGGCTATTTCTCCGAGATTTACGATTACCAAGACTACTACGGTTACGACCTGAGCATTTTCCGTAAAAAAGCGCTGATAAGGGTGAAAGCTAAAGTATCCGTCGGTTACGACTTGGAAAAGATGAAGGTGACCTCCGATGCAGCCACGAAGACCATACACCTCAGCGGCATCCCTGCCGCCGAAATCCTGTCCATAGAGCATGACCTTGACTATTACGACCTGCAGGAAGGTTTTTTCAACGAATTCTCCTCAGAGGACTACGATAAGCTAAACGCCAGTGCCAAGGAGTTCATCCGAAAAAAAGCGCTCGAAAGTGACCTCGTGAAGAACGCCACCACGCAGCGCAACAACCTGATTGAAACCATGCGGTTCATGACGGAAAGCACGGGCTGGAAGCTGGAACTGGAGGGGCTACCCGCCGCCACACCGCCCGATAGTTTGCTCAAGTAAAGTCGCTGTCGGAACAAAATAGTGCAATTCAAGTACACGATTTTAAAATTCTGCTACATTTAGGCGGAATTTGAGCTGTTGTGGTTTTCAAATTTTCGGGAAGGGGAAGTCCTCAAACCAGAAACGAAACCCGAGGCCATTCAAATAAAAGTATTCAATTTCAAACAAACAAAACTAAGGCAGCCAAGCTTGACGAAAGCTAACAGTTTCGGAGGCAGGCCCGCCAACTAAAATTCTGAGTATGGATATTGGACTTATTTCCCTCATCGTCGGCTGGGCGTTCGTGTTGGTTTGGGTGCCATTGGTGGTGCTTTCGCAACGCAAGACCCACCCCAAAGCGCTCTTTACGCTCTTTTTTGCGGAACTTTGGGAGCGGTTTTCCTTCTATGGCATGCGCTCCTTTTTGGTGCTGTACATGACCAAAGTGCTGTTTGAAAAAATTGCCGAGGGAGAGGCCGATGCACGTGCGTACGGTATCTATGGGGCGTTCAACGCCTTGCTGTATGCGGCTCCAGTGATTGGGGGCATGATCGCCGACAAGATTCTCGGCTTCCGCCGCACCATCATCATTGGGGGTATCAGCATGGCCGCTGCACAGTTCATCCTGGCCTTCAACGCATGGCAGTTCAACAGCGAGACTATGTTTTTCACGGGCTTGGGCCTTTTGGCGGTTGGCAACGGGTTTTTCAAGCCCAATATCTCCAGCTTCCTCGGCACCTTTTACGATAAAAACGACCCCCGAAAAGACGGTGCTTTCACCATCTTTTACATGGGTATCAACATTGGTGCCTTCCTATCGCCGCTGACCTGCGCCTACCTCGCCGAAAAATATGACTGGTCGCTTGGCTTTTTGGCGGCTGGCTTGGGCATGGTGCTGGGCATCGTGGTCTTCTGGAGAAACATGGCCATGTACGAGGACAAGGGCAACCCACCCAACCCTGCTTCCCTCAAGGATGTCATTTTTGCTGGTATGACGAAGCAGTCCATCATCATTTTAGGAGCATTGCTTGCCATACCACTTTTTGCATTGCTCATTGATTATGAAAAAGTTACGGACATCATTCTCGTGCTGAGTGGAGTTGCAGTGCTTGGGTATATTCTGGTCAACGCCCTAAGGGACAACAATCGGGAAGACGGCCAACGGATGTTCGTTTTCTTGGCGCTGTTCTTTTTCCACATGATTTTCTGGACCTTGTTCGAGCAGGCGGGCGGTTCGCTCACCATCCTGGCCGACCGATTTGTGAACAGGCACGACATACCCGCCGGCCAGTTCCAGTCGCTCAACGCCATGTTCATCATGTTGCTGGCACCCGTCTTTTCCTGGATTTGGTTGAAGCTCGCCAAATCGGGCAAGGAACCCCGTACCCCGATGAAGTTCTTCTATGGTTTGGTGCAGATTGCATTGGGCTTTTGGGTCATCGTCATCGGTGCAAAAAGCGTCTTGGCAGGTGTGAACTCCGGGGCACTCATTCCGGTCATTTACCTCGTGGTCATGTACCTGCTGCACACCACGGGCGAGTTGAGCATTTCACCAGTCGGCCTTTCCGTTGTGACGAAACTGGCACCCGCCAAAATGGTCGGATTTGTAATGGGCGCTTGGTTCCTTTCCATCGCCTTTGCACACAAGATAGCAGGTGAGTTGGGCAAGCAGATTGCCTCGCCCGCCGAAGGCTCTGACGCTGCTACGGCGCTGGGCCAATTCGCCGATGTGTATATGCAATGGGGCGTCTATGTCACCTTGAGTGCGGCGGCAGTCCTGCTGATTCTTTCGCCCATTTTGAAAAAATGGATGCACGGCATTCAGTAACAATGGTTCGTGAAGGTTTCAAGTTTCAGGTTTCACGGAGTTAATGCTCAATTGCAAACAAATCGCATTTTTGAAACGGTTGGTTTTGCCGAATAACCGACAAAAAAATGATTTCAGCAGACGTTCCCGTGAAACCTTAAACCAGAAACCTCACGAACCACTAGTTTATGCCGTTTCAATAAAAAGTAAATCCCTGTCACTGCTCAAGTGGCGGGGATTTTTTTGACTATAAATAAGCCCACCATGCCCAACTTCGCCCACCGCCTAAACCAGCACTTTACCGACCTGCACGACCACCTGCCAACTGTGCCAGATGGCGTGGAATGGTTGCTGCCATTGGCAAAATTGCCGGAAACCGGGCGGGTATTCACCGTATTTTTAGAAAAATATTACAACGATGAACGGCCCCGCACGCTCATCCTCGGCATCAACCCGGGGCGGTTCGGTGCGGGCGTGACCAATGTGGCTTTTACTGACCCTGTGCGATTGGCGAAAGACTGCGGCATCGAAAACAGTTTTGACAAAAAGGAGGAACTCTCTGCGCAGTTTGTTTACAAAGTGGTGCATGGTTACGGCGGGCCAGCAGCGTTTTTCGGCCAGTTTTTCGTCAACTCCGTGGTGCCGTTTGGCTTTGTGAAAAATGGCGTGAACTACAATTATTACGATGAAAAACCTTTGCAGGAAGCCATGTTGCCGCTCATCCGTTACCACCTGCGGGGCTTGCTGGATTTGGGCATGAACCCAGCAGTTTGCTACTGCCTTGGCGAGGGACTGAACTTCAAGTTCCTTTATAAATTCAACGAACAAGAGGGCCTGTTCGGCAGAGTGGTGCCCCTGCCGCACCCTCGTTTCATCATGCAGTACCGAAGGAAGCGGGTGGAGGAGTTTGTGGAGGCGTATCTGCTAGCATTGAGGCAATAAAAAAGCGGCTGCCGGGAACACCGACAGCCGCTTTCGATTTAGCTATTTTTCCTTAAAACTAGGGTTTGTAAGCGTAGCTCCAGTAGCTACTATATTTCGGGGCCTTTGGCTGTTGGCTGTTGGCTGTTGGCCTTTGGCTACTGGCTATTGTCTTTTGGCCAAAGGCCAACAGCCAACAGCATAATCAGTTCACAAACGGGTTGGAGAACTTCTCGTCCGTCACCAAGCTGTTGTCCGTCATGGTGTTCAGGAACGCAACCAGCGATTGCTTTTGAGATTCGGTGAGGTTGAGCCGCCAAGGGTTGCCCTCCCAGTCACGCAAGCGCTGGTCGAGGTTGTCGTGCTTTTGGATATTGCTGTTGTAATGGTTCACTACATCCATCAGGGTCTGGAAGCGCCCGTCGTGCATATACGGGCCGGTGAGGGCCACATTGCGCAGCGATGGCACCTTGAACACCCCTGTCATGCTGGCGTCGCTGTTGCCCATGCCGGGGTCGGTGTAATCCTTGTCGAGGCCGATATTGGCATGTGGGCGGCCATCGTTGTAGGGGCTTGGCACGGTATCACGCAGCCCGAGGAACGCCTCGTTGAAGTTGCGACCCCCGTGGCAGGAGGAGCAAAGCGCTTGCCCAAAGAAAAGGTCCATGCCCTCTTTTTCTTGCGCAGAAAGCTGCGGTTGTGCCTGGCCATTGTCCACTCGTGCATTGGTGGATAGCATGGAACGGAGGAACTGTGTCATGGCATCGGCGATGCGCTCGGTGGTAACTTCCGAGTCGCCATAAGCGGCTTTGAAAAGGTCGGCATAATAGTCCGTGCCAGCCAGTTTCACTTCCAATTTGTCAAAATCCTCAACGCCCATTTCAAGGTGATTCTTGATGGGCTTGAGCACCATGGACTTTAGGTTGTCTTCCCGGAGGTCCCAGAAGAAGCCTTTTTGCATGGCCACGTTTGCGATGGAGAGCGAGTTGCGGGGCGTCACGCCGCCATCGAAACCAAGGCTGCCTTTTGCTATATCAGCAAAGGCGTTGGACTGCAAATGGCAAGAGGCGCAGGCCGTCGAGTTATTTTTTGACAGTTTTTTGTCGTAAAAAAGCACCCTGCCAAGGGTAGCGCCCTCGTCCGTCACGCCGAACTTGGATGCCACTACGACGCCTCTGAAGTGGTCGGGCACATCGGGTTTGGCGTAGTTGAAAGTGGTGGCTGGCAGCTTGAGTTGCTGGCCCTTATAGGGCAGCTTCTCGTCTTTTTGGCAGCTAACCACGAGCAGCGCTGCACAGGCAGCGACAAAACCGAAGCAGAGAAGGGAATTTTTCATAAGCTCAAATTTGTGATGGTTGTGAGAAAGTCGAAAAGAGACATTAGATAATAGACATTAGACATTAGATTGGTTACTGTTTTTGTAAAGTCTATTGTCTAATGTCTAATCAATTCAAAACTCCAAAATCAAATACAGTGCAGCGGGCAAGCCGACTCTAATATTGCTGATATCCGATTTTTGAATTTTATCTTCTGAGACGGGAAAGTTCTTGAAGAACTCACCGTCCGTTAATTTTCCAATGGTGTAGTAAAGATAGCCTTCCGTTCCGAAACTCAAGCGTTTGGTCACTTGGTACTTGACGCCAAGGGCCAGGCCACCGCCGATATACTGGAGGTCATGGGTGTCGGTAATCACGTCAAAGCCGCTGTCCTCAATGGTTTTGTCCTGTGTCCAATTGGCCACCACGTCGAGGCCGAGGCTGCCCTGCCAGCGGTCGTCGAGGGACATGCGGCGCTCCACTCCCAGGCGCAGGTCGAGCCGCTGTTTGAGGGTAGTGGTCGTATTAGCGAAGCCATCCACCCGGTCCACCTGCTTGTCGTGCTGGCCGCCAATGCCAGCCCGGATGGCGAGGTTGCCGAAGACTAATTTGCCAGTGAGCAGATAAGGGTTTTGCTCCAAGCCGTTGTCGCTAGCGTTCACGAGCCTGCCGAATAACGCATTGGTTTGCACCCCGATTTCCGTGTGCAACTTAACAGGTTCTGCCTCCTCCTGCGCCCATGCATTGCCGAAGGCAAACAGCGTAATGAATATGATGAATAATCTTTTCATGCTTTTAATTATCCGCCCGTAAGGCTGAACGAGATTAAATAGTACACAGATTAAATAGATTAAACGGATTTGCGCAGATTAAATCAGTGAAAATCCGTTTAATCTGTTTAATCTGTGTCCTATCCTTCAAGTATATCATGTTAAGTTAGAATCATTGTACTTTAAATCTCTTCCTAACTTGACTACCTTGCTAATCAAGTCGCCAAATATAAAAATATTCCGCTCATTATCTATTATTCATCCAATATCCCAATATCTCAATATCCCAATATCCCAATATCACTCAATCTGCAGCCTATCCACAATGGTTTTAGCACCGCCCAATCCATCGAACACAAGGCCCACAACGATTATTTCGCCGCTGTCTTGAATGGCCCGAACGGGTTGATAATTAAGGGGCAAGCGCTTGTTTTCTATTACCGTTGGAAAAGAGAACTCTATTATTTCACTTGGATTGGCTTGTAAACCCCATATCCTGTCATCATTTTCCGAGAAAATAATATCCGAGAAAAAGAGAAAACTGTTGGTGGAGAGGTTTGCATGTACCCCCAGGTCAAGGTTCATAATAGTGCCTGTGATATCAGGTATGAAAAACTGAGCATCATTTGAAGCTGGTATATTCTGTATAGCCCCAAAGAAATTGCCATTTAAAAAGGTATTGCTAATGTCCAAAATTTGCCCTTGGCTGCTTATTTTATATTTGACAACGATATTAAAGGAGACATTGATGACGGTAAGCCCATCGTCCGAAACTGCTTTCATTACAGCGTCTCCGTTTCCTGCGAAATTATTGTCCGCACTTTTTAACAACTTGGTGGAGCGTTGATAAACCGAAAAGCTGCGCTGCCAGTTGTCAGTAGCGACATAGAGGAGGTCGTTGTCGCCGGAGGCAATGGAAAACACATTACCGCCGACGTTCATCGTGGTTATCAAATCCAAGCTTTCGGCATTGTAAATCCGAATATCCGTGCTGCCACTTAAAGCGACATATAGCTCCTTGCCGTTGCCGTGGTCGCCCAAGGCGAGCCGCAGATCAAAAACACCAGGGAAATTCAGCTTTTCTTTGATTTCGCCATTTTTATAATCGTATTGATAGAGGTTGTTTTTGTTGGGGTCAAAAAGAAAAACAACATCGTTTTCGGTGTCGTACAGCACTCGGCTTACCTGTATATCTATCAGGTTGATATTGTTTTCAAATTTGACTGTGGGGCTGGAAAGGAAACGGTCGCCTATTTTCGCATACACTTTATAATAAACGAATTCGGTAAATGGAAAAGTAGCATCTTCAAAACTAATAGTCCGGTAGTCATCAATGGTAGCTATGATGTTGCCGGTAGGCGTTGGGTCATCTGGAATGGGGTTTGTTGACCGCACGATGACGTAGTTCAGGAAATTGGAGACCTTGGTTTCCGACCAGTTCAGCACAATGTTCCGATTGGGCTTTTCGGCAGTAAGTTGAATGGGGTAGCCATTGTCATTATTGTCTATTGGCTCCTTTTTGCAGGCGGTGTTGGTTGCCAGCAAAAATGCAAAGCCAATAAAAGCCAAAAGGAGGTATCGGTTCGTCATGCTGAAAATGGATAAAGCGGTTGCAGGTTTAAAAGGGGTTTCAGGATTTATTGAGGTAAAGAAGTTGTAAAACCGTTATTACTTGTTTCCTGCAAATTTCATTGTTAAATGCCTCGGAAACAAGCGGCCAATGGCATTATATAGCAAATGACGGCAGTCTGTCAAATTAATGTCATAGACGGGGAAGAACGTTAAAAGGTTGGGATGGAAAAAAAATAGTCAAAAAAAAACACCCATGCCCAGCCCCGCTGAACATGGATATTTTTGCCCCACATACCTACATGCCTCATACCTCCATACCTTCTCACCTAACCACTCCCACCGGCAATTTTCCATCATATTTCCCAGTAAGCACGGGCGTCTGTGCGCCAGCGGTATAGTGGCTCACCTTGTTTTTCACATATCCGAACAGCTCGGTGATGCTTACGATTTTGTCCTTGTCGGTATCGGCATCGCCCTTTAAGCCTTTAATGAGGAAATGGCTGAAAACGCCGGAGCGCAAGCCCGTGTCTTCCAGCGAGACCTCCGCGCCTTTGCTCGACATGAACAGCGCCATGCCGCTTTCGCAATTGTCGAAAGCCTTGTAGTATTTGTTCAGCATATCGCCGACGGTAGGCTCCTTGGCGGCCAGCATATCGGGTACGAACTGCCCGCTGATGAGCGTTCCAGAATGGCAAGCGTCGCCCATGACTATCTTCTGGCGGGCATGGCTTTGCTCCAAAATATGCCGGATTTCGCTGTGCTCCAATCGGTGGCTGTACCCGTCGAAGTCCACCGGAACAAAGGCCCCCTCGATGCCGTGGCCGGAGAAATAGAACAGCACCACGTCGTTTTCATCGGCTTTGCTGAAGGTGCTGCGCAAGGCGTCCAGCAGGTTGTCACGGGTGGCGTTGTCGTCCACCAGCACCTTGAGCTGGTCGTCGGGCAGGGCGCCGCCTTCGGGGCTTTTCAGGAAGGCATAGAAATGGTAGGCGTCGTCGTCGGTATAGCGCAGGGCGGGCATGTGCTCGTAATTGGCCACGCCCGCCACCACCGCCCAGACCTTCACCTGTGGGTCGAAGGCAGGGGCAGAGTCCTCGTCAGGTGCCTCTGCTTTCGGTGTAACGATTGCCACGTTGTCGTCGCTGGCCACCGTGCCGCTCCTCGATTTGCCGTTCACCCATTCGCCTGCCGTTGCCTTGCCGTTTTCATCGTAAAAACTGCCTTTGCCGTGCTTCTGGTTGTCCCTCCAGGTGCCTATGAAGCGGGAGCCATTCTTGTAAAACATAGAGCCTTTGCCATTGAAGCGGCCTTGTTGGAACTGCCCCTCGTAGCGGTCGCCGGTATGGAAGGAATAGGTGCCGAGGCCCTCCGGTGAGTTGGCCACCCAGTCGCCGTCGTACTTGTCGCCGTTGGCAAAACGCATGACGCCCTTGCCGTGGAACTGGCTCCGTTGGAACTGCCCGAAATACTCGTGCCCCTCGGTGAAGACGAACTTGCCCTCGCCCTGCTGCCAGTTGTCTTCCCAGTGGCC
>JANPLH010000598.1:0-14168 GCA_031426435.1 Saprospiraceae bacterium | reverse complement strand
GCGCCGTCCATTCTTTCGAATATTGACGCCAGTATCCATTGGGTACTGTCCATAGGTCGTGAGTTTTGGTGTCGCAACGCAAAACTTCACGACCTTTTTTAATTCACCAAATTTCCGGGCTTAAACTGCACGGACTATTGTTCATGAAATACCCAGCTGGCAACGCCATAAGAAAGTAGGCGCCAAAAGTGACCACCTGCACCCAGGCCGATTCGGCGATGCTGATGTTTAGGGTTTCCTGGAAATGCTTGTTGAGCACATCGAGCATGGAAATGGCGAAGCCCCAGAGGAAAAAAAGGCTGGTTACTAGCGCAAAAGGAAGGAGGTACTTGTTCTTTGTTGACATGGTTTGTTTTCGTTTTGTTGCAAGTGAAAGCCGCTGGCCAACTATTGAAGCGATTATGGATGGCAATGCCTCAAATTTTACTTTGCCCTTTGTCCTTTTCCTTGCTGCGGCCAAAGGTAGAATTTTCACGAAAAAAAAAGGGGGCAGCCAATGCTGCCGCCCCGAAACCATTTTACCAAAAAACTTACTTTTAGATTATGAGCCATCCTGTGCGGCCCAATTGCCACTTGGTGGCCAGGGGCTGTCATTGCCTAAGCACCATTTTTTTCCAATGGATACAGGCGATGATAACGTCCTTTGGCCGTGCCAGGGGAGCTATTCGGAATTGCTGCGCCAAAAGAATGGCAGCTTTTTCCAATTGAATTTTTAATGTTGTTGTGTGAGAAATGGGCGTTGCCCAGAGACCAAAAAATGAAAAGCTTGCAAGTGAAATTTGGGCGAGGAAAGCCCAGTTGACCAGAAATGATTGATGAGGGAAAGTTGCTGAACGCTGATAAGAACGATGCAAAGTTATAGGCGAAACTTTTAGTTGGAACAAGCTGAGACAAATATTTTATTGACTAACGCCCAAGATATTGCCAATCAAAGCTTTGTGGAAAAAATCTCAATATTGATTCATGCGTTTGGCCAAATCCGCTGGTTACTAACTTCCGCTTGTGCCTTGATTTTTGGCTAAGCCGTAATTATTTTCTCCTAATAAACTTGGCAATTCCAGAATTCTCCTACCTTCGCTATGTTTAAACATACCAACTCTTGCAAATCAAAATTGACACCGAAAGCAAAGCCCCGCTGCACAATAAAGTGGAGCAGATGATGCGGGTGCTGATTGAACAGCCTACCTACCGCAACGGCGATTTTTTGCCGAAGGAGGTGGACATTGCGGAGCAACTTGGTGTGGCTCGAAACACGGTGCGGCACGCCATCGCCAAATTGGTCAACGAAGGGCTGTTGGTGCGCAAAAAAGGCGTTGGAACAAAGGTCGCAGCTGGCCGCATACCTACCCGTCTGGACAGTTGGTGGAGTTTCACCAATGAAATGAAGGCACGGGGCATCGAGGTGGTGAACTTTGAATTGGACGTACAAATCGTGGCCGCAAACGAGGAAGTCGCAGCGGCGATGCACATAAAAGAAGGCACCAAACTCGTGCAATTGTCAAGGCTTCGTGGCACTTCGGACGGGCCGAGCTTGATGTCCATTTCTTGGTTTCAACCCCGCCTGAAAATGACTGGGTGGGAAAACTTCTCCAAGCCACTTTATCAAATGCTGGAAGAAGATTTTGGCGTCATTGTCACCGTTTCGAGGGAAGAAATCAGTGCCATCAGTGCGGAAGAGGTATTGGCCAAAAAATTTGGGATTGAAATCGGTGACCCACTGCTTTTTCGCCAGCGCATTGTCAGCGATACAGATGGGCGAATGGTGGAATTCAACAAGGTCTATTATAAAGGCGACGGGTTTAGTTATTCGATTGATATAGCGAGGGGGTAGGAAGGGGAAATTGGAAATTAGAAATTGGGAAATTATGGGAGTATCTACATAGCAATTGATATCCCAATAACCCAATAACCCAATAACCCAATATCCCATCACAACTAATTGGTAAAAACATGAAACGTCATTTCCTCATTTTGCTGCTGCTGTTGGGTGTTAGCCTAACTGCGCAAGCCCAAAAAATTACCGGGACAGTCACTGCTTCCGAAGATGGCCTGCCCCTTCCTGGCGTCAACGTCCTCATCAAAAACACCTCGGACGGAACTACCACCGAAGTGGACGGCACCTATGAAATAAGCGTTGGGAAAGGTGCTACGCTGGTATTTTCCTCCATGGGCTATGAGGTCAAGGAAGTGGTGGTGGGCAATGAGGCGGTCATCAACGTAGTGCTGGAATCCTCCTCGCAACTGCTCAAGGACGTGGTCGTGGTGGCCTACGGCACTGTCAAAAAAAGCGACCTCACCGGCTCGGTATCCTCCGTATCTTCCGAGGAACTTACCCGCACCGCACCCACCTCGCTCGACCAAGCTTTGCAAGGCCGTGCAGCAGGCGTACAGGTCACGCAAGTGAGCGGTAGGCCCGGCGGCGAAACCTCCATCCGCATCAGGGGCAGCAGTTCCATCAATGCTGGCAACGAACCACTATATGTGATTGACGGCATGCTCATCACCAGCGACAACGGCCAGACCAACGCGGGCGGCACCGCTGGTTCGGGGCTGAACGGCTTGTCTTCCATCAACCCAGGGGACATCGAGCGAATCGAGATATTGAAGGATGCTTCCGCAACGGCATTGTATGGCTCCCGTGGCTCCAATGGCGTGGTTTTGATAACCACCAAACGGGGCAAGTCTGGTAAATCGAGCGTGACCTTTGATACTTATTACGGCATCCAAGAAGTGTCCAAGCAATTGGACATGCTCAACGGCGAAGAGTTCGCCAATTACATGAACGAGTTCAGTGAGGAATCGGGGCTGCCCTTCGACATTCGGTATTTGATACCCGAAAAAATTGGGGAAGGAACGGACTGGCAAAAGGCCATTTTTCAGCAAGCGCCCATGCAGAGCTACCAATTGAGCGCATTGGGCGGTTCGGAAAACACCCAGTTTTCCATCAGTGGCGGCTATTTCAAGCAAGAGGGTGTCATCATCAATTCCGATTTTGAGCGGTACAGCTTCCGCACCAATTTGGACCAAAAAATCAGCAACCGCTTCAAAGTCGGCAGCAGCGTCAGCCTCAGCTATATCAAATCGAGGGGGGTACTCACGGGTGCACAGAGCGCTGGCACGGGTACGCTGCTCCCAGGCGCTACGACCTCTGCGCTTTTGTTTACACCCACCTTGCCCGTGCTTGACTCCACCGTGGCGGGCGGCTATACCCTCGAAGATGACCGGGGCAGGAACATCGGTAACCCCGTGGCAGACGCCTTGGAAACCGACAATATTTCGAACAACGTGCGAGCCATCGCCAACCTTTATGGCATCTTTAAAATAGCGGAAGGGCTTGACTTCAAAGCCACCGCTGGTGTGGACGGGTTTTCGGTGAAGGACAACCGTTTTGTCCCAAATTACCTGAAAAGGTCGCTGCCCAACAACGGCGATGCCGTGGTGGCAACGGTGGACGGCCTGAGTTGGCTCACCGAATATACCCTTACCTACAACCGAAAACTGAGCAACCGCCATACTTTCGATGCCTTGATAGGCACCAGTTTGCAAGCTTTCCATTCGGAGCGCCTGTTTGCGTTTGCACTTGATTTTCCTGACAACCGTACCGGGTGGCACAGCATCGGCAGCGCCCTCAACCCACAACCTTCCAGCACTGGCGAGTCAAAATGGGGCATCGTCTCTTACCTTGGGCGGGTGAACTATTCGTTTGATAACAAAATCCTGCTGACACTGACCGGCAGGATGGACGGTGCCTCCAAGTTCGGAAAGAACAACAAATACGGCTTTTTTCCTTCGGGTGCCATCGCTTATAAATTGCACGAAGAGGATTTTGTCAAAAACCTCGGCCTGTTCCAAACTCTCAAGGCTCGCCTCAGTTACGGCGTCATCGGCAACCAGGAGATTTTCCCCTATGCCTCCTTGGCTACTGTCGGCGTCATCGGCCAGGGCACTTTTAACAACACGGAGGCCTATATCGGGCAGGAGCCGCTGCGGTACCCAAACCCTGACCTCAAATGGGAGCGCACCTCGCAGTTGGATATAGGGTTGGATGCTGAGTTTGCCGAAGGTAGGCTTGGAGCCACCTTCGATGTTTATCAAAAACAGACCACCGACCTGTTGCTTTTCGCCCCATTGCCCACCACAACCGGCTTCAGCGGCGCACTCTTCAATATTGGTGGCTTGCGCAACAAGGGCCTGGAACTGGCGCTAAATTCCCGCAATACGACGGGTGAATTCGACTGGCAAACGGACCTGAATTTCTCCATCAACCGCAACGAAATCACCGAGCTTTCCAGCGGGGAGGACATTTTCATTCCGGGTGTGTTGACGGTGCCTGCGGGCTGGAGCATTCTGCGGAAAGGCGAGCCTATCGGCACGTTTTACGGCTTGGTTTCCGACGGCCTTTTTCAATCGGACGATGAGGCAGCGAACAGCCCTCACCTCAAGGCGCAAAACCCCAAAGCTGGCGACCGCAAATACAAAGACCTGAATGGACGTGACCCACAGGGCAACCTCACTGGCCAGCCAGACGGCGTAGTGGACGAAGCCGACCGCCAAATCATTGGCGATGCCAACCCCGATTTCACCTGGGGCATGACCAATAAGTTTACCTGGAAGGGATTTGACTTTTCCGTTTTCATACAAGGGGTGCAAGGCAACGAAATCGTGAACGCCTACCTCTTTGAAATTGGCTCCCTGAACGCCCAGACAAACGTGCTAAAGGAGTTCTATGACAATCGCTGGACGCCAGAGAACCCCAACGACAAGTACCCGAAAATCAACCCGTCGGAGCGCAATATTTTCAGCGATGCGCAAGTGGAGGACGGCTCCTTCATCCGTATCAAAAACATCACGTTTGGCTACAATCTGCCTGCTGCTTGGCTGCAAAAATCGAAGCTGGCAAAGCTTCGGGTGTACGCCAGCGTCAACAACTTAAAAACCTTTACCGATTACCGTGGCTACGACCCAGAGGTCAACGCCTTTGGTCAGAGCCACCTCCTCCAAGGCATTGACTACGGTGGTTACCCGCTGGCGAGGACGATAATTGGCGGCATTCAGGTGGGATTTTAGTGAAAAATTAAAAGACTATGAAGGTTTCGCCGCTTTGTGGCTTGAAGGTGCAGCGCACCGATAATCTTTGTAGAAACCGGAACCCAACTAGTCTAAGGTGCAGCGAACCGTAATATTACAGTGCGCTGCACCTTAAACGAACCCTGATGTTGTCGGCTACAAATATTCCGCCCCCAAAGGGGCAGGCTGCTCTGCGGCTTTTAATGTGTCAAACAAATCATTGCGATGAAAAAATACATCCGCATTTCCATTCTCTTCCTGCTGCTTGCAATCGGCTTTTTTGCCTGCAAAGGCTTGCTCGAAGAAGACCCCAAGGACCAGGTGTTCGTGGACAATTTCTTTGAAACAGAAAACGACGCCACGGCAGCCGTCAATGCTGTTTATGCCATTTTGAACGCAACCAGTTCGGCACCGAATTTCGGCGGCGTCTATTTCAGCAACTACTGGGTGACAATGGGCCTGGCCGCCGATGAAATGGAAAACAGGATTGCCATCACCGACTTTGAGCAGTTGGCGACCTTCACGCACCGGCCTGTGAACGGTCCTTTGTACGAATTCTGGGCGCTGGCCTACAAGGGCATCAGCAACGCCAATTTCGCCATTGATGGCATCCCAAACGTGAAGGCCGATGAAGCATTCAAGAATGGCCGCCTCGGCGAGGCCCGTTTCCTGCGGGCTATCCTCTACTTCGACCTCGTGCGCTGGTTTGGCGACATCCCGTTGATTTTGACTTTGAAAGGCGATATCACCCCGCCCCGCACACCGAAGGCGGATGTGTATGCACAAATCATTAAGGACTTGCAGTTTGCGGAGCAAAACCTGCCCGAAAGCTACTCGCCCGGCAACGGCCTCGGCAGGGCAACCAAAGGCGCTGCAACCGGGCTGCTGGCCAAAGTCTATCTCACGCTGGGCGAATGGCAAAAATGCGTTGAACAGTGCGATGCTGTCATCAATTCTGGTAAATACGGGCTTTACGATGACTACGCTGAGGCATTCAGAGTGCCCAATGAAAATGGGAAAGAAACCCTGTTCAGCGTTGGTTTTGGCACAGCGAACAACAGCATTTCCTTTTGGGAAGCGGGCCAGTTCAACGTCCGGCTTTTACCAATTAAACTGACTGGACAAATCCCCGGCGTGAACGCCCAAGGTTGGCAGGTTGCCACCCAAAACCTCTACGATAGCTACGACCCGCAAGACCGCCGCCGGGAGGTAACGTTGTTGACCAAAATCAACAACGTGGACGGAACGACCACCACCGTTGAGCCGCATATCCAGAAATACTGGGACCGGGTGAACGAACCCACTGCCGGCAATACCGACCACGATTTCCCTTACCTGCGCTACTCCGATATCCTGTTGATGAAGGCCGAAGCCCTCATCGAACTGAACAACGGCCCGACTGCCGACGCCTACGATGCCATCAACCAAGTGCGCAAGCGGGCCAGGTTCAACGGCACGACGGAACTGGACATCCTGCCAGATTTGGCGGGACTTTCCTATCAAGAATTCAAGGATGCGCTCCTGCTGGAACGCCGTTGGGAGTTCGTCGGAGAAGGCCACCGCTGGTTTGATTTGGTGCGGTTTGGGAAATTGGATGAACTTGTGCAACTGGCAAAACCGGGGGTTCAGCCACAAGCTTTTCACTACCTGTTTCCAGTGCCACAAGGGGAGATAGACTTGAACCAGAATTTGTTGCCGCAGAATCCGGGATATTGAAGTCCAAGCAAAAGCGGCAGCGCCGCAAAATCTTTGTAGGACTTTGACCATAGCAGGATTCAGGTGCGGAGCACCGTAATATTTCGGTGCTCCGCACCTCGACGACTCCGTACTTGGTAGCTACAAATATTCAGCGGCGCTGCCGCTTTTTAGAGAAGTTTTAACGAACCAATACAAGCACTTTATGCCCGTCATCGCTTTGGATTTAGGTGGAACTCGGATAAAATTTGGCTTGCTGGAAAACGGGCAACTGCTCGCCTCCGCCAATATTGAAGTGCCATCGAGCGAGAGCTTTGCTGCTGTACTGCCCATCATCGAGGCACAGGTGGGCAAGATGATGAAGGAAACGGGCATCCCTCATTTGGATGGCATCGGCATGGCCTTCCCCACCATCGTGGACAGCGACCGGATGCGGCTGCTGTACAAATATGTGAAGTACAACGATGCCAACGACCTCGACCTCGTCGGTTGGGCAAAGGCGAAATGGAATGCCCCGCTGGTCATGGAAAACGATGCACGGGCGGCCCTCGTCGGCGAGTGGCAGCATGGCGCTGGCACGGGCGTGGACAACCTCGTGATGGTCACCATCGGCACGGGAGTAGGCTCGGCGGCGCTAATGAATGGGCGACTGTTGAAAGGCAGCCACTACCTCGCTGGGAACCTCGGCGGCCACCAAATCATCCGCTTCGACGGGGTGCGCTGCAATTGCGGGAACATTGGCTGCCTTGAAAGCGAGGCATCGTCGTGGGCCTTGCCGGGCATTTTGAAACGACACCCCGGCTTTGCAGAAAGCCCATTTGCCGGAGAAGAAAAACCGGATTTCGAAGCGGTATTTCGATTGGCGGCGGAAGGTGAATCCATAGCGCTTTCTGTGCGGGAGCGAAGCCTCGAAGCTTGGGCGGCGGGCATCCTGAACCTCGTCTATGCCTATGACCCGGAGCGGGTGGTCATCGGAGGCGGGGTGATGCACAGTGCGGACGTGATTCTGCCCTTTATCCAAAATAAAATCAACCAAGCCGCTTGGCTGCCAGCAAACGCCGTGGAGGTAGTGGCTGCTCAGGAACCAGATTGGGCGGGTGTGATGGGGATGGGGTATTTGGCTTCCGCAATAAATTGATAAATGCACAACTGCACAAACTCGATAATTTGAAACCCAACTACGACAAATTTCCAAGCATAAAAATCTCCGGTTTTGACCAGGATTGCTGGTCAGGCTGGCCCGCTATTTTTGAAGAAATCCATGCTGAAACAGCTGCCCGTGGCAAGCAGCGAACCGTCGTCGTCGTCGAAACATACCCCGGCGTGGACGATGCCGAAATTATGGCCGCCATAGCTGACGGACTTTGCCCAAATGCTTTTTTCCATGCGCAGGACGCATTTTTGAGCGCAGCGAAGATTGACCAACTCACCCATCCCGACGTCACCGACGACCGCATCTTCGGCTACATGACCCGACTGACCATCGAGCAGTTTTTTGATGAAAAAAAGCTGGCTGCGATGCAAAGCCGCCTCCAAGCTTCGGAAGGCGTCACCGTCATATATGGCACGGGCGCATCGGTTGTTGCGGAGCAATGGGATTTGCTCATTTACGCCGACATGGCCCGCTGGGAAATCCAACTGCGGATGCGAAGGCACGAGGTCGCCAATCTCGGTGCCAATAACCACGACCTTGAATTTCCGCAGCAATACAAACGAGCCTATTTCGTGGACTGGCGGGTGGCCGACCGCCTCAAAAGGCAATTGATGGAGCGATGGGATTTCGTGCTGGACACCAATTTGCGCAGCCAGCCAAAAATGGCAACGGGCGAGGCGGTGAGAACGGCCTTACGGCAAACGGCGGCGCAGCCCTTCCGGGTGGTGCCGTTCTTCGACCCAGGGCCGTGGGGCGGCCAGTGGATGAAGGAAGTCTGCGACCTCGACCGCTCCGCCGTGAACTATGCCTGGTGCTTCGATTGCGTACCGGAAGAGAACAGCTTGCTGCTCGATTTTGGGAAAATGACGATGGAGATTCCTTCCATCAACGCCGTTTTTTACCAACCAAAAAACCTGCTCGGTGAAAATGTTTTTTCCCGCTTCGGCGCAGAATTCCCCATCCGTTTCGACTTCTTGGACACGATGGACGGCGGCAATTTGAGTCTGCAAGTCCATCCGCTGACGGAGTATATCCGGGAACATTTCGGCATGTTTTACACGCAAGATGAAAGCTATTACATGCTCGACGTGAAGGAAGATGCTTGTGTTTACTTGGGTTTGAACGAAGACGTGCAATCCGATGCGATGATTGCCGACTTGGAAGCAGCGCAGCAGACGGGCGTTTTTGATGCCGAAAAGCACGTGGCAAAATGGGCGGTCAAAAAGCACGACCATGTGCTGATTCCAGCAGGCACGGTGCATTGCTCTGGGAAGAACAGCATGGTGCTGGAAATCAGCGCCACGCCGTACATCTTCACTTTCAAGCTCTGGGATTGGGGCCGCCTCGGCATGGACGGTTTGCCAAGGCCAATCAATATCGGCCACGGCAAACAGAACATCGAATGGAACAGTACGACCGATTGGGTGGCCAAAAACCTCCTCAACCGCGTCGATAAAATTGCCGAAGGCGATGGCTGGCGGGAGGAGCGCACGGGCCTGTACGAAACCGAATTCATCGAAACTAGGCGACATTGGTTCACCCAAAAAGTCCACCACGACACCAGCGGAAACTTGAACGTGCTGAACCTCGTGGAGGGCCGAGAAGTCATCGTCGAAAGCCCGACAGGTACTTTCGAGCCGTTCATGGTACACTATGCCGAGACCTTTATCGTGCCTGCCAGCGTGGGAGAGTACACCATCCGGCCTTTTGGCGAAAGCGAGGGGAAGGAGTGCGGGACGCTGAAGGCGTATGTGCGGTGACGGCCAATCGTAAATTAAAAATCAAAAAATCCCTGTCTGCCGACAGGCAGGGTAAATCAACAATATGCCAACCAACAACGACACCATCAAAATGCGCACCGTCTATCTGCTAACGGCAGTAGCGGCGCTCGGCGGCCTGCTTTTCGGCTACGACACGGCGGTCATTTCCGGGGCCATTGGTTTTTTGAAAACCAAGTTTGAACTGACCACGGCCATGCAGGGCTGGGCGGCCTCCAGTGCCATCATCGGCTGCATTTTCGGGGCAATGGGCGCAGGCTGGGCCAGTGATAAATATGGCCGGAAAAAAGTGCTGATTTGGACGGCCATCTTGTTTGCCATTTCTGCCATCGGGGCAGCTGTGCCGCAAAACCTGACGCAGTTTGCCATCTTCCGATTTATTGGCGGGCTGGGCATCGGTGCGGCTTCGATGGTGTCGCCGCTTTACATCACCGAGCTGGCACCCGCTTCCATTCGGGGCAAATTGGTGTCGTATTACCAGCTCGCCATCGTCATTGGCATCCTCGTTATTTTCTTCGTAAACACATTGATTCAAGGCTTGGGTGATGAAGCCTGGAACGTGGAATACGGCTGGCGCTATATGATGGCGTCGGGCCTGATTCCGGCAGTCTTGTTCTTGGTGGCGCTGTTTTTCGTGCCGGAAAGCCCCCGCTGGCTGACCAAGGAAGGCCGTGAAAAAGAAGCCTTGGCCGTGCTTTCGAGCATCAACGGCGATGCGAAGGCGGGCGAGATTTTACAAGAAGTGAAAGCCACGCTGCACGAGGAGCAAGGCACCTTGGGCGAGCTGTTCACCGGCCGTTTCCGCAAGGCGATTTTCGTGGGCATCGTGCTCTGCATTTTTTCGCAGGTGCAGGGCATCAACGCCATCATGTACTATGCGCCAGAGATTTTCAAGGCGGTAGGCACGGGAACCGAATCCGCTTTCCAGCAGACCATCATCATTGGCGTCGTCAACGTGCTTTTCACTTTTGCCGCCATCCATTTTGTGGATAAAATGGGCCGGAAAAAACTGCTGCTCTGGGGCGGGGCGGGCATGTGTTTGAGCCTCGGCATGGTCGGGCTGGCCTTCCACAACGGCTGGACGGGCTACGGGCTGCTGATTTTCATCCTGCTTTATATCGCCTGTTTCGCTGCCAGCTATGGCCCAGTGACTTGGGTAGTAATTTCCGAGATATTCCCCATCAAAATGCGGGGCGTCGCCATGTCGGTGGCCACGTTTGCGCTCTGGGTTGCCGTGTACGTGGTGACGCAAATGTTTCCCATCCTGCTGGAAGGCGTAGGTGCTGCGGCCACTTTCTGGGTGTTCTGCGGCATGTCGCTACTGGCGTTCTTTTTCGTGTGGTCGCAGGTGCCAGAGACGAAGGAGAAGACGCTGGAGGAGATTGAGCGGGCATGGTGAATCACCAAACAGGACAAAACAAACAATGAGCAGATACCTAACCATATTCCTCCTTTTTGCCGCCTCATTTTGCGCAGCGCAAACCAAGAAGCAGCCCGTTGACTACGTGGACTGCATGATCGGCAACCACGACAGCCGCTGGATGCAGTTCCCCGGTGCCTCCATGCCCTTCGGGATGGTGAAACTCAGTCCCGACAACCAGCGCCAAGGCTGGAAAGCGGGCTACGAATATGAAATCGAGAACATCGCCGGGTTCAGTCATATCCACTCTTGGACGATGGACGGCCTGCTGATGATGCCCACCCTCGGCCCGCTGCAAGTGGAGCCAGGCAAGGAAAACGACCCCGACGGCGGTTACCGCTCCCGCGTCCGGCATAAGACGGAGGTGGCGACTCCAGGCTACTACTCCGTGATGCTCGACGATACCAAAATCAAGGCGGAGGTGACGGCGACCACCCGTGCGGGCTTCCAACGTTACACTTTTCCCAAGTCCGACAGCGCACGGGTGATGATTGACCTGCAAATCGAATCGGAATATGGGACAGAGCTTTACGATGCGCATATCACCAAAGTCAGCGACACGGAAATTGAAGGCTATTCCCTCCAGCAAAGCCTACGGGGCGCTGGCTGGAACGAGTACCAGCTGTTTTTCGTCATCCGTTTCAACAAGCCGTTCAGCAACATGGGCGGCTGGACGAGGGACGGCGTGCAGCGCAACGTGACCAAGCTTTTTTCCGGGTGGGACCACGGCGATTTTGGTGCATTCGTCCATTTCAAGACCAAGGAAAACGAGCAGATACTGGTGCAAACGGGCATTTCCTTCGTCAGCCTCGAACAAGCAAGGCTAAACTTGGACACGGAAATTGCGAAGCCCTTCGGCTGGGATTTTGATGCGGTGCGCAACCATGGCCGCAAGGTCTGGAACGACCTCCTCAGCGTCATCGAAATCGAGGGCAAGGACGAAGTGGACAAGAAAAAATTCTACACCAACCTCTACCGGGTCTATGTCGGGCGCACGATTTACAGCGACGTGAACGGCAAGTACGTGGACATGTACGAGAAGGTGCAGCAGCTCAAAAACCCCGACCTGCCCATGTACGGCGGCGATGCGTTTTGGAACACCTTCTGGAACCTGAACCAGGTCTGGACGCTCGCCACGCCCGAACTGGCCGACAAATGGACGGCCTCCCTCCTCGAATTTTACGACAAGGGCGGCTGGCTCTGCAAAGGCCCAGAGGGGCTGGAATACTCCGGCATCATGGTTGCCTCGCACGAGATTGAGCTGATTGTCAGCGCCTTCCAAAAAGGCATCCACAAATACTATGACCCGGAGCATGCCTTCGAAGCCATGAAGCACAACCAAATGGAGCAGGGCGTGGCACACCGGGGCGGTGGTTTTGCAGGCAACCGCTGGCTGGATGATTACCTGAAATACGGCTATGTACCGCACGAATACGGCCCCGTTTCCAATACCCTTGAATACGCTTTCGACGATTGGGCGGTGAGCCAAATGGCCAAGGCGCTGGGCAAAACGGACGACTACTGGTACTTTAAGCACCGGGCGAACTCTTACAAAAACATTTGGGATAGCAGCGTCGGCTACATGAACCTGCGCTTGGCAGACGGCAGTTTCAAAAAGCCCTTCGAGCCTTACTGCTGCTCCACCTTCCTCGGACAGGGCTGGGTGGAGGGCAATGCCTGGCAATACAGTTGGTTTGTGCCACAGGACTTGGCAGGATTGATAAAACTGATGGGGAAAGACGAGTTCAACCGCCGCCTGGAGGCAGGTTTCGTGGAGTCCCGCAAATGGAAATTCAATTCCGAATACACCGACGAAAACAGCCTGGCGGCAATGGGCGTGCTGCCCATCAACCATGGCAACCAGCCCAACATGCAAGCCGCCTACCTCTACAATTATTCCGGCAAGCCTTGGCTCACGCAAAAATGGGCCAGGGAAATCATGGAAGTTTTCTACGGCGCCGGCCCGATGGACGGCTGGCCCGGCGACGAAGACCAAGGCCAAATGGGCGGCTGGTACGTGATGAGCGCCATGGGCCTCTTCGAAATGAGGGGCGGCTGCGACGTGGAACCGACCTACGAAATCGGCAGCCCACTCTTCGACAAAGCGACTATCCACCTCGACCCGAACTATTATCCCGGCGGGACTTTCACCATCGAAACGGTCAACAATAGCAAGGAAAACAAGTACGTGCAGTCTGCCACGTTGGATGGCAAGCCGCTGACGAAGCCATGGTTTTACCATAAAGACCTCGTGGATGGTGGCAAGCTGGTGCTTGCGATGGGCCCAAAACCGAACGAAAAATGGGGCAGCGGGGAGGGCGACGCACCGCCTTCAATGTCAACGGAAGAATAATGGTATTGGATATTGAGTTATTGGGGTATTATTCCTAATAACTCAATATCCCAATACCTCAATAACAAATATGGCCCTTCGGCAAACCACATATTTTTTCCTTCCACTCCTTTTTTGCAGTTGCAAAAGGGCTGAACCCGCTTTGTTCCAACTGCTCCCACCCGCCAGCACGGGCATTGATTTCGCCAACAACCTCGCCGAGGGCGACAGCTTGAACATCCTCAACTACGTCTATTATTACAATGGCGGCGGCGTGGGCATCGCCGATTTCAACAACGATGGGCTGGAGGATATTTTCTTTTCGGGAAACGAGACCTCTTGCCGATTGTACCTGAACAAAGGCCAACTTCAATTTGAGGACGTGACAAAACAGGCAGGCTTGGAAACAACCGCTTGGTGTACGGGCGTCTCCGTGGCCGATGTAAACGCCGACGGTTGGTTGGATATTTATGTAGGTGTGGCCGGTCATACGGAACCGGAGCGGCGGCGGAATCTGCTATTTGTGAACAACGGCGGCAATCCGAAATCCGAAATCCGAAATCCGAAATTCACTGAGCAGGCCGAAACCTACGGCATCGCCGACACCAGCTATTCCACCCAAGCCGCTTTCCTTGACTACGACCTTGATGGCGACCTTGACCTCTACGTGCTGAACCACGCCAACGAACGGGCAACGCTGAACACGCCTTTGCCAAAAAAGAC
>JANPLH010000597.1:0-3072 GCA_031426435.1 Saprospiraceae bacterium | reverse complement strand
CCACTGTAAAGCCCCGTCAGCCTTGCGGGGCGGAAATACCGTTGAAGGTGGTGCGGGTGGATTAGCTAGAGGCCTTTTTCGGAAAGTGCTTTCTCAACTTTTAACTCAAAATCAGATTTGGGCTTGTCTTTAACTGGTGGGTTAGCTATGATGTCGAGTAGCTCGGCTTCGATATCTGGATTTCCGTGCTTTCCGTTTGCGACATTTTGGACAGTACGGGCGGTGATGGTAATGCCCTTTGCGGCAAGACGTTCAACAACAATGGATGAAAATCCGTGTGGTAGAGCCTCCTTGAGTCGCTGGAATGTATTTTTTTCAGTCCCTTTTGCCATTTCTCTTTGTTTATTCTGCAAATGTATTCGCTTAGGTGTATATTTGGACGTCTTTTTAAATTAATTAACTCTTCTAGCCTGACAGCAATGCCAGGCTTTTTTTATTCCTACCTTATTTCGTCACGCCAGGCTTTTTTTCTAACCAGCAGATTTTGATAAACAGCGGCTGCGCCTCCATTGCGCAAGCCCACCAAGCCTCCGGGATGGTTGTTTTGCTGATGAATGGTTTGGGAAATTGGTGGGTGCAAATTGGCAAGCTGCCGCAGGTGAGGTCCGTATATACGGCCACTGAGGTGATGCCAGCAAAAGAACCGGGGACTGGCGTTACAGTCAGGGTGCTTTCCGTGGGGCTGAACTGGGCGCTGAACATGCCGGGATAGGTACAGCCCCATCCGAAGGTCATGAAATAGCTGCACCGGACGGCGGTCTGTGCGCCCATTGCGCAGCAAAAAAGGAATGTGAGCATGGCGATGGTGGTGAATTTTTTCATAGAAAGGAGATTGGATTTGTGATGAACCTGCCTACGGCAGGCAAGAATGAAAGGCCGTGCCTCCCTGCCATTCGGCAAACAGGATTTGGCACGGCCTGACGGATTTCCCAAAATACTGATGACTAAATTCTGGTGGTTTTTTCGGGTGGCCCGCACTTGCCCCAAACCCCGAAGAATGTGCTGGTAGTGCCATCCGGCAGCGTGTCGAAGCTCGACTCGACAAAGCAGCCATTTCGGAAAAAGTATAGGATGTACCTGCCGTCCTTTCGGGTCGTTGGGTAGAAGTAGCTCCCAGCTGCGATGGCCGTGTGGAGCAGGATGGTTTGGACGCAATCGGACCTGTAGGCCATGATTGAGTTTTCTGGCATCTTGGTCGTTTTCCGCTGCTCGAAATAGACTTCCACGATGACGGTGTCAAGGCCGAAGGTTCTCAGGTGGTCACTGAATCGGTGTAGCCGCAATGCGGCGGTGGCGGTGTCCACGCTCCCCCGTCCGTCGAGGTCGTAGGGAAAGGTTTGGGCGCAAATTGCGGAGCAACAAAAGCAAAAAATGGCGGTCGTGATTAAGTTCTTCATGGCTTATTTCGATTTGAGTTTTGGTGAACAATGGAAGGTTCAATCGTGCAGCTCGCATTTTCCGAAGGAGCGGACTTTGAGCGTGGGCGTGGTGGCGTCCACCTCGATGAGGGCGGGCTTGGCGTCGTGGAAGTAGCGGACGAAGTACCAGCCGGGCTGTGGGATGGGCACGAGGGTGGAGATGTTGCGGCAATAGCCCTTGTTGATTAGGTAGAGCTGGCCACCCTGTTTTTCGGCGTAGTACACCTGGAACGGGATGCTGCCATCGACCTCGGTGTAGATGGAATTGACGAAGTGGGAGCGATAGGAATTGGGGTGCAGGTTGCCCTTTGCGTTGGGCCGCAGTTCTGCAGTGTCCAGGGCGCTGCAACTGCACCGGGCGTTGAGGAAGGCCTTGACGAGCTGGTCGCTGACGGGGCTGGTGGTGAGGTTTGGCTGTGCCCCCAACGGTTGTGACATTGAAATCAAAGTGAAGGCCAACAGGTATGCGGCCTTGCTCATTGAGTTGAACATGGTAAAATGATTAAGAAGGATGAGTCAATCGCTGGATTTCCCGGTTGGGTTTTTGGTTGGAATTGGGGGATTGGGAGAGGTATTTTGGGGTGTTTTTTGACCATGTTGACCGAATATTTCACAAATAGTTGATTATCAAATATTTGTGACGGTTTTTTGTGGTCAAAACAATGGTCAATTGGTGGTCGTTTTGTGGTCATTCATTGGGTTCAACTTTGTGTTTCAAGCTTCGTATGCTGATAGGTTTTGGCCGTGAATTGTCCCGGTACTGACCGCTGATTGACCGCCATGCAACCGTGCAATTGCTTCGCAAATATTTGAATACCAATGGCTTATGGGGATGATTTAGCAAATAATCCATATGTGGTCAACTTGGTCATTTTTTCAAGATTTTTGGACTGGAAGCTTTGCTGGAAACTGTGTGCCGACAATGGGCAGGGATGCCGCTTCCTGCCTCGACCTTTCCCACCAGATGGTTTGTGCCACCCGGACGCGGTGTCCTGTCGCATCATGGTGGGTTATTGCATCGAGCGCTGCATCTTGGCCTGACCATGAAGTGCCGCATTGTAGGCAGGTGCCACGGGCGTCCTCGAAGCCCAGGATTTTTATTGACTTTTTCATATCGGTAGTGGTTTGGTTCATGTATAAAGTTTGCGGTAGCTCCCGTTTTTGTTTTGGGCGAAAAGTGCCTTGTCGCGTATCAGGCGGCGGGCAGTCTTTTCGGAGATGTCCAATTTGACGGCCACGGTCACGGCGAAGCCACTGGTAAAGGAATTGGGCAGCTTTTCGTAGAGGTGCCGCTGTTTGTGGGGCAGGGCTGCGGTAGGGTCTTCGGTGCGGGTCAAAATCTTGAGGCTGTTCCTGGTGAAATATTCAGCCAGCTTGATGGCCTGCCTCACGCTGTTGGCGCTCACCTTCAGCATGGCCATGTCCTCATGGGTGAGCAGCCCGATGGAGCGTTCATCGTTGCTGGAGGCAAACTCCATGAGTTCGAGCAGTCCGGCAATGCGGAGGGCATAGCTGATGATTTTGCCATACAGTGACTGTATCTGCTCATCGTCGGACCTGTTGATGATTTCTTGCTCGACATTGACTTTGTACGCTTCGTATTCCTGAAAGGCATCCTTCGTGAGTTGGAGCAAGATGGGTTCCTGACTGGGGT
>JANPLH010000596.1:0-13411 GCA_031426435.1 Saprospiraceae bacterium | reverse complement strand
GTCACTGCCATGTTTTGCGGCAAAACACCTGCAAATACTGGTGGAGCCGTATCATTTATCGCAATGATTTGCTGCGCAACGGTCTGATTACCACAAGCGTCGGTCGCCGTCCAAGTGCGGGACACGGTATAGTTGCAGTTTACTCCTGTGGAGCCGCTGCCTTGTAGGGTTTGGTTATAAGTCACCTGCACGTTTGCCGTGCAATTGTCTGTTGCAGTCAGCGTAGCGGGAGCAGGTAAGCTGCTTGCGCAAGCCAATGTCAAGTTTTGTGGCAGAACGCCAGCAAATACAGGAGGCACCAAATCGTTGACCGTTATTATTTGCTGCGCAACGGTCTGATTGCCACAGTCGTCGGTGGCTGACCAAGTGCGGGTCAGGGTATAGTTGCAAATGCTGCCCTGCTGCGTTTGGTTGTAGGTCACTTGCACGTTGGTCGAGCAATTGTCCGTAGCTGTGACAGTTGCGGCAGCTGGGATGCTGCTGCAAGATACCGTTGCATTGGCTGGCACGCCAACCAGTACGGGCGCTACACCATCCACCACGGTGATGACCTGCGAGGCCGTGCTGCTGTTGCCAGCATCGTCGGTGACTGTCCAAGTCCTCGTTATGGTTCGGCAGAAAGTACTGCCGCTGCTCGTTTCATTGAATGTAATGGTCGGTGTTGCATCGCAAAAATCGGTGGCAGTGACGCCTCCAGCTCCGATAGGGGTAGCTGGCGGTATCGTTGCTCCGCAATTCAAACTGTGATTCGGTGGTACGTTGGCCAGTAAAGGCGGCACCACATCTGTCAGGGTGACGGTGATGGTCTGGCTCTTAGTGCCCACGTTGCCGCAGCCGTCGGTTGCCGACCAAGTTCTTGTCAATATGTAGCCGCCGGGGATGTTCACGGTATTGGTAGTGAACACGACCGGGATATTGTTCGTGCAGGCATCCTGGGCCACCACATTCGGCAGCGTGGAAGATGGCGTTTGGCCACAAGGCAGCACCAAGTCGGCGGGTACGCCGTAAAGTTTGGGTGGTATCGTATCGGTCACGATGACCGTAAAGAAAAGGCTATCCACATTGCCACAGCAGTCGGTAGCTACCCAGCCGCACACCATGCGCTGGATGAAGCCGTCAGTCTGGCAATTGCCCGCCGTAACGAACTCTTGGAAGACCATCGTAGGCGGTGCGGAGCAGCATGCGTCCACCGCTGTGGCATTGCTGCCATTAAGCGAGAAGACCTGATTGCACTGGCGGATGATGGTGTCACCATGGCTGAGCCAAGTGAGGGCAGGTGCCGTCACGCTGATTTCAGGCCCACGGTCGTCCACCACATGGATGACCTGTGTAGCCGTGGCTGTATGGCCACAATCGTCGGTGGCCGTCCAGCGGCGGGTGAGCGTGAAGCTACAGCCAGTGCCAGCTTGAGTTTCGGTAAACGTAACTGGCACATTGTTGTCGCAACCATCGGTGGCGGTCAGGACGGGCGGTACAGGCACGTAGCCGCAGCTTGCCGTCGTAAAGGTCGGCACACCGACCAGCACGGGCGTATCGTCGTCGGTCAGAGTGATGGTCTGGGTTCGTATCGTCGTAAGACCGCAGTCATCGATGGCCGTCCAGGTACGGGTTAGCACATAGTTGCAGGCGCCGCCCGAAAGGCTTTCGTTGAAACTGATTTGAACGTCCGTATCGCAGTTGTCGGTAGCACTTATACCCCCGACCCCTAAAGGGGGGATTGACGGGATATTGCCGCAGGTGCCACTCGTATTGGCTGGAATGCCTACCAAAACGGGTGGTTGGTTGTCTGTTGAAACGTTGATGATTTGGCTTGCTGTCACAATATTGCCGCAGGCATCTACTGCCGACCATGTGCGGGTGATGGTGGTGGCGCAGCCGCTACCAGCTTGGGTTTGGCTGAATGTGACAGGCAGGCTGCCGCTGCACAAATCAGAGGCCGTCACGCTGGCGACTGGCGGTGCAGCTTGGCCGCAGGGCATGTCAATATTGGCTGGAACGCCCGCCAATGTGGGCAGCAAGTTATCGTTGATGATGACCCAGAAATAAAGGCTATCCGTATTGCCACAGGCATCTGTGGCTGTCCAGCCGCAGTAGCGGGACTGGAGGAAGCCATCCACGGCACAGTTGCCTTGGGTCACGTTCTCCGTAAAATTGGTCGTTGTTGCGGAGCAAAAATCGAATGCTGAAAAGCCCAGCGAATCAAGCGATGGGATCTGGGTGCAGTCTGCGTACAGCGTGTCGCCATGCATGATTTGGCCAAAAAACGCGTGGTTGGCGGTCATAACGGGCGGCGTATTGTCCTGTACTGTCACGGTCTGCGTAAAGCTGACGGAGTTGCCATTGTCATTGGTGGCCGTCCAAGTGCGGATGATGGTGCGCCCGCATGGGTTGTTCGTCACGGTGCTGTCAAGCGTGATTATCAGGTTGTCGTCGCAGCCGTCGGCGAAGGTCGGTGGTGAAAAAGGATTGAGCGGACTTGTGCAGTCAATGGTCGTGTCCGCCCAAGGCGTAAAGCTCAGGATGGGCGATGGGTTTCCGATGCTGATGCTCGTGGCGTCGGTGTCCACACAGCCCCTGCCATCGTTGAAAGTGACGGTGTAAGTCGTTGGTGCAGCAGGTGTTGCGATAGGGTTGGGGATGTTCGGGTTGTTCAGGCCAGCCGTTGGCGACCAAGTGAAAGTGCCTGTACCATAAGGCACCGAGGCACTTAACTGGCTGGATTCTGTATTGTTGCAATGCGCCAAATTCGGCCCGGCGTCCACGTCGGGACATTCATAAAGGCAGATAACAGTATTGGTATCGCATTGTCCCCAAGTCAAATTGATACAGGCCGAAAAACCGTTGGCATCAATAACGCCCGTGGATACAGGGCGTATGCCGGGCGGCAAATCATAGCCCACCATATAGCTGCCGGGGCTTAGCCCATCGAAACTGTAATTTCCTTCATCGTCGGTTATGACCGAGGCAATGGGCGTGTTCGGATTGCCACAGAGATAGAGGTTAACGGTGGCTCCCGCAATGGGCTGGTCGCCGGCATCGGACATGTCGTTGTGGTTGGCATCGTCACAAACGATGGATGAAATCAATATGCAGCGAACAGGGATGTTGTTGTGATTGATAATGGGGTCGCCAGGTTGAACAAAAAATGACAAATAGAAAGGGTTGCTCCCACATGACTTGTCAGCAATGTACTCACTGTTTAGCGTATCCGAACCGAGCACCACGGGACTTGGCAAACCCGTTGGGTCAAACGGCCCAGCTAAAGGCGGGCAGTTGGGGCTGAGCGGGAAGCTAAGTGGATGCGAATAACTCAGGGTATAAATACCAGGAGTGCCATTAGTATAGAACTCGTAATAGCCCTGCGAGCCATTGTGAACAATGTTCACTTGGCTGTTGGGAATACCATTCGGGCCAGTGACGGTGATGGTGCCACCGGTGATTATTTTTCCCGTTTTATCGCAGTAAATCCAGCCAGTAGGGTCATGCGGAATGAGTTCAATGACCTCTCCGTCAATATCATCTTCATCTGGGTTGCCGTTGTTTGGCGTGGAGTCGAGGTCGGTATAAACCGTGCCGTCATCGTCTTCTGCGGAAGTGATTTCCGCAACGTTGGTGATTTGCTGGCCCGATGCGCCATAGAGCACCACCATAAGGATTTCAATCGAAGCCGACTGCCCTGGCTGGAGTGGCCCAGGGAAAACATAGGTGGCCATACCTGTGCCGCTCATCGTCCAGTTGGTTTCATTGGGACTTAGCGCCAGGCCCGCTGGAATATTGTCATTGACATCAATATGGTAGGCAGGCAGCGTGCCTTCATTGGTGATTTTGATGGTATAGGAAACCTCGTCGCCAATATCCACCAAAGCAGACTGGCCGGGTGAAAGCGTTTTTTCCAAAGCCAAGTCGAATTCCCCTGCTGGGACGATTTGAATAGGAGCTTCGTCAATATCATCTTCCTGGCCGCTTCCAAAACCATCGTTTACCGCATCGTCATCGGGGGTACTGTCACCGTCTTGGGGCAAGCCGTTGTTAGGGTTGTTGTCATTGTCGGCAAATGAGATTTCGGCAGTGTTCAGGATGGTATTGCCGTTATGAGCTGGGTCAACTATCAGCAAAATATCTACAGCGGCTGTGCCGCCAGGCGGTATCGTACCGGGCAACTGGGTCGAATATCCAGTGGGGACAGCGCTCCATGCAGGGTTCAATGCAGCATTGAACAAAAGCCCATCTGGAAGGTAATCCGTCACCGTCACGTTGTGGGCAGTTACTTCGCCTTGGTTATACACGGTTATCGTGTAGGTAACCGTATCGCCAAGCATGACTTCGGTGGTCGTTGTTGCTTTCAGCAACGCCAGGTCAAACAAGCCAAGCTCCACGCCAAAGTCGAGCGTAGTGTTGGTTTCGCCAGCAGCCAAAGTCACTACATTGGTGGTGCCGGTATCGTCGGCATCGCTATCCGAAGCATCATCGCCCGTGTTGGTCAAGGTTGGTTGATGTTCGGCGGGCAGGGTGCCCAATTGGAACACCAAATAGTAATCGCCCGGCGGCAAATCATCGAAGAAATAAGCCCCATCGGCGTCCGTGGTGTCAGCGGCCAACAGGTTGTCGGTGGCACTGTACAAATGGACGATAACGCCCGATATGCCAGGCTCGCCAAGGTCTTGCTGGCCGTTGTGGTCAAGGTCGTTCCAGACGAAATCGCCGAGGCTGGATGCCAAGATGGTCAGCGTGGCGCCGTCGTGGTCGTCCTCGTCGCCATTTGCATTATTGATTTCATTGTCAACATAATTATCGGCATTGGCGTCCTGCTCCTGGCTTTCGGGCTGGGAGTCCACGTCCCGGTCGTCGTCGGTATCAATTTCGGCAAAGTTGGTGGCAAGGCCCCCGTGTACCACTTTAAGTGTCACGGGCAGTAGCACCGATTCGCCCGGCGAAAGTTTGCCATTCAGCGTCACCTTCCCGTTTTGCCCGACTGAAGACCAGGTGTAAGGGATTGTCGCATCGCCGGAAGTTGTTCCCGGCGGGTTGTTCGTTAGGTTAAAAGGGGCGAAAAAATTGGGGTCAACTTGGTCAATAATGGAAAAGCTATGCGCAGCCAAGTCGCCCTGGTTAAAGATTTCAAGGTTAAAATCAACGAGAGAACCCACAGTGACTGTTCCGTTTTGTCCGATTGCCAAGGTTTTGCGAAGCGCCAAATCATAACAACTGTCCTTGACCACCACGGGGCAGCAGGTCAGCGTTGGGCACCCGTTTTGCGTAGCGGTAAATGCAAAAATCCCAGCTGATGTGATGTAAAATGTATCCTGTGTGCCGCCTTGGTTGGCGGGAATCAGTACGCCGTCCTTGTACCATTGTATGTCGGTGAACATCGGGAGGAGCGTCACCCAGACTGAGTCGTTGAGTTGGGAGCAGATGGTGATGGGGACGGAAACGCAAGCCTTGTCCATGTCGTCCTCCAAAAGTTCACTGTTGTCGGGCTGGCTGTCCACATCCGTGCCGGCCAGGGCAGTTACTTCCGCTATGTTCATGTACATGCCTTCCCATTCCACCCGTGTTTGTATGGTTAAAATCAGTTCGGGGGTGTTGGCGTTGAGCTGGGAATTGATGTTCCAAATACCATTTGAAATATCGTAAGTCGTGCCAGCAGGGGCGATGTGGCTGATATAAGTAAGGCCAGGAAGCAGCGTGTCTCGCACTTGCAGCCCGGCAACATTGGTCATGTTTTGGTTGAAAACCCGGACGGTAAAAGTGACGATATCGCCTGCGGCAACACTGTCCCTGTCCACGGTTTTCTCGAGGGCCACGTCGTGCTGGGCAAATGCTCCGGTGGCCAGCAAAAGGAAGGCCACTGCCATTACGAAGCGCAACAACGATTGTTTGACCTCGCCAATCATTGGAGAAACCGCCCTTGGTATGTCGTGATTTATTAAATACATGGTTAAATCCTTGTTCTCTAGCTTGTTCAAAGGGATACAGAACGGCCATAAGTAGAAATTGGAAATTAAGAAGTTAGAAATTGCGCTGATAATCAATCTCTTGCGCAAATAATTTTCTAAACTAATTTCATTGTCGTACTTAATAAATGGCTTATGCCAGTCATTTTAGATTGGCAACTATCTTTAGTTGTTTGGGGCAAATCTTGATTCTTAGTGTCCAAAATCGGTTTCGAGCAATTACAAAAGCTTGATATAAAAAGGGCCACCGGAAGCCATTTCCCACTGCTGGAGCACAGCTCCGGTGGCCTTTTTATTGGATAAAACGTTCACCATTTAGATAGGCAGGGCGGCATTTGTTGCCACCCTGCTATCCGTAATTTTCATGGCTAATTTTATTCTCCTGCACGCTTCACGCTCACGTTCACCGGTGGGCAAACAAGTGGCACGATGTCATCCACGTCCGCTGTTTTGACTGTTTCGCAGCCATTCTCATTGCGCACCGTTACGGTGTTCGTTGCTCCCAACACTAGGCCGTCAGCCGTCGTGAAGACGTAGCTGGCCTGGTAAGGATTGAAGCCGCCGCCGTTCAAGTCCATTTGCGACAAGATGGCATCACCGTTTGTCAAGTTGCTAATCACCAGCGTTGGCTCATCGCCAGGGCAGGTAGTCGGCATAGTCAGGGTGAAGTCTGGCCTTGCGTTCACGTTCAAGGCGACCGCAGCCGTTGCGTAGCAACCATAAATGTTCTCTACCCGCACGTAAATGCTGCTTGCAGCAGCGGTGTATGGGCTGCTCAGTGCGTTCGCATCGTTGTCGGCATCGCCTTGTGTAGCGTGGTAGGTCACGGTCATTCCAACCTGTCCGTTGAGCACATCAGCATCGGCATCCGTCAGTGTGAAGTTGCCTTGGCCACTGCCAAGCCCGTTCTCGCACTCCGTCAGCGATACGCCGGCTTCTGCGGTCGGCTTCGGATTCACCACGACCTGGATTTCCTGGAAAGGACGGCAGGTCGGGTCAGCCGACGGCGTAGCCATGATGGCGTACACATAGTAAGTGATGACCGAAGTGCCCGAGTTCAGGAAGTCCGAAGTGCTGAAAGTATAGGTAGCTGTTCCAGCAACTGGTGCAATGCTGCTGGCAATCACGGTGCCACCAGTGTACATGGCGTTGCCTATCTGTGCGGCAGCAAAGCGCACGAAGCGGATATTGCCAGCTGTTGAGCTTGCATCAGCTGTCAGGTTAGCACCACCTTCGGTAGCACAGATAGTCTGCGCACCCGTTTGGTTGGTGATGGTCGGGCAGTCTGGTACCGAACCGAAGTCAACGTACAAGTTGGAGTTGCTATCCGGGTTGAGCGGGTTGTCGGTGACAGCAGGGTCGCCCATTGCGGTTCCATGGTCTGGCTCGCCGGTTGGCTCGCCGCCAGGCGTCAGGGTGATGACATTGGTTTGCACAATAGTGCCGACCGGGTTCACGCCGTTGTCGTCGCCATTTGTCGTCTCAGGCGTACCAGAGGTAGCAATATCATCAGAGTTGTGCTGGCCAGCAAGTGGTGTGCTTCCGTAGTCAACGCCAATGATGTATTGGCCTTGCGGCAAGCCAGTGAACAACACACTACCATTCGAGTCAGAGATTGTAGTTGCAATGATGGTCGTGCCATCGGCAGCATAAAGGTGTACAGTCACGCCTGCAATGCCACCCTCACCTGGGTCTTGGACCCCGTTGTTGTTGACGTCAGCAAAGATTGTAGTACCAAGGCTCATGCCGTAGAAGGTGAAGCCAACCGTGAGGTTGTCGTCGCCATCGGCCACCGTAGAAAGGTTGCCTGGGTCTGGTTCGCCAGTAGGCTCATTGGTGTAGCTAAGGGTTACTGAACCGTTGGTTAGCACGCCACCAGTGTAGAAGCCGGTCTTAATGGACTGGCCATTGTCATCAGTGGTCGAGGCTACATCAGGGTCTGGTGGTGCGGTTTCAGATGAAACACCAGCACCGTTGATGGTCGTGCCACTGCTGTGGAGGTACTCAAGCGTGCCACCCGAAGCAAACTCACTGGAAGGTATGCCCACGAAATAGTCGCCCGGAGGCAAGTTCTGGAATAAGTACAGGCCGTTGACGTCAGTCACCAAAGTGGCGTATGGCGTTTGCTCTAATGGGTCAATAGAGCCATTGCCGTTGGCATCATAGAAAAGGTCTACCGTTACGCCTGCAATTCCATTCTCGCCGGAATCTATAGTTCCGTTGTTATTGGTATCATACGCTACGAAGTTGCCCAAGTTGAGGCAGCGAACGTCAATGATGACGCTGTCTATGTCATAACAAGCTGAACCTTCGGCATCGGTGGCTGTCGTGTTCTTGCGGACATAATATTTCGTAGTAGCCGATGGGCTGACCGTGGTGCTGGACAATGCGTTTGTCTCGTTCACGGCATCGTTGAGCGTCGGGAACCAGGCTGGCGTCGTGCCAACAGCAGCGTTGTTGTCGGTCACGAGAGAGGCCAGGTTAGCATTCTGTCCCGCAGATGCGCAGATGGTGTCCGTCGTGGTTACCAGGTCCGGTACTGTCAGGAAGTTGATTGTGATGGTATCGTTCTTGGTGGCACAGCCGGATGGTGTAGCGTACTCTGCTTTGAGGATGTACGTTCCTCCAGTATTGGTCACGTAGATGGTACCAGGAACTGTCAAACGGTTTGGGTCAACGTTGTAAGTTGCAGCGTTGCCCGCATTGATGGCTACGTCGGGAGTGCCGATCGAGTACCATTGAAAGTTTGTGTAAGTCACAATATTTTGTGGCTCAAGTTTCACGGTGTCAGCGTCGCAATACGAATAGGTATTCGTGCAGTCCGTTGTAGTGATTTGGGCGGAAGCCCTCATGCCAACAAAAAGCAGCATGAACACCGAGATGAGTTGTAGCCATGTTCGGTGGTGAGACGTTTTAAATACTTTCATGAGTTTTTAAAATTAAATAGTTTGCTTAAAAAGATTGATATAAAAAAAAATAGCACTGCCTAACGGGACGTCAGCCACCGGTAGCCTTGCCGATTAGTTTCGACACTGCGAGGGGGGATATTTTCAAAAAAATTATAGCTGGCGCAAAAGGGGGGAGGCGACAGCGTTTACTTGCTTTGCCTAATTAGCTCCCATCGGTATTTTGGTCAATATCACCGGAGGACAAGCGGGGGGAATGAAGTCCGGTACAGTTATATTTTTAGATGTCTGGCACCCATATTCATTGCGTACAGTGATGGTATTGGTTGCATTCAGGTTAATTCCATTGGCTGTTGTAAGGTTTGGAGGGGAGGCATCGTAGGGGATGAAAGCTCCAGTGTTCACCTGTGTGCTGGATAGCGCTGCCGTGCCATTGGACAGTGAGCCAATTGTCACTTCGGGTTCTGTTCCAGGGCAACCAGTGGCAAGCCCAAGCGCAAAATCTGGAAGCTGAACCACCGTCACTGTGCTGCCCGCCGTGGCCGTGCAGCCGTTGGCGTCCGTCACCGTCACAGTGTAGGTCGCTGTGGAAACAGGACTAACCACAATCGCAGCAGTTGTCGCTGTTGTGCTCCACAAATAGGTGGAGCCCCCGGAGGCAGTCAAGGTCGTCATATCTCCCAATAGCACATTGCCATCGTTGGGAGTGCAGGAAGCATCGGTATAATTTATGACAACAGTTGGGTGGCAATCCAATATATCGGCGCAGTCAACCAACCCATCGCCATCGTTGTCAATGGCATCATTGCAAATTTCGAGGGAGAATATAGTGGGTGTATTATCTTCCCAATTATCGTTTTCGTTTGCCAAGGTTTCGTTAGGAATGCCATCGCTGTCGCCGTCTATTGCAAGGCCATCGTTGGAGGGGTCAACGGTTTGCCTATCCACAACGCCATTTTCTGTTTTGTCGCCAACGGCTGTCATTTGGTTGCTAAACTCATATTTGCCAACGGCAGGAAAGAAACGAAGGCTAAAACTCAAGCGTACGCTGTCGCCAATTTGCAGTATATCACCACTGTTGAGTGAAAGCAGTTGTGTGTTTGCACCAGATCCAGTGAACCCAGGGTTGACCGTGAGCGCAGAGCCTGCATCAATATAATCAAGCGTTGGCGCTGTGGAAACGGTATATTGACCGGCAAGGGTTGGTGTTCCTGCCACGTAGGTGCCAAATTCCGTGGTCAGCGTATCGAACATTTGCAAATCCCACAGGTCAAAATACCCCATGTTTTTTGCCCGAACCTCATAGCCTATAATGTAAGTTCCGTCCGGCTGAGTTGCTGGTGTGCTTGTAACCCGTTTGCCAGCACCAATAATGGCGCTGGGAAACGACACTGGCGTTGGGGTAGAATTGTTTGTTGGATTACCGTCGTTGTCAGGGTCGGGGTCACTGCCGTTTGTGGAGTTTTCCATGCTCAATCTCAGCGCCGGGGATAGCCCGTAACCAATGACGCCGTTGTTGAACACCTTGTTGAATAAGCCTGGCGTAACCGTCACGACCAGGGTAATTGTACCGTTTGCTCCCACCGCAAGGTCGTCCACGCCAGTGGTGATTTCAAGGTCGGTTGTCCCGTTGTAGCTGCTATTGATGGTGAAAGTCGAGCTCGACTTGCTGTTGACCACAAAGCTGGTTGCCCCGGCAAAGGTTTCGTTCAGGTCGTCCACAATATGGATATCGTTCAGAGGAACGTCTCCCATATTTTCAACATAAATTTCATACGTGACAGTAAAGGTCCCGTTCAGGTTGTCGGTCGGTGTGCCAACTACCCGCTTGGCAAGGCCAAGCATTGGGTTTTCCGTAAATCTGACGGGTGTAGGTTTGGTGTTGTTGGTGGGGTTGCCATCACTGTCCGGGTCAACGATGGTGCCATCATAGGAATTATCGGTGGCAGTAGCACCACCGAGGCTGGTTCCGCTGCCGATGGCCGTGTTGTTGTATGTTCCCAATTTGCCGCCAGGTGTTACAGTGACCGTGACCAGTATAGTACCCTGTGCGCCTACCCCAAAATTGTTGTTCGTGCCAGTAAGCAGGTTCAAATTCCCAACGCCGTTGTAGCCGGGGAAATTGACAGTGAAATCGGGGCTGGTAACATTGGTAACCGTAAAGTTGGTCGCCCCGGTGAATGTCGTGCTCAGGTTGTCCGTGACCTGAATGGCGTTCAACGGCACGTTGCCCATATTTTCCACTAAAATGGAGTAGGTCAGCGTATAGGTGCCGTCATTGTTGTTGGTTGGGCTGCTCGAAATGGTTTTTGCCACACCAATTCTTGGAGTTTCTGTGAAAGTGACTGGTGTTGGCGAGGCATTGTTGGTCGGGTTGCCATCTCCGTCGGGGTCAACGATGCTGCCGTTGTACGAATTGTCGGTGGCTGCCGTACCGCCGGTACCTGTGCCGCTTGCGCTGGCGGTATTGTTGAATGGGCCCAAGCTCCCCGAGAGCTGCACTGTCAGGCTTATTTCCAAAATACCGTATTCACCCGCTTTCAAGCTGTTGGAACCGGAAAGTAGGTTGGTGTTGCTGCTGCCATCGTAACTTCCGTTGGCCGTCAAAGTGGTAGTGGCGGGCTGTGTCACGACGCTGGTGCTCACCGCCGACAAAGTCAAGCCTGTGAAAGTGGTGGCCAAGTTGTCCACTACCTGGACATTGCTCAAGGGCGTATTGCCCGTGTTTTCCACTTTCAATCTGTATTTTAGTGAATAGGTGCCATTCCCGTTGTTGACTGGGGTACCGTACAGGTATTTGGCAAGTCCTATTTCGGCTGTTTCCGTAAAGGTCACGGGGGTTGGCACGCTGTTGTTTGATGGGTTTCCATCGGAATCAGGGTCAACGTTGGTGCCATTTTGTGAAACGTCGCTGGTTGTTGCGCCCGACGGACTGAGCGCACTGACACTTGCAGTATTGTTGAATGGGCCCAAACTGCCGTTTAAGGCAACTGTCAATGTCACCTGCAACACCCCAAACTCTCCCAAATTTAAGGAATTGGAACCGCTCAACAAAGTGGTAGTGGTGGTGCCATTGTAGCTGCCATTCGGGGTCAATGTCGTGCTGGCTGGTTGTGAAACAACACTTACGCTTGCTGACGAAATGGTAAGCCCTGGAAAAGCGGTAGCCAAATTATCCACTACCTGCACGCTTGACAATTTTACATCGCCCGTGTTCTGAACCTTTAGGTTATAGCTCAAGGTATAGGTCCCGTTGTTGTTGTTTACCGGGCTGACGCCAATGGTTTTTGCAAGCCCAATTTCAGGGGTTTCCGTGAAAGTAATGGGCGTCGGCACGCTGTTGTTGCCCGGGTTACCATCGCTGTCAGGGTCAACAGTTGTTCCATTTTGGGAAGTGTCGCTGGCGGTTTTTCCAGCCGCACTTTGGCCACTGGCTGAGGCGGAATTGTTGTAAACGCCAAGGCTTGAACCCGGTGTTACGGTCAATACCAGCCTAAAAATGGCGTATTCATTTATCAAAAGACTGCCTGTGCTACTCAAAAGGTCCACGTCGGTTGGAAGTCCAACGGTGGCATCGCCGTCATAACTTGTATTCTTTACCCAAGTATTGCTGGCAGGTTGGGCGGTGATATTTAAACTGTTTAAAGTAAAACTCGTAGCCGCACTGAATGTGGTATGCAGGTTTTCAACTACTTGAATTCCCGAAAGGCTGACTGTTCCCTTGTTTTCCACCCGAATATCATAAGTGACTGAATAAGTACCGTCCCCATTATTCTCTGGCGTGCTTACCAAAGATTTGGCGACACCGATACAAGCAGATTCTATTTCATAAGTGGCAATTTTTTGGCAGCCATTCAAATCGGTAATCGTCACCGAATAATTGCCTGCGCTTAAGCCTGATATGTCTTGGGTGGTGGCGGCATTTGACCAGAGATAAGTATAGCCCGGTGTGCCGCCTGAAGGTGTGATGTCAATGGAGCCATTGTTGCCGGGGTTGCAATTAGTTTCAACAAGGGAGGCCGTTACATCCAATAAAGCAGGCTGGGTTATCGTCCGGCTCAAGGTGGAAGTACAAGCGTTGGCATCCGTCACAGTCACCACATAGGTGCCAATCGCAAGCCCACTCAAATCTTCGGTGATGGTTCCCGTTGACCATGCATACGAGTAGGGGGAAGTGCCGCCGCTTACCGTAAGGTTTACCGCACCGGTTGTTCCACCATAGCACAGGATATTGGTTGTGGTTGCGGAAAGCGCCAACGCAGTGGTGGGCTGCGTAATAGTTGCGCTCGAAGTTATGGCGGGGTTCACCCCATCGTTAATTGTCACGTTGTAAGTACCTGCGGCAAGGCCGCTTAAATCCTGCGTTGTTGCACCGCCTGGGCTCCACGTATAGGTATAAGTTCCGCTTCCGCCAATTATTTCCAAGTTGATAGTACCAGTGCTGCCTCCGTTGCAAAGGACATTCGTTGCGACAATGGATGCTACAGATAATGGTGCCCCTATACTATTTACTGTAAATGGCTTAACCACGGTGCAACCATTTGCATCGGT